>DMCZ01000052.1:0-1972 GCA_003446655.1 Thauera sp. | reverse complement strand
GCGCCACCGCGATCGGCAGCCTGCTGGCCCGCGAGACCGCCACCAACCAGCAGCTTTCGGAACACCTTCTGCGTACGACCGAGCAACTGAACAGTCTCACCCAGCGCAACCTCGGCGTGCGCCAGCAGCTCGACGCGCTCAACCGCAGCAGCACGGTGCTCGACGAGCAGATCGACGTGCTGCAGGGCAGCGTGCTGCTGTCGCGCATCCTGGTCGAACAGAAGCGCGCACTGCCTCAGCCTGCGATCGACTCCCGCCTCGCCGACCAGATCGCCGACATCCGCCTCTACCAGTTCGAGGTCAACAAGCAGCGGGAGCAGCTCGCCCGGCCCGCCGCCGTCGCCGACCGCCTGCTCGCCGAGGCGCCCACGGAGCAGGCCGACCCCTCGCTGCGGGCGCCCCTGGAGGCGCTGCTCACCACCCGCGCCGAGCTGCTCGAGCGCCTGAACCGCGAGCTCAACAGCCTGCTCAACGAATCGATCACGCTGCAGCTCAACGAACGCCAGCTGCAGGCCAACGCCGACCGCCTGCGCGCCACCCTCGACGAGCAGATGTTCTGGATCCCGAGCAACCGCCCGCTCGACCTCGCCTGGCTGCAGGCGGCGCCGGTGCAGCTGAGCAAGCAGCTGGCCGCGATTCCGTGGCAGTCGGCGACGATGGAGCTGTGGGCCGGCCTGCAGGCGCGCCCCTTCCTGTTCCTGCCGGTGCTGCTGATCAGCCTCGCGTTGCTGAGCCGCCGCCGGTGGCTGCGCGACAAGCTCGAGCGCCTGCACGCCGACATCGGCTACGTGCGCCGCGACAGCCAGCTGCACACGCCGCTCGCGATCCTGTTCAACCTGCTGCTCGCGCTGCCGGTGAGCCTGCTGCTGGCGCTCGGCGGCCTTGCCCTGCAGATGGACGCCCGCGGCCAGAACGCCGCGCTCGGCGCGGCATTGATGCAGATGGCGCAGGCCTGGCTGGTGTTCTACACCGCCTACCGGGTGATGGTGCCGGGCGGCGTCGCCGAGCGCCACTTCCAGTGGCCGGCCGAGCAGGTGCGCGCACTGCATCGCCAGCTGCGCCGGCTGGGGCTGGTCGTGCTCGCGGTGGTCGCCATCGTCACCCTCGCCGAACGCCAGCCCGAGGTGCTGGCCAATGACGTGCTGGGCATCCTGACGCTGCTTGCCGGCTATGCCACCATGGCCTGGCTGATGGCCCGCCTGCTGGTGCACAGGTCGCAGGACGCGCGTCCCTCGCCGCTGAGGGTGATGATCGGCCTCGCGCTCGCGCTGATGCCGCTGACGCTGATCGGCGCGCTGCTGATGGGCTACTACTACACTGCGCTCAAGCTCACCGGGCGCCTGATCGACACCCTGTTCCTGCTCATCCTGTGGCGCCTGCTCGAGGCCACCCTGGTGCGCGCGCTGGCAGTGGCCGCGCGCCGCATCGACTACCAGCGCGCGGTCGCCCGCCGCGAGGCCGCCGAGCGCGAGGGCAAGCCGGGCGCCGACACCGAGACCACCTTCGAGGCGCCGGTGCTCGACGTCGCCAAGATCAACCAGCAGTCGCTGCGCCTGCTCCACCTCGGCCTGCTCAGCAGCCTGCTGGTCGCGCTGTACTGGGTGTGGGCCGACCTCATCACCGTGTTCGCCTACCTCGACAACATCACGCTCTACGAATACGCCAGCGGCACCGGCGACGCCGCCGGCGTGGTGCCGATCAGCCTCGCGGATGTGATCGGCGCACTGGTGATCGCCGCCATCGCCTTCATGCTCGCCGCCAACCTGCCCGGCCTGCTCGAGGTGCTGGTGCTGTCACGGCTCAAGCTCGCGCAGGGCAGCGCCTACGCGATCACCACGCTGCTGTCGTACGTGATCGTCGCCGCCGGCATCGTCGCCACCCTGGGCACGCTCGGGGTGAGCTGGGACAAGCTGCAGTGGCTGGTCGCCGCGCTGTCGGTGGGCCTCGGCTTCGGCCTGCAGGAGATCTTCGC
>DMCZ01000239.1:7008-8939 GCA_003446655.1 Thauera sp. | reverse complement strand
GCACCGACAGCCGCGAGGTCGCCCGCCTGTTCCAGGACCTCGACCTGATGTCGGCGCCGGTGGTCGATGATGCGGGGCGGCTGATCGGCCGCATCACCGTCGACGACGTGGTCGACCTGATCCGCGAGGACTCCGACCGCACGGTGATGCAGATGGCCGGCCTGGACGACGAGGCCGACATGTTCGCCCCGGTGCTGGTGAGCTCGCGCCGGCGCGCGGTCTGGCTGGGCATCAACCTGCTCACCGCCTTTCTCGCCGCCTGGGTGATCGGCCAGTTCCAGGGCACCCTGGAGCAGCTCGTCGCGCTCGCGGTGCTGATGCCGATCGTCGCCAGCATGGGCGGCATCGCCGGCAGCCAGACGCTCACCCTGGTCATCCGCGGCCTCGCCCTCCGCCAGGTGCAGAAGGGCAACGTGCGCGTGCTGCTCAGCCGCGAGATCGGCGTCTCGATCCTCAACGGCCTGCTGTGGGCCGCGGTGGTGGCCGTGCTGGCGGTCGTGTGGTTCGGCGACTGGGGCATCGGCGGCGTGATCGCGGCGGCGATCCTGCTGAACCTGCTGTGCGCCGCGCTCGCCGGGCTGGCCATCCCGCTCATCCTCGAGCGCATGGGCATCGACCCTGCGCTCGCCGGCAGCGTGATCCTCACCACCGTGACCGACGTGGTCGGCTTCTTCGCCTTCCTCGGGCTGGCGACCGTGCTGCTGCTTTGATCGAGCGACACGCCGGCCCAGCCTGAACAGCCTTCAACCCGACACCAAGCGGAGCGCACGATGAGCAAACCCGAACCGATCGACATTGCGGATTTCCGCATCAGGGGCGGCAAGAAGCTGGATCTTGCGGACTGGCCGACGCAGGTTGCCCCGTTCTACGACTCGAAGAGCGACTACAAGGACATGCTCGAGGCCGGCACCAAGCGCCTGTCCGAATTGCAGGAAATGCTCTACGCCCACGACCGCTATTCGCTGCTGGTGATCTTCCAGGCCATGGACGCCGCGGGCAAGGACGGCGCCATCCGCCACGTCATGTCGGGGGTCAATCCGCAGGGCTGCCAGGTGTTCAGTTTCAAGCACCCGAGCGCCACCGAGCTCGACCACGACTTCCTGTGGCGCACCCACGTCGCGCTGCCCGAGCGCGGCCGCATCGGCATCTTCAACCGTTCGTACTACGAGGAGGTGCTGATCGTGCGCGTGCTGCCCGAGATCCTGAAAGCGCAGAAGCTGCCGGACGAGACCCTGGCGGCAAAGGATTTCTGGAGCGAGCGCCTGCGTTCGATCGCCGACGCCGAGGCCCACCTGCACCGCAACGGTACCCGCATCGTCAAGATCTTCCTGCACCTGTCGAAGGACGAACAGCGCGACCGCCTGATCGCGCGCATCGACGAGGAGGACAAGAACTGGAAGTTCGACGAAGGCGACATCGAGCAGCGCCAGCACTGGGACAAGTACATGGCGGCCTACGCCGACTGCCTCGCCGCCACCAGCACGCCCGAGTGCCCATGGTACGCGGTGCCCGCCGACGACAAGAAGAACGCGCGCCTCATCATTTCGCAGATCCTGGTCGACACGCTGGCTACGCTCGACATGCACTATCCGGAGACCAGCCCGGCGCGGCGCGAGAAACTCCTGGAGATCCGCCGCCAACTCGCGGCCGGCGAGGTCTGACCTCGCACCCTCGGGCGAGCATCGACAACGCCGGCACCCACGAAGGCGCGGTTGGCGGGCCTCAGCCTTGCAGGCTCTCGCCGATCTGATCGCAGTACTGCTTCAGGTCTTCGGGCACACCGCCCGGGCACTGGCCGCAGGCGCGGTTGCCCGGAACCGCGTAATCGATGAACTTCGGGTAGGCAAGCCCGAGTTCGGCCATCAGCCGCTCGAAGGCCTCGAGACTCTGCTCGCCGCCCAGGCGAGGGGCTGTCTCTTATTCACATCTCC
>DMCZ01000239.1:0-6965 GCA_003446655.1 Thauera sp. | reverse complement strand
GCCCGGGCACTGGCCGCAGGCGCGGTTGCCCGGAACCGCGTAATCGATGAACTTCGGGTAGGCAAGCCCGAGTTCGGCCATCAGCCGCTCGAAGGCCTCGAGACTCTGCTCGCCGCCCAGGCGAGGGTTGCGCGCCTTTTCCTGCGCGATCGAGGACACGCGCCGCGCCTTGTAGTCGTGGCCGGGATACACCAGCGTGTCGTCGGGCAGCGCGAACAGCTTGCCGCGCACGCTGTGGTACAGGGCGCGCGCATCGCCGTTCTGGAAGTCGGTGCGCCCGCAGCCCTCGATCAGCAGCGCGTCGCCGGTGAGCACGCGGTCGCCGATCCGATAGGCGTGGTGGCCGTCGGTGTGGCCAGGCGTGAAGATCGGCTCGACGCGCACGCTTCCGATGCGCAGCGGCACACCCTCCTCCACGCCGACATCCACGCAGGGCAGGCCGTCGATGGCCGGGTGCGCGATGCGGCTGCCGACCTCCTCGCGCAGCTTGCGCGCGGCGGTGATGTGGTCGGCGTGGATGTGCGTATCGAGGGTGTAGGCAAGCGTGAGCCCCAGCCGGCGCAGTTCTTCCAGGTCGCGCTGCCAGGCCGGCAGCACCGGGTCGATCAGCACGGCCTGTCCGGTTTCCTCGCAGCCGAGCAGGTAGGTGTAGGTGCTGGAGATGGGTTCGAACAGCTGGCGAAAGATCATTTGCAGGCTCCTCATCGAAGTCAGCAGGGTTTCGGCCCTACGGTACAACAGGAGGCGTCCTGCCGGCAGCCGCGCAGGGGATGGTCGTCGCCCTGTCGCCTGCTACTTTGCCGCGCTGCCCTCCCGCACCGCCCAGTCGACCACCTCGGCCGCCAGCCGGTCGCTGGCGGCACCAAAAGCCTTCACCACGGCCGGCACCTCCGCATCGACCGCCGCGGCGCGCACCTCGAAGCTTTGGCTGGCGACGATGCGGCGAGTCACGGTATGCACGAGACGGGCATCCAGGCGCACCACCGCCTCGGGCCGGCCGTCGCGGTACTCGCTCTGGAAGGCACGCAGGTCGCTGTCGAGCTCGAAGTCCGCATGCAGCTGCTTTTCATCGGTGCTGAGGGTGGCGACGCGACCGTCGGCGCGGAAGCCGTCGAGCAGGCGGTTGCGCACCAGCACCGGCGCGGGGTCGCTCCAGCCCGCGCCCTTGTAGACGCTGATGCGGCTGTCCTCGGGCACGACGACGATGCGCTGCCCGGACAGATGGACGCCGGCGGCCGGGCGCGCGATGCGCAGCGACCACGGCACCGCCTCCGCGGCAGATGCGGCGGCGGGCGGCGAAGACGGCAGCATATAGACGTCGAGCGGCTCGGCCTTGGGCAGGATGCTGCAGGCCTGCAGCAGCACCGCGGCGCCGATCGCCAGCCAGCGCGCGGCCACCCACGGCACGGACACGACATCGCCGCGCCGACGCGGCCGCTGAAGAGCGGATTGCAGGACTTTCATGGGGTGAACTCCTTCATCGGCTCGAGGCCGAGCAGGTAATCGGCGGGGCGGTCCTCGAGCTGGCGGGTGATCGCGCGCAGCGAGGCGAGCGTGGTACGCAGCTCGGCCACCGCCGGGCCGACCTCGGCCAGACCGCGCAGGCCGCCTTCGAGCGGCGCGCGGTTGTCGGCGATCAGGGTCTCGACCGAGCCCATCGCGCGCTCGAAAGCGAGCATCGCATCGCGCGCGCTGTCCAGCGTCTGCGCGCCCTGCTGCTCGACCAGGCGGTTGGCGGTGCCGAGCACGCGCGCCGCCTCGGCCAGCGCGGCGCTGGCCTGAACGCTGGCCTGGGTGACCTGCTTGAGCACCGCGTTGACGTCGTTACGCTGAGCGGCCAGCGCAGCGGTGGTCTGCTCCAGGTTGTCGAGCGTACGCCCGATGACAGCCACGTTCTCGGCCGAGAACAGCGCGCGCGCCTGCACCAGCAGCTCGTTGACGTTGGTGACCGCGTCCTCGCCATCGGCGAGCAGGCGGCCGAAGGCCGAGGGCACGGCCACGATGCGCGGCACGGCGTCATCCTGGGCCTCCAGCGGCGCACTGCTCGGATCGTCGCCACTGGTGAGGCGGATCATCGTCAGCCCGGTGATGCCGGCCGGCACCAGGCGCGCCTCGGTGTCGGTACGCACCGGCGCAGTGGCATCGACGCGCACGCGCGCGATCACCCGGCGGGCATCCTCCGGGTCCAGACGCAAACTGATCACGTCGCCGATCTTGATGCCGTTGAACTCGACCGTGCCGCCCTTGGACAGGCCGGACACGGCCTCCTGGAACACGATGTCGTAGATCTCGAACTGGCGGTCGGCGTCGCTCTTGCCGAGCCAGAGCGTGAACATCAGCGCGGCGCCGACGACGAGGACGGTAAAGAGGCCGATCAGCACGTGATGGGCGCGGGTTTCCATGTCAGGTTTTCTCCGTTGCTGCGGTCCTGGCGTGCGCGACGGCCACCGCATCGGCGGCGGCGCGGCCGCGCGGGCCGTGGAAGTATTCGCGGATCCAGGCGTCGTCGATGGCGGCGACTTCGTCCAGGCCGGCGTTGACCAGCACCTTCTTCTGCGCCAGCACGGCGACGCGGTCAGTGATGGTGTAGATGGTGTCGAGGTCGTGAGTGACGATGAAGACGGTGAGCCCGAGGGCGTCGCGCAGGGTGAGGATGAGCTGGTCGAAAGCGGCGGCGCCGATGGGGTCGAGGCCGGCAGTCGGTTCGTCCAGGAACAGGATGTCGGGGTCGAGCGCGAGTGCACGCGCGAGCGCCGCACGCTTGACCATGCCACCCGACAGCTCGGACGGAAACTTCGCGCCGGCGATCGCCGGCAGTCCCGCGAGCGCGATCTTGAGCGCAGCCAGCTCCGCGGCCTCCCGCCGCGACAGTCCCGCGTGCTCGATCAGTGGCAGCGCCACGTTCTCGGCCACGCTCAGCGACGAGAACAGCGCGCCCTTCTGGAACAGCACGCCGAAACGCCGCTCGACCTGCTTGCGGCGCGCATCGGGCAGGCTCAGCAGGTCCTCGCCGAACACCTGCACCCGCCCCGCGCGCGGCCGGTTGAGACCGACGATGGTGCGCAACAGCACCGACTTGCCGGTGCCCGAACCGCCAACCACGCTGAGGATCTCGCCGCGACGCACGTCAAGGTCGAGCTGATCGTGCACCACGTGCGTGCCGAACTGATTGCGCACGCCGCGCACCTCGATGACGTTGTCGGCCTCCGTCGGGGCGGCGCTCACCAGCCCATCTCCATGCAGAACAGCGCCGCGATCGCATCGACCACGATCACCACGAAGATCGACTGAACCACCGCCGAGGTGGTGTGCTCTCCCACCGACTGTGCGCTGCCTTCGACCCGAAAGCCCTCGAGGCAGCCGATCACCGCGATCAGGAAGGCGAAGATCGGCGCCTTGGCGATGCCGACCCAGAAGTGGATGAGCCCCACGTTGTCCTGGATGCGCGACAGGAACAGCACCGGCGAGATGTCGAGCGTCAGCGCCGACACCAGCATGCCGCCCACCATGCCCGAGATCATGGCGATGAAGCTCAGGATCGGCAGCGCGATCAACAGCGCATACACGCGCGGCAGCACCAGCAGCTCGACCGGATCGAGGCCGAGCACGCGGACGGCGTCGATCTCTTCGTTGGCGCGCATCGAGCCGATCTGCGCGGTGAAGGAGCTCGCCGTGCGGCCTGCGACGATGATCGCGGTCAGCAGCACGCCGAACTCGCGCAGGAAGGAATACGCCACCAGATCGACCGTAAAGATGCTGGCGCCGAAGCTCGCCAGCACGGTGGCACCCAGAAAAGCCACCACCGCGCCAACCAGGAAGGTGAGCAGCGCGATGATCGGCACCGCATCCAGCCCGGTGCGCTCGAGGTTGGCGACCAGCGCGGTCACGCGCCAGCGCCGCGGCTGCAGCGCGACGCGCAGCGCGGTCTCCAGGGTCAGCCCGATGAAGCCGGTGAGCGCGGTGACGTGGTGCCAGAACACCAGCATCGTCTGGCCGATGTGCGCGAATACGTCGCCAAATTCGTACCCCCCCGCCACCGCTGGCTCGAGGGGCTCGACCAGCGCGTCGGCCACCGCCTTCAGCAGGGCACGCCGCTCGCGCGGCAGCGCACCCTCATCGGCCAGCAGGGCGGCGACGCGCGCGGGGCCCAGCAGCGCATGCAGCAGACGCGCGCCCGCGGTGTCGAGCGCGCTGAGGCCCGACACATCGACACGCGGCGCGCGCTCGGCCTGCCCACGCAGGCGCGCCACGCGATCGCTCAGCACTGCATGATGTTCGAGGGTCCAGTCGCCACGCACCCGAAGCAGCGCGCCGCCCTCGGCGGCAGCGACCTCAAGGTCGCCGGCGCGGGACTCGGGTGCGCGATGCGGTGCGGATTCGGAATGCAGTGACATGCTGGGAAAATCGTTACTCGAGCCCGGAATGTTACAACAGCGCCCGGCGGCGGGTTTTGACCCATGCCGCCAAAGGGCGCACAATTCTTCCATCCGGCATCGGACCGAACAGGCGGAAGCAGGGCTGGCGCGCGGCGCCGGATAAGGTCCGGTCAAGCTTCAGACCGCGTCCTCGCGGACGCCTCGGTCACAAGGTGATTTTCATGAGCACAGCACAACGGAGCCGGCTCGCCTGGATCGGCGTCGGCATCATCGTCATCGCCGCGGCGGGGGCCTGGCAGCTCCTGCGTACCCCGCCCGACGACGGCAGCTTCGTGCGCGGCAACGGCCGCATCGAGGCCACCGAGCTCGACGTTGCCGCCAAGGCGCCCGGGCGGGTTGACACGATCCTGGTGAATGAGGGCGATTTCGTGCGCGCCGCCGAGGTGGTCGCGCGCATGGACGTCAAGGCCCTGCAGGCCCAGTTCGCCCAGGCGCAGGCCGAGGTCGCCAATGCCGTCAGCGCGCGCGAGACCGCCCGCGCCCTGGTCGCCCAGCGCCAGGCCGACGTGGCGATGGCCGAGGCGGTGCTGGTCCAGCGCCGTGCCGAGCTCGATGTCGCGCGCAGCACCGCGGCCCGTTCGCGCGCCCTGCTCGCCGACCGCGCCACCTCGGCGCAGAAGGTCGAGGACGACGCGGCGCGCGCGCGCAGTGCCGACGCCAACGTGAGCGTCGCCCAGGCACAGATCACGGCCGCCCGCGCCGGCGTGCACGCAGCCGAAGCCCAGGTGCAGCAGGCCGAGGCCGCGATCCGCGCCGCCGAGGCGGTAGTCGCGCGCCTGCAGACCGAGATCGCCGACGGCGAGTTGCGCGCCCCGCGCAGCGGCCGTGTGCAGTATCGCGTGGTGCAGCCGGGCGAGGTGGTCGCCGGCGGCGGCAAGGTGGTGAGCCTGGTCGACGTCGGCGACGTGTACATGAGCTTCTTCCTTCCCGAGATGGCTGCCGGCCGCGTGGCGCTCGGCAGCGAGGTGCGCATCGTGCTCGACGCCGCGCCCACGTTCGTGATTCCGGCGAAGGTTTCTTACGTCGCCAGCGTCGCCCAGTTCACGCCCAAGACGGTCGAGACCCAGAGCGAACGCCAGAAGATGGTGTTCCGCGTCAAGGCGCGCATCGACCCCGAGCTGCTGGCGAAGTACCCCGAGCAGGTCAAGACCGGGCTGCCCGGCATCGCCCACCTGCGTCTGGACGCCCAGCGCGAGTGGCCGCCCGAGCTGCAGGTCAGGCTGCCATGAGCCCGGGCCAGGGCGATACGCCGCCTGCCCCGGAACGGGCGGTGGTGAGGCTGCGCGATGTCCGCCACCGCTACGGCGACACGCTGGCCGCCGACGGCGTCACCCTCGACATTCCCGCCGGGCGCATGGTCGGCTTCATCGGCCCCGACGGCGTGGGCAAATCCACCTGGCTGGGCCTGATCGCCGGCGCGCGCAAGCTCCAGCATGGCACGGTCGAGGTGCTCGGCGGCGACATGGCGGACGCCCGCCACCGCGCCCGCGTGTGCCCGCGCATCGCCTACATGCCGCAGGGCCTGGGCAGGAACCTCTACCCCACGCTGTCGGTGTTCGAGAACATCGACTTCTTTGGCCGCCTGTTCGGCCAGTCCAGGGCGGAGCGCGCACGCCGCATCGACGACCTGCTCGCCGCCACCGGCATGGCCGCCTTCGCCGACCGCCCGGCCAACAAGCTCTCGGGCGGCATGAAGCAGAAGCTCGGCCTGTGCTGCGCGCTGATCCACGACCCCGACCTGCTGATCCTCGACGAGCCCACCACCGGCGTCGATCCGCTCTCGCGCCGCCAGTTCTGGGAGCTCATCGCGCGCATCCGCGCCGACCGCCCCGGCATGAGCGTGCTGATCGCCACCGCCTACATGGAAGAGGCCGAGGGCTACGACTGGCTGGTGGCAGTCGACGCCGGCCGCGTGCTCGCCACCGGCACGCCCGCCGAGCTGCGCGCCGCCGGCGGCGCCGACACGCTCGAAGAGGCCTTCATCGCGCTGCTGCCCGAAGCGCGCCGCCAGGACCATCGCCGCCTCGAGATCCCGCCGATCGAGACCGGCGAGGTGGTGATCGAGGCCCGCGGCCTGCAGATGCGCTTCGGCGACTTCGTCGCGGTGGATGACGTCAACCTGGCGGTGCGCCGCGGCGAGATCTTCGGCTTTCTCGGCTCCAACGGCTGCGGCAAGTCGACGACGATGAAGATGCTGACCGGCCTGCTCGAGCCCAGCGCCGGCGAAGCGCTGCTGCTCGGGCACAGGCTCGACGCGAAGAACATCGAGACCCGACGCCGCGTGGGCTACATGTCGCAGGCCTTCTCGCTGTATGGCGAGCTGTCGGTGCGGCAGAACCTCGACCTGCACGCGCGCCTGTTCGATCTCGCCGACGCCGAGGCCGAAGCCCGCATCGCCGAGCTCGCGCGCCGCTTCGACCTCGCCCCGGTGATGGACACCCAGCCCGACGCGCTGCCGCTGGGCATCCGCCAGCGCCTGCAGCTCGCGGTGGCGGTGCTGCACCGGCCCGACGTGCTGATCCTCGACGA
>DMCZ01000115.1 GCA_003446655.1 Thauera sp. | reverse complement strand
AGATGTGTATAAGAGACAGCCGCGGGGCGATGGTGGCCATAGCGGATGCTGGCGCCGATGACCACGCGGTCGCTGGCCTCGAGCTGGGCGGCAGTGGCCGACTCCACCTCGGCGAGCTCGACCTCGTGACCGGCTGCGCGCGCGATCTCCGCGATGCGCGCGCAGATCTCCAGCGTATGGCCGTCGATGGTGGAGTAGATGATCAGCAGTCGCATGGCCCGCACCGACCAGCCGTTCAGTTACCGGTGACGATGCCCTCGACCACCTTCTTGCCTTCCGAGTACAGCGCCACCTGGCCGTCCTCGAACTCCACGTTCATGCAGCCGGTGTTGCCCTTGAGCTTGCCGTCCAGCCATTCGCGGCAGTAGCGCGCCTGCTCGTCCACCCACCAGCGCGCCTTGGCACCCGTGGTGTCGGTGAGCGTGCCGTCGGTGCCGAACTTCAGCGTGTAGGCCGATTCGGTGCGCAGATACACGCCGATGAAGGTGGCGCCGGTGAGCAGCTTCTCGACCTCGGCCTTGTCCTTCATGAAGTTCTGCGCCAGCGCGCCGGTGGAGGCGGTGGCCAGCGCGGCGGCGGCGAGCAGGCCACGGACGGTGTGCGAGGGTTTCAGCATCGTTGTCTTCCTTGTACGGGTAAGGATCCGGGTTGATCGAGCGGAGGCGCCTGAACCGGGGTGCCGATGAAGCGGGCTCAGCCGCGCGCGCCCAGGCGGCCGACGAGTCCGCGCAGGGTCTCCTGCAGGTCGGCGGGCATCACCACGATCTTGGCGCTGCCGGACTCGCCGAGCTTCTCGAGCGCGCCGATGTACTTCTCGCCGAGCAGGTACATCATCGGCCCGCCCTGGTCGCCGATGCTCGCCGACACGCGGCGGATGGACTCGGCCGAGGCCTCGGCCAGCATCACCTGGGCATTGGCGTCGCGCTTGGCGGACTCGAGCCGCGCTTCGGCCTCGAGGATGGCGGCCTGCTTGGCACCCTCGGCCTTGGTCACCGCGGCCTTGCGCTCGCGCTCGGCGGCAGCCTGCAGTTCCATCGCGCGCTGCATCGATTCGGAGGGCTTGATGTCCTGGATCTCGACCGACTTCACCGTCAGCCCCCAGTCCACCGCCTCGTCGGCGATGCTCTCGCGCAGCCGCGCCTTGATCTTGTCGCGCGACGACAAGGCCTCGTCAAGCTCCATCTCGCCGACGATCGAGCGCAGTGTGGTCATGATCAGGTTGCGGATCGCCTCGGCGAAGTCGGTCACGCCATACACCGCCTTCACCGGGTCGGTGACCTTCACGAAGGCGATCGCGTTGGTGAGGATCACCGCATTGTCGCGGGTGATGACCTCCTGCTCCTGCACGTCGAGGATGATGTCCTTGGTCACCAGCTTGTAGGCGACGCGGTCGAGGTAGGGGATGAGGATGTTGAGCCCGGGGCGCAGCGTGGCGTGGTACTTGCCCAGGCGCTCGACCACCCATTCCTCGCCCTGCGCGACCAGGCGCACGCCCTTGGCGATGGTGATGACGACGAAGATCAGTACGGCGATTGCGATGGCCAGGCCTTCGGATACGAACACGTTGTAGTTCCTTGTTTGATCAGGCTTTCGCCACCTTGACGAAGCTACCCTCGACGCTCACCACCCGCACCCGCTCGCCGGCGGCGATCGCGGACTCGGCCATGCAGGCCCACTCCTCGGCACCCAGCACCGGGCGCTGGAAGCGCACCTTGCCGCGCTCGAACGGCGCGACCGCGCTCACCAGCAGCCCGACCTCGCCGATCACCTCGCCGGCCGCGGTGCCGACCAGAGTCTTGTGCTGCGAGCGCCTGAACACCCGGAACCACAGCACCGTCATCGCCACCGAGGCCAGCACCCAGAGTCCGATCTGCGCGCTCAAGGCCAGGCCCGGCGCCACCAGCAAGGCCAGCCCGACCAGCATCGCGCCGAAGCCGAACCAGATCACGAAGAAGGCCGGTACGGCCAGCTCCAGCAGCACCAGCGCGAGGCCGGCGATCTCCCAGTGCCACCATTCGAGGATCATCACGTCGTTCATGGCCAGACTTTAGCGCAGCTCGCCTGCGAGCGGATTCGCAAGCACTGATCGGACCCTGCGCATGGTTTATGAAGCGGTGGGAAAGCTGTGACCGGAGCCGGCAGCGGTTTGTGGATAAGTCGCGAATGCGGCACCGAGGCATTTTTCATCCACAAACCGTACTAGCCTGCGCCAGCGATCGTGCACCGGGTTTTTCTTCTTGCAAGCAACTGATTCATTGATCGAAAGTGCACTTGTCCACAGAATCGGGGCGTACATCATCTTTATGATCTTTTAAATCTTTAAATTCTGTGTACACCAAAAAGCGGACTGCTTCCTGACGCCTCTCACGAAGGCGTCAGGCGCAGGAGACCTCAGAACGGCGGGTCGTCCGCAGCAACCGGCTTGTCGGATTGCAGACGCGGCAGTTCGCCCGTGATCCCGGCGGGGACAACCGCCTCCGCGCTCAGTTCACCCCCAAGCGCGGCCACCACGGCCGGCAGCAGATGGGCGAGCTCGCCGGTCATCAGCGCGAACTCGGCGTTGAACAGTGCCTCCGCATCGTCCTTGTCGGCCTCGCCGACCTGGTCGCGCACGACGTCGAGGAAGTCGAGGCGCTTGATCTCCAGCTTCTCGGTGAGCACGAAGCTGATGCGGTCGTCGAAGGTCAGCGCCAGCCGGGTGGGCAGCTTGCCGGCCTCGAGGTGGCCCTTGACGTCGTCCCCCTCGAGCGGATGACGCGCGTAGCGCACCGCGGCCTTGTCCTCGGCCACCGAGCGCAGCTCGCAGTCCTGGTCGATGGTGAAGCCAGCCGGGGCCTCGCCGCCGGCCAGCCAGTCGGCCATCGCCGACATCGGCGAGCGCTCGGTGCGCAGCAGGGTGAGCGGAAAGCTGTCGAGCGTGTGGCGCAGCTGCTCGAGCATGTCCTCGGCCTTGCTCTGGCTGGCGGCATCGACCACCAGCCAGCCATTGACCGGATCGATCCAGGCGAACATGCGACGACGGCGGGTGAAGGCGCGCGGCAGCAGCTCCTGCGTCACCTGTTCGCGCAGCTCCTTGAGCTGCTTGCGGCCGAGCTTGTAGCCCTGCTGCTCGGCCAGCTCCTCTGCGCGCTCGTCGGCCTCCTGCTTGACCACCGCGGAGGGCAGCAGGCGGTGCTCGAAACCGAGGCAGACCAGCCACTGGCCGCCGACCGCGTGCACCAGCACCTCGTTGCCGAGCGGCGACAGCCAGCCGCGGCTCTCCATGTCCTGGCTGCCGCAGGGGTGGAAGGGCTTCTTCGCGAGCTGTTCCTCGAGGCGCTCGGCCGTCATGTCCCAGTTGGCGGGCAGGCGATAGATCTGCAGATTCTTGAACCACATGGCGGGGGTGTTTCCTGTTGGTGAAGTTGGAAGGGAAAAGGCGTGCCTGCAGACCTGACTCGCGAGAGGAGGCGTGTCTGCGAAGCGAGGCGTGACGGGGTTCGCGAGCACGGCTGGGCGCACGCGGCAGCGTGCAGCAAGCGACGGCGTGCTGCTGGTGCGTCCGGGTTTACTGCGCCAGCCCGCCGGACTCGGCGAGCATGCGGATCACGCGCACGGTGTCGATGTCGGACTGGTGGTAGGCCGAGCGCACGAACTCGGCGTAGCGCGCATCCTCGCCGCCTTCGGGCAGCGAGGTGTGGTAGGCAAAGCGCAGGAAGAACGCGCCCGGCGCCGGCTCTTCGATCGTAATCGTGAGGCTGCCGCCGGCGTGCTGTTCGTTGGCTTCGGATTCGAAGCGGATCCAGCGCAGCGCTTCGAAGGTGACGCAGTCGCGGATGACGGCGTTGCCGAAATGCAGATCACGCAACAGGCGGCTCTCACCGCGCTCGATGATCCGGCAGGCTTCCAGGCCGGGGAGGAAGGCGCGCGCATCCTCGGCGCGGCACAGCAGGCCGAACCATAGCTCTTCCCGGGTGAGCGGCGCCTGCAGCGGGTTGGCGAGATCATTGACCTCGATCAGGTGTTCGAATTTCAAGGCAGTCTCCTGAACGGGCAGGGCGGCAGTTTACCCGCTCGCACCATGGGCCGGGATAACATGCGCGCCATGCAACTCGAACGCCTCCTACATGCCCAGGGCTTCGGCAGCCGCAAGGAATGCCGCGCCCTCATCCGTGCCGGTTACGTCAGCGTCGCCGGCGAAGCCTGCGACGACCCCAATGCCGAGTTCGACCCCGGTAGCCGCGATGGTTCGCCAGGCATCGAATTCAGCGTCGATGACGAGCCCTGGCGCTTCCGCGCCCAGGCCTACCTCGTGCTGCACAAGCCCGCCGGCTACGAATGCTCGCAGAAGCCGACCTTCCACCCTTCGGTGTTCACGCTGCTGCCACCGCAGCTGCTGAACCGCGGCGTGCAATGCGTCGGCCGGCTCGACCAGGACACCACCGGTCTGCTGCTGCTGTCGGACGACGGCCAGTTCATCCACCAGTGGAGCTCGGGCAAGAAGCGCACGCCGAAGGTCTATGAGGTCACGCTCAAGCACGCGGTGGAGCAGGAATTCGCCGACCGCCTGGTGGCCGGGGTCGAGCTGCACGACGAGCCGGCGCCGATCGAGGCGGCGGCCTGTGAGCTGACCAGTCCGACCACGCTGCGGCTAACGATCTGCGAGGGCAAGTACCACCAGGTCAAGCGCATGATCGGCGCCGCCGGCAACCGCGTCGAGGCGCTGCACCGCAGCCGCGTCGGCGGGCTGGACCTGCCGGGCGAACTGGCGCCGGGACAGTGGCGCTGGCTGGAAGCCGGGGATCTCGCGCGCCTGGCCGATTTCGCCTGAAGCGCTCGGCCAGCTCTTCCGCGCGAGCGGGCACGCCCGCTCCTACACCCGCTCCCACATTTCCCCCCACCTGAGGGTCCGAGTCAGAGACCCGGGCGGATCAGAAACGCATCTCCAGATTCACGCCGAGCGCCCATGAGCGCTCGCGCTCGCGATCCTCTCGCTGCGGCCAGTAGTGGCCGACGATGAACTCGCCGACCAGCCAGTCGCGATACACCGGCTGCGTCCACTTCATCCGCACGCCGTACTCGTCGACGTTCTCCTCGGCGCCGGTCTCGCCGGTCACCACCATCTCGCCGGACAGGATCCGGTCGTCGCCGTAGCGCTTGAACAGCCCCAGACTGCTACCCCATGCGAAATCGTCGGTTTCCTCGGAGATCGTCGTCGAGTTCTGCCATTGCAGCGCCAGCGTCGGCGTGAAGGCATGGGCGTAGTCGAGCGCGGTGGTCGAGCCGAACTTGTCCTTGGTGTTCCAGAAGATCGTCTCGCGGAACTCGATGCGGTCCTGTGCGCTCAGCTCCCACTGCTTGCGGTAGCGCGCATGGGTGTAGAGCTTGAGCCCGCCACGCACGCCGATGCGGAAGTCCAGGTTCTTGCGCAACGCCACGCCCAGGCCCGCGAAGCCGGTCTGGTCCTCGCGCCGGCGCTCTTCCAGCAGGAGCTGCTCGCGGGTAAAGGTCTCGGACTGGTCGGTCAGGAGCTCGCGCTCGTTCTGACGGCCGATGAAGAAGTAGGCCTTGTCGCGCAGGTTGGGCAGGTCGAAGCGCGCGCGGAAACGCACATTCGTATCCCAGCCATCATCCTGTCGCCAGAGGTTGCGCAGCCCGAGGCGACCATGCGTGACCTTGCCCCCATCCGTGAAGGGCCGGTCACCGAACCAGTCGTTGACCGACTCGCCCAGCCACAGCGAGAACCCCCGCACCTGGCTGCGGGTGGTGTCGAGGATGCCTTCCTCCTGCGCCGCTTCGGGGCTGACAGGATTCGGGACGGAGGCACCCTCTGCCGCACCGGCAAGAGGTGCGGCCAACATCAGGAGTAGGGGTACGGCATGTCGTCTTGCCACGGTGAGACTCCCTTTGACTGCAGCGCCGGGACTGCAGGATGAACGGTTGCTGACAGGCTCATGCGGCCTTCCCTATGCCGGCCTGGTGATCGCCGGGATTCTACCT
>DMCZ01000225.1:15025-15565 GCA_003446655.1 Thauera sp. | reverse complement strand
CGGCCCGACCGGGACGACCGCTGGCGAAGCGGTGGTTTCTGGCGGCGAGAACTGAGTTCGCGGGTGACCGGGCTGACCCCGCGTGGGTGTGAGCTTGCCTGCAAACGGCCGGCTCAGACGGACGCCCGGCGCGGGCAAGCCCACTCCCACGGTCTTCGCCCGGCGTGAAGCCTTGCGCCACAGGCTGGGGTGCGGCGGCCGCCGTCCCCGGCATGGCCGGTTCAGTCTTCCCGCATGCCCCAGCGCCGCGCAAAGCGTTCGTGTGCGCGCGCCGCCTGTGCCTTGCGCTCGGCCTTGAGACGCACAAGCTGGCGCTGGATCTGGTCCACGCTGCTGGCGGTGGCGACGATGAGCTCGGTCTGCAGCAGGTCGCCGTACAGCGTGGAGAGCGCGGCGTTGGCCATCGCCAGGCGTTCGCGCAGGCGTTCGAGCTCTTCGCGCAGTTCGGCGTTGGTTGCCCACATCTCGCTGTAGGACGGCATGCCTTCCGTCTCGAGCAAGGCATCGATCTCGTCCATGCGGGCAGAAATCTGCATCGGG
>DMCZ01000225.1:13630-14682 GCA_003446655.1 Thauera sp. | reverse complement strand
TGTCCTTCTTGCGGCTGGCGCTCTTGTCCTTTGCACGGGCGGCGGGGGAGAGCGTGCCGACCAGCGCCATCACTTCGCCGGCGCCTTGCACGGCGAGGGCAGCGATGCCGGCGCGCACGAGTTCGGACTTGCTCGGGGGCCGTCCGGAGGCCTTGAGTTCGTCGCGGAGGGCCCGCAGGCGGCGGCGATCGCTGGCGGCGAGCTTGAAGCGTTCGTGCGTGCGCTTTTCGGGTCGGGCTCTGGCGGCAGGCGTTGCAGGTGCGGCTGTGGCGGCTGGGGCGGCTGGGGCGGCGGCGCTCGCCGATGCGACCGCAGGCGGGGCTTCCGCTTCAGCGCTTGCGGCCTTCAGTGCGTTATCCGCGCTTGCGGTTGCGGCCGTTTCCGGTGCTGTTGCGGGCGGCGGGCTCGCCTCGGGCAGGCGTTCCTCGAGCGCGGCATCCTCCTGCTTGAGTGTTGCGCGCAGGGCGCTCCGGGTCTTGGTGCTCACCGCGTTCTCCTTGGCTGTAAAGGTAATACTTTATTATTGTTTGATCCGTGGCGGCGCGCAAGCACCTCGTCGGGCCCTTCGGCGGGCGCGGCGATCGCTGGGTGGCGGCGGGAGGCGCTGGCGAGGGCTATGCGCTGCCGGCGCCGGAGCGGCGGCGGCGCGCAAGGCTGCTCCAGCGCGCGTGCAGCGCCGCGAGGTTGCGGCTGTGGGTGACGATCATCACCTCGTCGCCGCGGCGCAACCGGGTCTCGGGTTCGGGCAGCGTGAAGCGCTCGTCGCGGTAGAAGAACATCACCCGGCTGCCTTCGGGCAGATCGAGTTCGGCGATCGGCTTTTCGTCCTCCTCGCGGGCGACGAAGGAGAACACGCGCGCCTCGCCCTTCATCAGCGCGATGATCTCGAGGTGGTCGCGTCCTTCGAACAGGTCGGCCAGGTAGCGGGCGATCGTGCGCGAGGGGATCACGATGTCTTCCAGGCCGAGCTCGAGGCTCAGGTGCTCGAATTCCGGGTCGTCGATGCGGGTGACCACGCGCGCAAAGCCGAGCGAGCGTCCGGCGAGGCTGGC
>DMCZ01000225.1:11712-13382 GCA_003446655.1 Thauera sp. | reverse complement strand
GGCGTGCTGCCGTCGCCGTGCAGGAATCCGCAGTCGAGCTCAGCGGACAGCGCCTCGATGCGCGCCTTGTCGCGATCGATGACCACGACCTCATGCCCGCGCTCGAGCAGGCGGCGGGCGGTGGTGACCGAAAGGGCGCCTGCTCCCACGAATACGGCTCTCATGCGACCTCCGCGCGCTTGCCGAACCAGGTGCCGGGATACAGCACCACCAGCAGGGCGAAGATCTCCACCCGCCCGGCCAGCATGTCGAAGCATAGTACGAGCTTGAGCAGCGGCTCCAGCGCCGGGCGTGAGATGCCGGTCGACAGGCCGACCGTGGCAGTGGCCGAGACGACCTCGAACAGCGCGTCGATCCCCGGGTAGCCATGGGCGACGAAGATGAGCCAGGACACGAAGACCACCAGCACATAGAGCAGGATGACGAGCAGGGCGCGCCACAGATCGTCATCGTCGAGTCGCCGGCCGCCCAGACGGGGTTCGATCACGGCGTGGCTCGGGGCTGCAGCGCGCACCAGCACGAGCTGGAGCACGCGCAGCAGGAGCAGCAGGCGCAGCAGCTTGAAGCCGCCGGCGGTGGAGCCCACGCTGCCGCCGACGAGCATGGAGGCGACCAGCGTGAGCTTGGACGCGTCGTCGAGCGCTGCGACCGGGGCGAGGGCGAAGCCGGTCGTGCTCTGTGCGCTCGTCGCCAGCAGCAGCGCGCTGCCGAGCGCGGGCAAGGCCTCGCCCTCGCCTGCCGGCATCCACAGCCACAACAGCCCGGTGGTGAGCGCGATGGCGACGACGAGGAGGCGTAGTTCGGCATCCCGGGCGAGGGTGCGCGATCCGCGCCACACGCCCTCGCGCCAGGTACGGTGGTACAAGGGCAAGGCCCCGGCCCCGAGCAGCGCGAAGGCCAGCACCACGCTGGCCGGGCCCGCGCCCCAGTGGCCCAGGCTGTCGTCGAAGCTGGAGAAACCACCGGTCGATACCGCGGCAAGGGCATGGACCAGTGCGCTGAAGCCGTCGCCGGTGGCGAGCCAGATCGCGCCCAGCGCGGCCAGGCTCAGCACCGCATACACGGCGAGGATGCGGCGTGCGTATTGCCAGGTGCTCGACACCAGGGTCTCGCCGACCGCCTCTGTCTCCATCAGCTGCCGGGCGAACAGGCCGTTATGCATGAACAGCGCCAGCGACAGCACTACGATGCCCAGTCCTCCGTACCACTGCAGCCAGGCGCGCGCGAAGAGGAAGGTGCGCGGCTTGTCCTCGACCGCGGCCAGCGTGCTGAGTCCGGTGGTGGTGATGCCCGAGACTGCCTCGAACAGCCCGTCGAGCCAGCTTTGGTCGCTGTATACAGCCAGCGGCAGACTCATCGTCAGAGCCCCCAGCACGAAGGACAGCACGACGATGGCGAAGGCTTCGTTGAGCTGCAGGCGCTGGGGGGCAACGACGCGCGCAAGCGGCAGGCACACCGCCACCAGCAGGACAACCGGCGCAGCGAGGACGGGGGCGAGTGAGGCCTCGCCAAGCACGAGGCTGGCGAGCAGCGGCACCGTATCGAGCACGGCGAGTACCAGACCGAGCACGCCCAGATACTTCAGGAGGACGCGCCACCGCACTGCGTGGCGCAGGGTTTCGATGCGTCCGTTGGCCATGGCGCCGGTGTCCGTCGACGGCCCGCTGAGG
>DMCZ01000225.1:7179-11475 GCA_003446655.1 Thauera sp. | reverse complement strand
CCGGCCGCACCGTGGAACCACACGCCCGCACGCACCCACTCCGGCGTGGTGCGGCAGAGGCGCCCGGCTTAGAAGGGGCCGTTTGTTCCCCCATCCGGCTGGTCAGCGCCGCGGTGCGGCTATAGACTCGCGGGCGAACGTGAAACGGCCGCAAGCCCGCGGCCTCGAACGCCAATCCGAACATGATCCAGCATTCCGCTCCCTTCCCCGCGTGGCTCCAGAACGACATGGAGCAGGTCAACGCCCTCATCCGCCGTCAGTTCGACAGTGATGTGGTGCTGATCCGCCAGGTGGTCGAGTTCATCCTGCACGGCGGCGAGCGCGTGCGTCCCGCGCTGGTGCTGGCGGTGGCGCGCGCGCTGGGGTACTCGGACGACCGCCGGTATGCCCTGGCGGCGGCGGTCGAGCTGATCCACATCTCGCTCGCCCTGCACGACGGCGTCACCGAGGCCAGCGGCGGCGGCGCCGATGCGCACAGCGACGGCGCGCTGTTCGGCAACGCCGGCAACATCCTGCTCGGCGACCTGCTCTACACCGGCGCCTTCCGCATGATCGTGGACCTCAACGACATGGCGGTGATGCGCGTGCTGTCGGATGCGACCAACGTGATCGCCGAGGGAGAGGTGATGTATCGCGCAGCGCGTGCCGCCTCCGTGCGCGATGCGGAACGCCATCTCGACATCGTCAGCCGCCGCCGGGCCAAGCTGTTCGAGGCGGGGGCGCAGTGCATCGCGATCCTGCACGGCGCCCCGCCCGCGGTGTGCGAGGCCTTCGCCTGCTTCGGCCACCACGTCGGCATGGCGCATGCGCTGCGCACCGAGGCGGAGGACGCCGTGCAGTACGGCATCGATGATGCCGCGGCGCACGCGGCGCGCGAGCTCGAGGCCGCGCGGGCGGCGATCGCCGCGCTGGATGCGGGCGCGGTGGCGGAGCCGGTGCGGCTGGCGCCGTTCGCCTGAGCGCGGCTGGCCTCAGC
Organism: Thauera sp.; assembly: GCA_003446655.1. Lineage (GTDB taxonomy): Bacteria > Pseudomonadota > Gammaproteobacteria > Burkholderiales > Rhodocyclaceae > Thauera. Next base: position 10,499 of record DMCZ01000225.1, on the reverse strand, counting down.
CAGCGGTGTTCAGGCCGCGCGGCACTCGTTGGCCAGCGGCTTGTGGGTGCGGCCGTCGAGCAGCAGCCCCTTCCACGGCAGATCGATCCACACCAGGCCGCTCGCGCTGTCCTCGAAGCGCGGCAGCCCCGAATACGAGGGGTCGCGTTCGAGCTGGTAGGTGCCGCCATTCCAGGCGAGCTGGATGCGGTGATTGACCGCGTTGGCGACCTCGCGCTGCAGGCGTAGTCGCTCGCCGCGTTCGCAGCGGTAGTCCCCGCTCGGCAGCGCGAATTCGAACTGGCCGCCCTGCCCGCCGATGCCTTGTGCGGTGTCGGTGGCCGGGGGCTGCAGGGCGCAGGCGGACAGCAGCAGGGTGGCGAGGGCGGGGAGTGCGAGGCGGATCATCGGGCGCGACCGGGTGATGAGGACCACGTCATTGTAGGACCCGGCCCGGCGCGTATCCGCCGCGGGGCCAGGGGCACTCGGTAAGCATTCGTTACAGCCCGGCGTCCTGCCTGCGCCTCACTTCACGCTCAGCAGGCTGTCGTCCCACTTGTCGTGCTTCTGCAGGCCGAGCAGGTTGGCGACGGTGGCGGCGATGTTCGACAGCCCCGCGGTGTCGGTCGGCGTGAGTCCGAGCCTGCCGCCGCTGACGTTGTCGTACAGGATCAGCGGCACCGGATTGAGCGTGTGCGCGGTCTTCGCCTTGTAGCTGCCGTCCTTGTTCTGCGCCGGCTGCTTCGTCTTCTTGTCGAGCTCGAACATCTCGTCGGCGTTGCCGTGGTCGGCGGTGATCAGCGCCACCCCGCCCGCGGCGTCGATCGCCGGCAGCAGGCGCGACAGCGCGAGGTCCACCGCCTCGATCGCCATGGTCGCGGCGCGGAAGTTGCCGGTGTGGCCGACCATGTCGCCGTTGGCGTAGTTGCAGCGCAGCACCTGGTACTGGCCCGACTGCAGCGCGGCGATCATCGCGTCGGTGATCTCGGCCGCCTTCATCCATGGGCGCTGCTCGAAGGGCACGACGTCGCTGGGGACTTCCTGCCAGGTCTCGCCGTCGAACTTGTTCGAGCGGTTGCCGTTCCAGAAGTAGGTGACGTGGCCGAACTTCTGCGTCTCGGAGCAGGCGAACTGGGCCAGTCCGGACTTGCTGAACCACTCGCTGGAAGTGTCCTTGATCGCCGGCGGGGCGACCAGGAAGCGCTTGGGCAGCTGCAGGTCGCCGTCGTACTGCAGCATGCCGGCGTAGGTCACGCGCGGGGTGCGCACACGGTCGAATTCGGTGAAGTCGTCTTCCACGAAGGCGCGCGTGATCTCGATCGCGCGGTCGCCGCGGAAGTTGTAGAGCACCACCGCGTCGCCGTCCTCGATGGTGCCGATCGGCTTGCCACCCTCGGCGATGACGAACTCGGGCAGGTCCTGGTCGATGGTGCCGGGATGCTGGGCGCGCAGGCCGTGCACCGCCTCGGTGGCGTTGGCGAACTGCGGCCCTTCGCCGAGCACGTGGGTGCGCCAGCCGCGTTCGACCATCGGCCAGTTGGCGTCGTAGCGGTCCATGGTGATGGTCTGGCGGCCGCCGCCGGAGGCGATGCGGGCGTCGAAGCCGGCCGTGCTGATGTCCTTCAGGAAGGCCTCGAAGGGCACCACGTAGTCGAGCGCGCTGGTCTCGGGCACGTCGCGGCCGTCGAGCAGGGCGTGGATGCGCACGGCGGGCACGCCCTCTTCCTTCGCGCGCAGCACCATCGCCTTCAGGTGGTCGATGTGGCTGTGCACGTTGCCGTCGGAGAACAGGCCGATGAAGTGCAGCACACCCCGGCCGGCCTTGGCGGCGGCGACGATCTGCTGCCAGGCCTCGCCCTGCCAGATCGCGCCGTCGGCGATCGCGTTGGCGACCAACGCCGCGCCCTGCGCATAGACCTGGCCGGCGCCGATCGCGTTGTGGCCGACCTCGGAGTTGCCCATGTCGTCGTCCGAGGGCATCCCGACCGCGGTGCCGTGGGCGCGCAGGCGGATGTTGGGGTACTCGGCGAACAGGCGGTCGAGCGTGGGCTTGCGCGCGGCGTCGATCGCGCTGCCGACGTCGTGCTTGGGAATGCCGTAGCCGTCCATGACGACGACGACGACGGGGCCCTTGACGCCGGCGAAGGCGGGGAATTTCTGCAGCATGGTCGCTTCCTGAAGGAGAGATCCGGGGGCCGGCGGCGCAGCGGGCGCGATGCCGGCAAAGCCGATATTTTCCTTCAAATCAGCGGCGGATTCTCATACGCGTTGTTCATCGGGCCGATGACTTCTTCCCGCGCGTCGTCGGCGGCGAGGCCGAACAGCGTGACCTTGGCGCCCGGCTGCTGGTCCTCCGGCTTGGCCGCAGCCTCGCGGACCCGGTCCTGAGCGCGTCAAACCCGGGGCCGGCGCGGCGTCGCCGTGATACCTCCTGCCCCGTAAACAAAAACCTTACACCCACGGAAACGCCTGGCTATTCAGGACAAGCATGAGTCCATAAGATTTACCCAATGCAAGAGGAACGCAACGCAGTTCAGCGCTGAGCGGCCTCTCCCCGGATTTGAAAGGAGTTCTCATCATGCAAGCCCCCAAGATTCTGCCCTGGATCGCCCGCAAGGCCGGTATCAGCGAGCGCGCCGCCCTCGAGGCCTGGCGCCATGCGCTGAACGAGGCCGCGGTGCATGCCGGCGCGCGCAGCGGCGCGACCTTCCACCGCGTGGCACTCGATCGCTTCGTCAGCCTCGCGCAGGCGCGCTGATCACCCAGTTTCGCTTTGTCTCCCTCCTCCACTTCAACGTGGTTCATGCCCGCAGCTTGCGGGCATTTTTTTTGGCTGCGTCCGCTCACGCATCGGTCGCCGGCTCGACCGAGTTCATCACGCGCTTGAGCGCGGGATCGGCGGTGGCCACGCAGTCCCGCGTCGCCTCCTCGAAGCAGTCGATGAACAGCTGCCCCGGCGCGCTCAGCGTGTCGTTGCGGCGTACGATGATGGCGGTGTGCATTTCGGGCAGTGGGTTGCGGATCGGCAGCGCCTGCACGCGGCCGCGCAGCAGCGGAGTCTCGAGCAGCGGCCAGGGGCAGATGGTGAGCATGTCGCCGACTTCCAGCATGCTGATCGCGACCAGCGCCGAGCGCGCGTAATGCACGCGGTGCGGCGGCGGCGCGATGCCGTGGGGGGCGAGCAGGTTGACCAGCGGCTCGTCCTGGCCCGAGCCGAGCATGGTCAGCACCCAGTCCTGGTCGACGAGTTCATCGAGCGAGGTGGCGCCGGCAAAGGGATGGCCGAGGCGGCCGACGACGGCAAGGTCGCAGCGGAACAGCTCGCGCGTGTAGAAGATCGA
>DMCZ01000225.1:0-6951 GCA_003446655.1 Thauera sp. | reverse complement strand
AGCGCGTGGAAGCGGGCCAGGGCGTGGGGCAGGATGGACTGCGCCACCCAGGGCGTGACCCCGATCGCCAGCGTGCCGCCGGTGGCGCCGCGGATCTGCGCGATCTCGGCCTCGGCGCGGCTGACCTGGCCGAGGATCAGGCGGGCGTGGATGAGGAACTGACGGCCCGCGTAGCTCAGCACCGCGCCGTGCGCCTCGCGCGTGAAGAGCGGCGTCCCCATGGTCGTCTCGAGCTCGCGCAGGGCCTGGCTGACCGCCGCCGCCGACACGCCGAGCGCGCTGGCGGCCGCGCGCACGCTGCCCTTGTCGGCGACGGCGAGGAAATAGCGCAACTGGTTGATCTTCATCGGTGTCGATGGCCCGGCGGGCGGTGGCTGCGGTTCAGGCTGGCGGGCGGCGCGGGATGAGCCGGCGCAGCGGCCCCCCGACCACCTCCCGGAAGCGCGCGCTGTGCAGGCAGATGCCGCCGACCAGGCCGACCACGCAGCCGAGCAGCGTGTCGATGAAGCGCGACTGGATCAACTCGGCGAGCGGTGCCTGGCCGAGCGTGGCCGCCTCGGCGAGCAGAATCGTGAGCGGGGTGATGAAGATCACCGCGAGGCCGTAGTGGCGCACCACCAGGGTCTCGATCACGAAGGCGAGCAGGATCACCAGCAGCGCGATGCGCCAGGGATCGAGCGGCAGGCTCAGCAGGCCCCAGGCGAGCAGCATGCCGGCGGCAGTGCCGAGCACGCGCTGGATCTGGCGATTCCACACCGCGCGCAGCGACACGCCCTGGATCACTGCCAGGCAGCTCACCGGCACCCAGTAGGGGCGGTCGAGCTGCAGTGCCTGGGCGATCGCCAACGACAGGCCGACGAAGGCGCCGATCATCACCGCGTCGAAGACGACGAAGTCGAAGGTCGGCGGTGGCAGCGGCGCCACCGGTTCGGGCGCCTGCACGCGCAGGATGTACAGGCTGTAAAGAAAGGCGATCGCGCTGGCGAGCAGGGCGCCCATGGTGATCAGGCCGATACGCAGCGGGATCTGCTCGATCGTGCCCGGCGTGTAGGCGCCGATCGCCGCCGCCATCACGAAGAACAGGCTGCCCGGCGGGCCGACGCGGTAGAAGCGGCACACCATGGTCACCAGCAGCGCGATCAGTGCCAGCACGCCGACCTTGGCCAGCGGCAGGAAGTGCGTTATCAGTCCGAGCGCGTAGCTGGTCGACATGCCGAAGGCGCAGGCCATCAGCCACACCATGCGGTGCGACAGCGGCGTGTTGGGCACGTACAGGAAGACGAGGCCGCCTATCGAGGAGATGAGGCCGTATTCGAGATGCCCGAACCACGCCCCCACCATCAGCGGCAGGCCTGAGGCGAGCGCGGCGGCGAACGGCATCTGCCAGCGCCGGGTGCTGGGATTGAAGGTGGTGAGGTGGCGCCATTCGGCGCGCACCAGCTCCTGGGCACGTTGCAGCGGAGAGCGGGTCGTCATGCGGTTCTGCCGGTGGTAGCGCCGATGTTTAGCACAGTGCGGGCGCTCCCGGGGACGATTTTCGGGCTGCGGCGCGCCGGGCGCCCACCGCGCACCGTGCGCGCACGGCGTCGGGCTCAGCCGCCCTGCCGCGCCGCCTCGTGGCCGAGCAGTGCCAGCTTGCGTTCGCGGCCCCAGCGGTAGTCGCCGGCCTCGCCGCCCGCGCGGATCACGCGGTGACAGGGGATCAGGTAGCCGATGGTGTTGGCCGCGATCGCGCTGCCGACGGTGCGCGGCGCGCGCGGCATGCCGAGCGCGCGGGCGAGCTGCGCGTACGACAGCACGCGGCCGGGCTCGATGCGGATCAGCGCCTCCCACACCTTGATCTGGAAATTGGTGCCGCGCAGCACCAGATGCACGCTGCCGCGCACGGGGGTGCGCGGGAAGATCCGCTGCATCAGGGCGTGGGCCTGTGCATCGTCGCGATGGAGCGTGGCGGCCGGCCACAGGCTGCGCAGTTCGGCGAGCATTGCCGCGTCGTCCGCGCTGCGAAAGGCGAAGTGGCACACGCCGCGCGCGGTCCACGCCACCAGGGCGTCGCCGAAGGGCGTCGACGCAAAGCCGTGGCCGATGTCGATGCCGCACGCGGCAGCCTTGATCTCGCCGGGCGTCATCGCCTCGCAGCTCACCATCAGCGCGTGCAGCCGGCTCGGGCTGCCGAGGCCGGCGGACAGGGTGACGTCGAGCAGGCTCGCGGACTGCGACAGGCGCTGGCGGGCGTATTCCTTGGTCAGGTACTGCAGGAAGCGCTTGGGCGAGATGCCCGCCCATTCGGCGAAGACGCGCTGCAGGTGGGCGGGGCTGAGGTGAACCGCGGCGGCGACCTCGTCCAGCCCGGGCTGGCTGCGCGCGTGGGCGCGGATGAAGGCGATCGCGCGGGCGACGATGGCGTAGTGGCGCGCTGCGGTTTCGTCGGTGGACATGCTCGGGACTCCAGGTCGAGGCGGGGCGGGCCGCGGGGAGGGTCGGCGCCCTGCCCCATGCGCAAGGATTGCGGGTGCGGAAGCGCACGCCTGCGAGGCGCTGCCTCACCGGGGCAAGGGCACGGGCGGCGCTGCTCAGGTCGGGCTCGGGTCCAGTATGGCGCCGCCGCGTGCGTGATCAATCCGTTTCTTGCGCACCTGACGCGTGCGGGCGGCTTGGTGAAGCCATTCAGAATGGCGCCGGGCTGTCGAACTGTAGCGCCACCCGGGTGCGCGGATGGATGAAGGCGATGCGGGCGGCGTGCAGGTGCATGCGGGCGGAGGCGGCGGTGGCGCTGGGGGTGGAGAGCTCCGGCGGGGTGTAGAGCGGGTCGCCGACGATCGGGTGGCCGATTGCCCGCAGATGCACGCGCAACTGGTGGGCGCGCCCGGTGACTGGCCTGAGGGCGACGCGAGTGGTGGCATCGGCGCCGGCGCCGACGCGTTCCAGCACCTGGTAGCGCGTCAGCGCGCGCCGGCCGCGCAGCGCATCGACGATCTGGCGCGGGCGATTGTCCGCGTCCGCGCGCAGCGCGAGGTCGATCTCGCCGGTGTCGTGCGCGAGGTGGCCATGCACGACGGCCACGTACTGCTTGCCGACCACGCGCTGCTCGAAGGCCAGGCTCATGCGGCGCAGCATCTCGAGGCCGCGCGCGAACAGCACCAGGCCAGAGGTCGCCGCGTCGAGCCGATGCACGATGAGGGCGTCGGCGTGCAGGGCCTGCACGCGCGCCGCCAGGCAGTCCTGGCGGTCCGCGCCGCGGGCGGGCACGGAGAGCAGGCCGGCGGGTTTGTCGACGACGAGGAGGTCGTCGTCGCGGTAGAGGATGGTGGGTGTGAGGGCGGGCATGGTGAGGCGCGGTGGTGAAGGTGGATCGACAGGATGCTGGCTTTGCGGTCGAGCTTGCGCGCCCTGCTCTTGCGGCCGGATCAGGGCGGCGCTGCGACCGTGCCGGCATCAACTGGCGCAAGACACTGCACCCCTGCGGGCGCACGAGCAACCGCTGCGGCGGAGGAGGATTATCGGGCCTCCGTCCGGCGCCATCTGTCCGTGATGCAGGCCGGCGAACTCGGCACCCGAGCGCGGGTCCAGTTCTGCATATGGTGGCAGTCCCTGGCCACCCGCTTCGCCGAAGGAGCCCCCTGCCTTGAAGACCTGGCTGCAGCGCCTGTTCGACGTTCGCCGCGACGAAGTGCTGCCGGTGTGCCTGGCGGTGCTGTTCTTCTTCTGCGTGCTGGTGGCGCTGATGATCCTGCGCCCGGCGCGCGAGGCGCTCGGGCTGCGCGGCGGCATCGACGCGGTGCGCTGGCTGTTCATGGGCACGGCGCTGGCGGCGCTGCTGGTCAATCCGCTTTTCGGCTGGCTGGTCAGCCGGCTGCCGCGGCTGCAGTTCATCACGGCGACCTACGCCTTCTTCGCCTGCAGCCTGGTCGGTTTCCATCTGCTGCTGGTGCTGACACCCGAGGCGGTGGGCGTGGTGAGCGGCCAGGTGTTCTACGTCTGGTTCAGCGTCTTCAACCTGTTCGCCACCATGGTGTTCTGGGCGTTGATGGCCGACCGCTTCACGCTCGAGCAGGGCAAGCGCTTCTTCGGCCTGATCGCGGTGGGCGGCACCCTGGGGGCGATCGCGGGCCCGTGGCTGGCTGCGCGGCTGGCGGCGCCGCTGGGCACGCCGGCGCTGCTGCTGGTGTCGGCGGGGTTCCTGACGGCGGGGCTGGCGGCGGCGTGGGGGATTGCGCGCGTGGGCGCACCGCGGTCTGCGCCTTTGGCAGCGGCGACGGGGCGTGGCGCGGCGCTGCCGGGCGAGGGGGTGCGAGGGGAGGAAGTGCGAGGGGAGAGGGCGCTCGCCGACGACGCGCGCGCGCCGATCGGCGGCAGCGCCTGGGCGGGCGTGCGCGCGGTGTTCGCCTCGCGCTACCTGCTCGGCATGGCGGCCTACGTTGTGATCCTGGCGGTGATGGCGACCTTCCTCTACTTCACCCGGCTGCAGATGGTGGCCGAGCTGGGCGATGACCTCGACCTGCGCACCACGATGTTCGCCCGCATCGACCTGATTACCCAGCTCGCCACCTTGCTGCTGCAGGCGCTGGTGGCCGGGCGGCTGATGCAGCGGGTGGGCGTGCCGCTGACGTTGGCCTTATTGCCGCTGACGACCGCGCTTGGCTTCGTCGGCCTGGCGCTGGTGGGCTCGCTGGCGGCGCTGGTCGCCTTCGAGGCCGCCTTCCGCGCGGTGCAGCGCGCGCTGATGCGGCCGGCACGCGAGACGCTGTTCACCGTGCTGCCGCGCGAGGACAAGTACAAGGCCAAGGCCTTCATCGACACCTTCGTCTATCGCGGCGGCGACGTGATCGGCGCGCAGCTCGAGGGCCTGCTCGGTCGGCTCGGCATGGGGCTGGCGGCGCTGGCGAGCGTCGCGCTGCCGCTGGCGCTGCTGTGGGCCGCGCTCGCGCTGTGGCTGGGGCGTACCCAGCAGCGCATGGCCGCCGCCGCCGCCGCCGCCGCTGCGCCGGCGCGCGCGGCGCAGGACGCGCCGCGTCACGATCCGCATGGACAAGTGCGATGACCCTTTCTGACCCAACCCGATGGAGGCGTTCGCCATGATTACCCGCCGCGACTACCTGAAGCTGTGCCTCACCACCGGCGCCACCCTGAGCCTCAAACCCGGGTTGTCGTGGGCCGCCGATCCGGCCGGGGCGACGATCAAGGGTGCCGACACACCGCTGGCGTTGATCACCCGCGCCATCCCCGCCTCCGGCGAACGCCTTCCCGCGGTCGGCCTGGGCAGCTCCGCGACCTTTGCCGAGGTGGCGCGCAGCGAGGACGTCGCCGCGCTGCGCGAGGTGCTGCAGGCGCTGGTCGGGCACGGCGGCCGGGTCTTCGACACCGCACCGTCCTATGGCGCCTCGGAGGCGGTGGCCGGGCGCATCGCGGGCGAGCTCGGCATCACCGACACGGTGTTCTGGGCGACCAAGCTCAACGTGGCCGGCTGGGGTGGCGGGCGTGCCGACCCCGCAGCGGCACGGGCGCAGCTCGAGACCTCGTTCCAGCGCCTGGGCAAGCCGGTGCTCGACCTGATCCAGGTGCATAACCTGGGCGACGTGCCGGTCCAGCTCGGCCTGCTCAAGGAGCTGCGCGCCGAGAAGCGCGTGCGCTACATCGGCGTCACCACCACCTTCCCGCGCCAGTACGCGGAACTCGAGCAGATCCTCGCGCGCGAGCCGATCGACTTCATCGGCATCGACTACGCCATCGACAACCGCACGATGGAGGAGCGCATCCTGCCGCTGGCGCAGGAGCGCGGCGTGGGCGTGCTGGTCTATGCGCCCTTCGGCCGCACCCGGCTGTGGCAGCGCGTGCGCGGCCAGGCGCTGCCGGCGTGGGCGGCGGAATTCGACGCCCACTCGTGGGCGCAGTTCTTCCTCAAGTTCGTGCTCTCGCACCCCGCCGTCACCGTGGCCACCCCGGCCACCAGCAAGGCGCACCACATGATCGACAACCTCGGTGGTGCGCTCGGGGCGCTGCCGGATGCGGAGATGCGGCGACGGATGATCGCGCTGGTCGAGGGGCTGTAAGCGGTCTGCCGTCCAGGAAAGGCGGGCACGCAGGTTCCGGGCGTTTCAGGTGAGGCAGTGAGCTGGGTCCAGGGGCGCGCCGGCCCGCTGTGCCGGCCGCGGATCAGGCCGCCGTCACTGCCTCGAGCGGGTTCATGGTGGCGTTCAGCCACGCCAGGGTGTCCTGCGCGCTGCGCGGTTTGCAGAACAGATAGCCCTGCCCCTCCTGGCAACCGAGCACGCCGAGGGTGACGTTCTGTTCGGTATGCTCCACGCCTTCGGCCACCGTGCGCAGGCCGATGCTGTGGGCCATGGTCAGGATGGCCTCGACGATGGCGACGTCCTGGCGGTTGGCGGGCAGCTCGGCGACGAAGCTGCGGTCGATCTTGAGCGCGGAGATCGGCAGCCGGCGCAGCAGCGTGAGCGAGGAGTAGTCGACGCCGAAGTCGTCGATCGCGATGGACACGCCCATGTCGCGCAAGGCCTTCAGCAGGCCATTGACCGCGGGCCCGTCCGCGGTGAGCGCGCTCTCGGTGAGTTCGACCTCCAGGCATTCGGCCGGCACGCCGTGGCGCGCGAGGATCTCGGCGATCGCGTCGACCAGCTCGGGGCGCAACTGCATCGGCGACACGTTCACCGCCACGCGCGGCACCGTCAGGCCCTGCGCGCGCCATGCGGCCATCTGCGCGATCGCCAGCTCCATCACCTTCAGCCCCAGCGGCCAGATCAGCCCGCTGTCTTCGGCGAGCGGGATGAAGCGCGCAGGCGCCAGCAGGCCGAGCCGCGGGTGGTTCCAGCGCACCAGCGCCTCCATGCCGGACAGGGACTGGTCGACGAGGTGCAGTTGCGGCTGGAAGTGCAGCACGAGCTGGCCGTCGTCGATCGCCACGCCCAGCCCGGACTCTGTCTCTTATACACATCT
>DMCZ01000226.1 GCA_003446655.1 Thauera sp. | reverse complement strand
GCTGGCTCCCCGACCTGGGCTCGAACCAGGGACCTACGGATTAACAGTCCGGCGCTCTACCGACTGAGCTATCGGGGAATTACCTTTCTTGCAGCTTTCGCTGCGACCTGCTGTTCCTGCGAGAAACACCAAGTCTCAAAACTTGGCTCCCCGACCTGGGCTCGAACCAGGGACCTACGGATTAACAGTCCGGCGCTCTACCGACTGAGCTATCGGGGAACAGAGGCGCGCATTCTAGGCAGCGAACGCGCTTGCGTCAAGGCGAAGGCGGCAATTTTTTTAGGAACCCGCCTGCGCCCCGACGCCGGAGGGCGCTCAGCCCTTGACCACCTGCGCAATCGCCTTGGCGACGTAGCCGATGTTCTTGGAGTTGAGCGCGGCCAGGCAGATGCGGCCGGTGGACACGGCGTAGATGCCGAAGTCGCTCTTAAGCTTTTCGACCTGGGCGGCGCTGAGCCCGGTGTAGGAGAACATGCCGCGCTGCTTGATCACGAAGGAGAAGTCCTGCGCCACGCCCTCGGCCTTGAGCTGCTCGACCAGGCCGGTGCGCATGGCGCGGATGCGCTCGCGCATGCCGCCGAGCTCGTCTTCCCACATCTGGCGCAGTTCGGGCGAGGAGAGCACCGCGGCGACGATGGCGCCACCGTGGATCGGCGGGTTGGAGTAGTTGGTGCGGATCACGCGCTTGACCTGCGACAGCACGCGGCTGGCCTCTTCCTTGCTGGCGGTGACGATCGACAGCGCGCCGACGCGCTCGCCGTAAAGCGAGAAGCTCTTCGAGAACGAGCTCGAGACGAAGAACTGCAGGCCGCTGGCCGACAGCGCGCGCACGGCCACGGCGTCGGCGTCGATGCCTTCGGCGAAGCCCTGGTAGGCCATGTCGAGGAAGGGGATCAGCCCGCGCTCGCGGCACACGGCGACCACTTCGTCCCACTGCGCGTCCGACAGGTCGGCGCCGGTCGGGTTGTGGCAGCAGGCGTGCAGCACGATGATCGAGCCGGGCTGCAGGCTGTCGAGCTTGGCCTTCATGCCGGCGAAGTTCACGCCGCGGGTGGCGGCGTCGTAGTAGGGATAGTTCTCGACCGGGAAGCCGGCGGACTCGAACAGGGCGCGGTGGTTTTCCCAGCTCGGGTCGGAGATGTACACGGTGGCGCCGGGCACCAGGCGCTTGAGGTAGTCGGCGCCGACCTTGAGCGCGCCGGTGCCGCCCAGGGCCTCGATGGTGACGGTCTGGCCGCTGGTGGCGAGCTGCGAGTCCTTGCCGAAGAGCAGGCCCTGCACCGCGTTGTTGTAGGCGGCGGGGCCTTCGATCGGCTGGTAGCCGCGCGGCGGCATCGCTTCGAGGCGGGCCTTCTCGGCGGCACGCACGGCGGCGAGCAGCGGGATCTTGCCGTTGTCGTCGTAGTACACGCCGACGCCGAGGTTGACCTTCTCGGCGCGGGTGTCGGCGGCGAAGGCCTCGTTCAGGCCAAGGATCGGGTCACGGGGCGCCATCTCGACGGCGGCGAAGATCGAAGCGGACATGAGGACTCCAGTTGTTCCAGTAGGACAGCAGCGTATCCGCGCGGCAGGACCGGCGATGCGCCGTGCCTTGTCACGCGAATTGGGAAATAATCGGCGTTTTCGTCCGATGCCGCCGGGTGGCGATGCACCGGAATGGAGCAGGAATTTTAGCATGACGAGTCAAGGCAATAGCGCCGGAAACGATGCAGCGCAGGAGGGCGGGACGGTGCTCACTTTCGAGGGCAGCCCCTTCCGCCTTCATCAGCCCTTTCCGCCCGCCGGCGACCAGCCCGAGGCGATCCGCCTGCTGTGCGAGGGGGTGGAAGACGGCCTGATGTACCAGACCCTGCTCGGCGTGACCGGCTCGGGCAAGACCTACACCATGGCCAACGTGATCGCCCGCATGGGGCGGCCGGCGCTGGTGCTGGCGCCGAACAAGACGCTGGCCGCGCAGCTATACGCCGAGTTCAAGGAGTTCCTGCCGGAGAACGCGGTCGAGTACTTCGTCAGCTACTACGACTACTACCAGCCCGAGGCCTACGTGCCCTCGCGCGACCTCTTCATCGAGAAAGATTCGTCGATCAACGAGCACATCGAGCAGATGCGGCTGTCCGCCACCAAGAGCCTCATGGAACGGCGCGACGTGGTGATCGTGGCCACCGTGTCGTGCATCTACGGCATCGGCGATCCGGTCGACTACCACGCGATGATCCTGCACCTGCGCGAGGGCGAGCGCATGGCGCACCGCGACCTCATCCAGCGTCTGGTGGCGATGCAATACACGCGCGCGGACATCGACTTCCGTCGCGGCACCTTCCGCGTGCGCGGCGACGTGATCGACGTCTTCCCGGCGGAGAACGCCGAGCTCGCGGTACGCATCGAGATGTTCGACGACGAGATCGAGCACCTGACCCTGTTCGACCCGCTCACCGGCCACCTCAAGCACAAGCTGGCGCGCTTCACCGTGTATCCGTCCAGCCATTACGTGACCCCGCGCGCGACGGTGCTCCAGGCGATCGAGGCGATCAAGGAGGAGCTGAAGGAGCGCGTCGCCTTCTTCCAGCGCGAGGGCAAGCTGGTGGAAGCGCAGCGCATCGAGCAGCGCACCCGCTTCGATCTCGAGATGCTCAACGAGATGGGCTTCTGCAAGGGCATCGAGAACTACTCGCGGCACCTCTCGGGCCGCGGCCCGGGCGAGCCGCCGCCGACGCTGATCGACTACCTGCCGCCGGACGCGCTGCTGTTCATCGACGAGTCGCACGTGGCCATCGGCCAGGTCGGCGGCATGTACAAGGGCGACCGCTCGCGCAAAGAGAACCTCGTCGGCTACGGTTTCCGCCTGCCCTCGGCGCTGGACAACCGGCCGCTCAAGTTCGACGAGTTCGAGCGCCTGATGCCGCAGACCATCTTCGTTTCCGCCACGCCGGCCAAATACGAGGAAGAGCACCAGGGTCAGGTGGTGGAGCAGGTGGTGCGCCCGACCGGCCTGATCGACCCGATGGTCGAGGTGCGCCCGGCGATGACGCAGGTGGACGACCTGCTCGGCGAGATCAAGAAGCGCCTTGCGGTGAACGAGCGCGTGCTGGTCACCGTGCTCACCAAGCGCATGGCCGAGGATCTCACCGACTACCTCGCCGACAACGGCATCCGCGTGCGCTACCTGCACTCGGACATTGACACCGTGGAACGGGTGGAAATCATCCGCGACCTGCGCCTGGGCGAGTTCGACGTGCTGGTGGGTATCAACCTGCTGCGCGAGGGCCTGGACATCCCCGAGGTGTCGCTGGTGGCGATTCTGGACGCCGACAAGGAAGGCTTCCTGCGTTCCGAGCGCTCGCTGATCCAGACCATCGGCCGCGCCGCGCGCCACCTGCACGGCACCGCGATCCTCTACGCCGACCGCGTCACCGACTCGATGAAGGCGGCGATCGGCGAGACCGAGCGCCGCCGGCACAAGCAGATCGCCTTCAACGAGGCCAACGGCATCGTGCCGAAGTCGGTGACGAAGCGGATCAAGGACATCATCGATGGGGTCTATGATTCGGATGGAGCCAAGCGCGATGCCGCGCGCGTGGCCGAGAAGGACGCCGACTATGCGGTGATGGACGAGAAGGCGCTGGCGCGGGCGATCAAGCGCCTGGAGAAGGAAATGCAGGAGCACGCCCGCAACCTGGAGTTCGAGAAGGCCGCTGCGGCGCGCGACGAGCTGTTCAAGCTTCGCCAGCGCGCGTTTGGCGCGGATCAGCATGGCAGCGTTTGAACAACAAGAAGCGAAGAGGGGAAGACATGACCAGAGTTCTGTTCGTGTGCACCGGTAACA
>DMCZ01000251.1 GCA_003446655.1 Thauera sp. | reverse complement strand
AGCGCCAGCGCCACCAGCGCATGCCCCATCTCGTGATAGGCCACGGTTTCCCGCTCCTTCGGATTGAGCACACGGTTCTTCCTTTCCAGGCCGGCCACGATGCGCTCGATGGCGGCGGTGAAGTCTTGCAGTTCCACAGCCTGCGCCTTGCGCCGCGTCGCGTTCAGCGCTGCTTCGTTCACGAGATTGGCCAGATCAGCGCCGGAAAAGCCGGTGGTCAGCGCCGCCACCTGTTCCAGATCTACACCGTGGGCCAGGGTGATCTTCTTGACATGGACCTTCAGGATATCCAGGCGACCTTTCTTGTCGGGCCGGTCCACCAGCACCTGACGGTCGAAGCGACCGGCGCGAAGCAAGGCCTGATCGAGGATCTCCGGCCGGTTGGTGGCTGCAAGGATGATCAGCCCGACCGAGCTGTCGAAGCCATCCATTTCGGTGAGCAACTGGTTCAGCGTCTGCTCACGCTCGTCGTGTCCGCCGGTCGGTCCTCCGACACCGCGTGCGCGGCCCAAAGCATCCAGTTCATCAATGAAGATGATCGCCGGTGCCTGCCCGCGCGCCTGTTCGAACAGGTCGCGCACACGGGCCGCACCCACGCCGACGAACATCTCGACAAACTCTGATCCGGAGATGGAGAAGAAGGGCACCGCCGCCTCGCCGGCAACAGCCTTGGCCAGCAATGTCTTGCCGGTGCCGGGTGGGCCGACCAGCAACACGCCCTTGGGAATGCGCGCCCCGAGCCGTCCATACTCCTGCGGATTCTTGAGGAAATCGACGATCTCAACCAACTCCGCCTTGGCTTCATCGACGCCAGCGACATCGGCAAAGGTCACGCCGGTGTTCTTCTCCATGAATACCTTGGCGCGGCTCTTGCCGATGCTCAGGAAGCCGCCCATGCCCTGCTTCTCGGCGAAGCGGCGGAACAGGAAAAACCAGACGCCGAAGAAGGCCACCGCCGGCAGAATCCAGGAGAGCACATCACGCAGCCAGGTGCTTTCCACCACTCGCGCGTAGGACACATCGTATTTCGACAGCTGCTCGGCCAGGTCGGGTTCGACGCGGGTGGCCACGATGGAGGTCTTGCCACGACTGTCCGGTGATTTCAGGCGCCCGGTAACCGTGCGGTCCGACACCAATACTTCGGCGACGCGCCCCTCGGCCAGCGCCTTCTCGAATTCGCTGTAGGGCACGGGCTCGACGGTCTTGGCCGCCTGCCAGTAGTTCTGCAGCGTCAGCAGCAACAGGCCGGCGACGATCCAGTAGCCAATGTTCCATTGATCTTTCTTTTCCATCAGCGTTGTTCTCCGAAAGTCGTTTCTCTATAGAACCGGTGTGAACAGGCGGGCGACACCGTCGCGCACCTTTACGGCAGGCGGACGCATGCGCACGGCCGTGGGTGTGACAAGGGCCGACGCGTCGCGTGTGGTATCGAAAAGTGCTTCGAGACGGTCACACAGAGCAGCGTCGTAGACCTCGACGTTGAACTCGAAGTTGAGCCGCAGGCTGCGTGCGTCCCAGTTGGCCGACCCCAGGCAGCACCAGGCGCCATCGACCAGCATCAGCTTGGTGTGGTCGAAGGGGCCGGGCCGCTCGAAGATCCGTACGCCATGCTCCATCACCTGCCAGTAATGGGCGCGGGCCGCCCATTGCACGGACGGGTGATCGCCGTTGGCAGGCGTGAGCACCTCGATCCGTACGCCGCGCAAGGCGGCCGTGCTCAGCGCGGCGATCATCGGTTGATCGGGCACGAAGTAGGGCGTCCAGATGCGAACCGACTGCCGTGCCGCACTCAAGGCCCCCATGAATGTCCAACGCATCCGGTCCAGGGTTTCGTCAGGGCCGGCCTCAATGCCTCTGGCCCAGCTTGTACCCAGCTCGGCAGCCGGCGCAGGCCGCCCACCCCAGAAGCGCTCGTCGAGCCGCTCGTCCGTGGTGTCACACCAATCCTCGGTGAAGCAACGCTTGAGATCGGCGACGACCGGGCCCTGCAGGCGGAAATGCAAGTCATGGCAGGCCTGCTCGGGCGCATCCGGCCGCCAGTAGGGGCTGAAGATGTTCATGCCGCCGGTAAAGCCTGTTTCGCCGTCGACCACCAGCAGCTTGCGGTGATTGCGCAGGTGCGCGGCATGCAGCCGTGCGGGGATCAGCGTCGGATTGAACGGCGCCACCATCAATCCGCTGCGCTTCAGCCGCCGATGGGCGCTCTGGCGTACCCATCGTGCGGAGACATCGTCGATCAGCACCCGCACCTGCACGCCGCGCGCATGGGCACGATGCAGGGCTTCGACAAACTGCGTACCAATGCCCTGGCCATCGAAGATGTAGGACGTCAGGGCAACGCTGTGACAGGCCGAGTCGATCGCGGCGAGCATGGCCGGGTAGGCCTGCTCGCCATCGACCAGTGGCTTGATGCGATTGCCACCGGTCAGCGGCTGACCGGTGGCGCGCCCCACCAGATGCGCTAGGCCGGCGAACGCCGAGGGCAGCGTGGCGGGGACCTCCATACAGTCTGTGGTCGGCGATGCGCGACCAGCGCCCGGGTACAGCCTCCGCGCCCGCCGCTGATAGCGGTTGATACCGAACAACAGGTAAAGCAGCGAACCGCCAAGCGGTAGCAGGGCGATCAGCAGCACCCAAAGCGCGGCCGATCGCGGGTCACGCTTGTAGACGACCGCGTGCCCCGCAGCGGCGAGCGCCGCCGCGAGTGAGACCAGGGTGGCTGCCGATGCCAGGCCATGGGATGCAGACATGACAGCCCCCGATGCATCAGGATGGATCGCTCGCCGGTTTCTTCTTCCGGGAACCCTTGCCGTCGTCGCTCTTCGGCGCATCGGTTGACTTGGCTTCGGCCGGCTTGGCCTCGTCAGGCTTGTCGGCCTCGACCTCGCTCTTGGGCGGCTCCGTGCGCTCGAAGCCGACCCGATCCGCCTTGTCGTCCCAGCGGGCGACGACGTGATCGCCCTTGCCGATGCTGCCGCCCAGCATCTCGCGCGCCAGCGCCGTTTCCAGCTCGCTGCGGATCAAGCGCTTGAGCGCACGCGCGCCGAATTCAGGCTTGTAGCCTTCCTCGGCAAAGTGGTCGATCAAGGTCTGGTCGAAGGTGAGGGTCACGCCCTGGCTGGCCGCGTTACGCGCCACGCGATCGAGTTGCAGCCCGACGATATGACGGATCTCCTCCTTGCCCAGGGCATGGAAGACGATGATCTCTTCGATCCGGTTGAGGAACTCGGGCCGGAAGTGCCCGCGCAGCACGTCCATGACCTCGTTTTTTGTCTTCTCGTACTCCTCGCCAGCCGCACCGCGCGCCTTCAGGCGCCGCTGGATGATGTCCGAGCCCAGGTTGGACGTGGCGATGATGATGGTGTTGGTGAAGTCCACCACGCGCCCTTTGCCGTCGGTCAGGCGGCCGTCGTCGAATACCTGCAGCAGGATGTTGTAGACGTCGGGGTGGGCCTTCTCGATCTCGTCGAGCAGCAGCACGCTGTAGGGCTTGCGACGCACTTTCTCGGTCAGCTGACCGCCCTCGTCGTAGCCAACGTAGCCCGGGGGCGCGCCCACCAGTCTCGCCACGGTGTGGCGTTCGCCATACTCCGACATGTCGATGCGCAACAGTGCGCCCTCGTCGCCGTAGATGGCTTCGGCCAGGGCCTTGGCCAGCTCGGTCTTGCCGACACCGGTGGGCCCGAGGAACAGGAACGTGGCTACCGGCTTGCTGCCCTCTCGGAGGCCGGCGCGCGACAGCCGCACCGCATCGGCGACGGCGCGCACCGCTTCGTCCTGCCCGACCAGGCGCTCATGCAGACGCTGCTCCAGGTGCAGCAGCTTCTCACGCTCCTCCACCGTCAGCTCGTTCACCGGAATGCCGGTCAGGCGCGAGACGATCTGGGCCACGTGCTCGGCCTTGACCTCGGCGCTGCCCGAAGCGCGCTCGCGCTCCCATTCCTCGACGCGCTTCTTGAGCTCGGCCTCCTTGGCTTCGATCCGCTTGCCGATCTCTGCCGCCTTGTCGTATTGCTTGCGGGCTGCCACGTAGTCCTGCTCACGGCGCAGCTGGTGCAGTTCCGCCTCCAGCTCCTGCACGGCGATCGGACGTGCCGTCGCAGACAGCTTCACCCGGGCAGCGGCCTGATCAAGCAGGTCGATGGCCTTGTCCGGCAAGAAGCGCGCGGTGATGTAACGGTCGGAGAGCTCGGCGGCGGCGATGATCGCTTCCTCCGAGATGCTGACCTTGTGGTGCGCCTCGAAGGTGTCGCGCAGGCCGCGCAGGATCATGATGGCCTGCGCCACGGTGGGCTCCGGCACCGTCACCGGCTGGAAGCGTCGCTCCAGCGCGGCGTCCTTCTCGATGTACTTCTGATATTCGTTGAGCGTGGTGGCGCCGATCAGGTTCAGCTCGCCACGCGCCATCATGGGCTTGAACACGTTGGCCACGTCCAGGCCGCCTTCGCCGCCGCCCTGGCCCGCACCGACGATGGTGTGCACCTCGTCGATGAACAGGATCAGCTCGCCCTGGTGCTCTGAGATTTCCTTGAGCACCTTCTGCACTCGCTCCTCGAACTCGCCCCGGTACTTGGCACCTGCGACCATCGCATTGATATTCAGCTCCATCAGGCGCTTGTCGCGCAGCGTCTCGGGCACCTCGCCGGCCACCATGCGCTGTGCCAGACCCTCGACGATGGCGGTCTTGCCCACGCCGGGCTCGCCGATCAGCACCGGGTTATTCTTCTTGCGCCGTGCCAGCACCTCGATCGTGGTCTCGATCTCCTGGGCTCGACCGATGACCGGGTCCAGCTTGCCGTCACGCGCCATCTTCGTCAGGTCGCGGGAGTACTTGTCGAGCTCGGGGGTGTTGGTGGGCGTCTCGGCGCGGCCGTCCTCGGCGCCCTTGCCGACCACCTTGTTAACCTGCTGGCGCAGCGCCTGCGGCGTGAGGCCATAGCGGCGCAGCAGGTTGGCCGCCAGACCTTCGCCTTCTTCGGCCAGTCCCACCAGAAAATGCTCGGGGCCGACATAGGAATGACCGAGTTCGTTGGAGGCCACGAAGGCGCGGCTGAGTGCGTCCTTGACGCGCGGCGACACACCGATTTCGCCCTCGAAGGGCTTGTCGCCCCGCTTGGCCTCGGATTCGATCTGGCGTTTGAGGTCGTCCACCTTGATCTTGAACTGACCAAGGATGGTCTTGACCACGTCACTGTCGGTCAGCGACAGCAGCAGGTGTTCGGTATCCACCTCGGGACGGCCAAACTCGGCGGCGTGCTTGGCGGCCTCCTGCAGCAGGGTCTCTGATTGTTCGCTGATGCGGCTGGCCAGCCCGCCACCGCGACGGCGCGGTGCTCCGGCCCCTGCGGACGCCGGTTCGCCGAACGAGGCATCGACCACTTCATCGTCGGTATCGGCTGTCACCGGCGCCGAGTCGTCACCGAGGCGGAAGAAGTCACTGCCCAGGAAATCCTCGAACAGCCCGCTGCGCGAGCCGAACAAGGCTTCCAGCGGGGAAACGGTACGCTTTTGCTGGCGTACCAGCTGGCGGTAGTGGTCGTCGCACAGCAGCATGGTGCTGTGGCGACCATTCAGATTGGCTTCTACCCGCACGGTGGCGGGTTGGCCGCAGACTTGGCATTGTTTTCTGGCCATGCTGGCACTCCTGGAGTGATTGGGGCGACGAGGTGCCGCGTGTCATGGCACCTCGTCTGCGAGTTGATTGATCAAGTACGCAAGCGGCAGTCGATTTCAGCTGTTGATGGGAATGGAGCGCCCCTGCTTCGGTGCACTGGCCTCACGCTTGTCCATCGTGATGGTGAGCACGCCATTCTTGAAATTGGCCTTGATGGAGTCCTGATTGGCATCGCCGGGCAGGTTCAGCGCACGCTGAAAACTGCCGTAGGACCGCTCGATCCGATGGAAGCCTCCCTCCTTCTTCTCCTGCTCCTGCCGCTTTTCACCGCGCACCACCAGCACGTCGTTGTCGAGCGTGATCTGGATGTCCTTCTCCTCGACACCTGGAACTTCCACAGCAATCCTGTACTGCGTATCGGTTTCCTGGATGTCCACGGCCGGCTTCAGCATGCCTGGCCACTCTGCCGGCCAACGTGGCATGGCCAAAGTCGGAAAACCAAACCCGCGGAATGCGTCATCAAAGAGGCGGTCGATTTCGCGATGCAATTGCAGGATCGGACTGACTGCACCCCCTGCCACAGGCTGGTCATTGCGCTGCACAGGCAGCGAGGCAGCCGCCTGTTGCTCTTCCTGTTCGTTCTTGAACCAGTTCCAGGGAGCCAACTTTTTCAGATCGAAACTCATGTCACACCTCCAGAAATAGTCAGGGAATCTCTCAATCCGTTTGCCTGCTGATCCAGGCCAAGGCACACAGGCCATACGGCGTACGTGTCGGAGTCAAGCTGTTCACCTTCGCGCATCACCTCCTTTCCGTGCCTCGGTTGGCGATCGATCTTCAATCCAGCGATCGATGTCGCTTCGCCGAAACCGCCATGTCCCACCCACTTTGAACGCCGGGATCTCCTCTTGCGCGGCCAGTCGGTATAGCGTGCGCTTGCCGACCTTCAAGTACGCCGCCAGCTCGTCGAGCGTGAAGATTTCATCCGGACCAGTTTTCATGGTTCCACCACGCAACTCTTCAACCTTGTTCATCAATTGCCGATTCTTGCAACCATTTGCAATAGTGCGCGCTTTCTTGCAAATTTCAAGGGGCACGGCACATAACATTCATCCATGTCAATGGCGCCCGCCGTTTTTGCCTAGGGTCTGTTGCCGCTTCGCTATAAGTCGTCGTCCCTGAAATATTCACTTCAAGCCTGGGCGAGCTTGCTGGCGGCCAAGGTCAGTCGGTTGGCCAGTGCTGTGAACCGGGTTGATCGGACATCACCAGCCCAAAGATGCCTGTCCATCACAGAATCCAGCCAAGAGCGCCCCTGTGCGCCGGCCCGCTGCAGGCACAAAAAAACCGCCTGCAAGAAGGTGATGCCCTTCTTTGCAATCATGCGCAGCAACCAGCGGAGGTTGTAGCCGGCGGCGCACAGCACCGCGTGCATCCGGTCGCCGGTTTCGCCCTTGAGGTGGCAGCGGCCCATGCGGTGATCGGCCTTGAGGTGACCGATGATGGGTTCGATGGCCTGGCGCCGCTTGAGCAGCCTTCTGTCCTGCTCGCTGATCCGCTTGGCCTTGCCTCGGTGCACGATGTGCACATGCGGGTTGTCGGCATCCACCCCCCGGTAGCCCAGATCGACGAAGGCCGTCGCTGGTTTTGCCTGGCTGTCCTGCATCAGGATCGTGGCCTGCTCCAGCTGTTCGCGCAGCGTGTGCCCGTCGTACGGGTTGCCGTGAAATGCCCGGGCGCCCACGATCAGGTTGCCTTTGAGCGTGCTGGCGATGCCCACCTTCACGCCGAACTCGTAGGGCGTCTTGGCTTTGCCCTTGGAAATGCAGTCGACCTCGGGCGCATGCCAGGCGTAGAGCTTGGGTTGTCCGTCGGCAGCTTTGCGCTGACCGCTCTGGGCCACGATGCGCCGGGCCTTGTTCAAGGTCTCACTGAGCGCTTGGCGAACTGCCTGCTCGATGACACTGGCCTTGCGGTCAATCTCGCGCTGCAGGCGGCCGACGATGGTGCGCTGGCGCTTGATGGCCTGGCGCATGCGCTTGAACTGGCGGGCGTGGGCGTAGCGCCCGGCCTTGCGGCCCAACTCCTTGCCCTCCTTGGCAAAGGTCTGCTTCAGATCGATCCCGGCGTCCTTGGCCGCGTTGACCAGCTTGACCCGGGCCGTCTCCAGCAGGCGGCTATCGGTGGGGTGGGCGATCGCCTTGTGCTGTACCGTGCTGTCCACGATCACGCGGGCCAGCTCCTGCGGCTTGATCAGCTGGAGCTCGACCGCCACGTTGATGGTCTGCGCCAGCAGCTCTTCCACGCCTTCTTCGCCCAGCAACTGGCGGAACTTGACCAGGGTGGTCGCGTCGCAGGGACGGTGGTGTTCAAAGTACGCCTGCCCCGAGAAGAACTGCCAGGTCGGCGTCTCGCCCCAGCGCTCGACGACGCCCTCGTCGGACTCGTTGAACGCATGCTTGAGGTACAGCAAAGCAATCATGATGCGCAGCGGCACGCGGGGGCGTCCGGCGTTGCTGGCAACGGCAACACGCTGCAACTGTTCACCGAACAGGTCCAAGTCAGGCATGGCCACACCCGCACGACCTTTGCGCGAGAACACCTGGGCCACCCGGGCTTCAATCTCTTGCCATGGCATGCGCGAGGCCAGCACCGCCAGCGGATGGCGCAGATCGATCATGTGGTCGATGCGCGAACGGAAGAAATCGTCGGTGGCAGGGCAGGCAAACATCACGGCAGAACTCCCAGAAAACAGCCCTTATTGGAAATCAAACTGGGAGAAACGAACATCGGTAGACACCCCAGAAAACCAGTGTTCATGCGGGTTCCAGGGGTTCTTCAGGGTCGACCAAGTCATTGATATGTAATAGAAAGATCGTGTCGTTGTAGCTCTCACACAACACCAATACGAGCTTGCAATGCGCCGATTACTGCTCAGTGACGAGCACTGGTCGAAGCTGCGGGAAATTCTGCTGCACAAGGCCATCTACTTGATCTACGAATGACCGTAGAAGGCATGCTGTACCACATGCTCCCAGCGGCTTCCCGCCCTCGCGGCGGGAAGCCTCTCTTCCTGCCTCTCTAGAGATCACACCCATGTCTGTGTGATTCAAAGGTACCGACCTGCGGCCCGTACCTGCCGAGGCCGTGGTCAACCAATGCCGCATCATCCTGGTCAAGGATCAGGGCGTGTACTTCCTGGCCGAGCGCGGCGAGCGCCGACCCGATGGTCGTCTGAAGACCATCGCCTATGCCGCCGGCTGCAACCCGGATGTCGATGCGTTCGATGACTGGTGGGAGCTGGCGCGCGCCGCGTTCGGTGGCGACGACTTCGGCGAGTTCTTCGATCCGAAGGAGGGCGTGTTTGCGCGCATCCTGCGCAGCGAGGACGACCTCGACGTGTCCGCCACCGCGACACACCTGTCGCTGCAGGCGGTTCCTCCCACGCCCAGCGGTAACTGACCGCCCATCCCTGGCCCCCGCTCCGGGGGCCTCTTTCTTCCCGGCAATGCGGACAGCCGCGAGTGCCGATTGCCGCTCGCATGCGCGCCGTCCCCGCGCCACGCTTCCGGCCATGTTCCGCTGACGTCCGTCAGCGACATGCCCAGGCAGCCACGAC
>DMCZ01000109.1:1222-5178 GCA_003446655.1 Thauera sp. | reverse complement strand
CTCAAGGTGCTCGCGGCCGTGCTCGAAGGCGCCGACGTGCCCACGCTGCGCGACACCATGGACAAGCTCAAGGACAAGCTCAAGTCGGCGGCGATCGTGCTGGCGAGCGTGGGCGAGGGCAAGGTGAGCCTGATCGCCGGCGTCACCGCCGACCACACCGCCAAGGTCAAGGCCGGCGAGCTGGTCAACTTCGTCGCCCAGCAGGTGGGCGGCAAGGGCGGCGGCCGCCCCGACATGGCCCAGGCCGGCGGCACCCAGCCCGAGAACCTGCCGGCGGCGCTGGCGGGGGTGAAGGACTGGGTGGCCGGGAAGCTGTAAACCTCAGGCTGGCGCCTCCCTGGGGCGCCGCCTGCTGGATGGCAGGCTTCCAGATCGGGTGCGGTTGCGGCGATCGGCCGACGGGGGCGTTCCGCAGAACGCGTGTCGCCCGTCGCGCACCGAGCGCGTCGCCGTCCTGGCGGCGCACGCCGCATCGCCGCATGACGACCACTGCTCTCGACAAGCTCCCTAAGCGATCTCCGCGAGAAACCTGGTCCGCGCGCGCTGCAGAGCCAGCCGGCCTGCCTCGTCCGCGACCCCCAGCGCCGTGTGGTGATAAGTCTCGAATGCCGCCTTGACCTTCGCCGCATCGAGGGGCGGTGCGGTTTCGGCCTGCACGGCGGGCGGCGGGGCTTCGCCGGGGATGGGTTGCAGCGCTGCGTGTTTGGGGATGAAGTCCACGCCGCCGCTGTCCGCCGCGGCGGTCATCGGGCCGACCTTGGTGTAGCTGCGGCCTTTCCACTGGAAGCGGGTGCCGATCGGGATCTGGTCGATCTTCATGGGTGTGCTCGAGCGTCTCGTGTCGGGACCGACAGTCTATTTGAAGACAACGACCCGCACCGCGCCCGGTCCCGACGAGGCGGCACATCTTCTTTCGCCTTTTCGGGTGGCGCGGCGATCCACATTGACATTGCAGGGTCCGGCTTCTAGGTTCCAAGGGCGACCGCCTGCCCGAGACTCGAGAGGAGATGCGATCCACCCGCGTGCTTTGACCGGCGGATTCGACACCGACAGAGAGAAGGAGGTGCGCCATGAAGACGCCTCGTATCCGGCTGACGACGATGGCCGTGCTGCTGTCGTCCATGCTCGCCGCGCCGCAGCTTGCCGCCGACGAAACCTGCAATTCGCCCTACCTCAGCACCCTGATCAAGGGCCAGGAAGACTACGTCCATGTATGGACGCTCGGCGTGAAGGGTCTGGGTGACGAGTCGGACAAGCTCGTCACCGTGGATGTGAATCCGCAGTCTGCCGACTACGGCAAGGTCGTGCATGTGCTCAGCGTCGGCGGGCGCGGCGAGGCGCACCACGGCGGCTTCACCGACGACCGCCGCTACCTGTGGGCCGGCCGCCTGGACGACAACAAGATCTTCGTGTTCGACATCGGCAGCAACCCGGCCGCGCCCACGCTGGTGCAGACCATCGCCGACTTTGCCGACAGGACTGGCTTCGTCGGCCCGCATACCTTCTATGCCTTGCCCGGGCGCATGCTGGTGCAGGGCCTGTCGAACACGCAGGACCATGGCGGGCGCACCGGCATCGCGGTGTACAACAACAAGGGCGAGTTCGTCGCCAGGTACGACATGCCGACCGGCGAGCACGACGGCGTGGCGGCCGACGGCTATGGCTACGATATCGGCATCAACCCGCAGAAGAATGCGCTGCTCACCTCCAGCTTCACCGGCTGGAACAACTACATGATGGACTTTGGCAAGCTGGTGCAGGACGCGGAGGCGATGAAGCGCTTCGGCAGCACGATGGTGATGTGGGACCTGAAGGCGATGAAGCCGCAGAAGGTCATGAACGTGCCGGGCTCGCCGCTGGAGATCCGCTGGTCGCTGAAGGCGGGCGACAACTGGGCGCTGACCGCCACCGCGCTGACCTCGCAGCTCGTGCTGGTGAAGCAGGATGCGGCGGGCGAATGGCAGGCCAAGGCCGTGGCTGCCGTCGGCGACCCGGCGCAGATCCCGCTGCCGGTCGACATCTCGATCACCGCCGACGCCAAGGGGTTGTGGGTGAACACCTTCATGGACGGCAAGACGCGCTACTTCGACATTTCCAACCCCGAGGCGCCGGTGCAGACCTACGAGAAGGTCATCGGCAAGCAGGTGAACATGGTGAGCCAGAGCTGGGACGGCAAGCGCGTGTATTTCACCAGCAGCCTGCTCGCCAACTGGGACAAGCGCGGCGCCGACGACGAGCAGTTCCTCAAGCTCTACCACTGGGACGGCAAGGCGCTGACCGAGCAGTTCGCGCTGGACTTCCATGCGCTCGGGCTCGGGCGCGCGCACCACATGAAGTTCTCCGCCAAGCCGGCGCCGGGGACGGCCCGGGACCCGGGCCGCGAGGTGGCGATCGCGCAGCGGTGAGTGCACATGAACCGCGCAGGCCGGTGGGCAAGAACGGCGGTGCTGGTGGCCGCGGGTCTGCTGCCGGGCGCCGCGTCGCTCGGCGCCGGCTCGCCTGAACTTGCGCCCAGGGCGCCGGTGCAGGATTTCGTCCCCCCGGCGCCCGGCAGCTACGCCCTGCCGCCGATCCAGCGCGTGCCGCAGGGCACGGTGCTGGACATCGACGGCCGCCGCCAGCCCTTGTCGCGCTACACCACGGGGCGGGTGACGCTGCTGTCCTTCATGTACACCTATTGCACCGACCCGATCGGCTGCCCGCTGGCGTACGAGACGATGATGACGCTCCGCGACCGGCTGCTGGCGCGTCCCGAGCATGCGCGCCGCGTGCAGCTGGTCAGCCTGTCCTTCGACCCGGCGCATGACGTTCCGGAGGAGATGAGGCGCTATGCTGGCCGCCTCGCCGACCCGGCGAGTCCGCTGCGCTGGCATTTCCTGACCATGCGCTCGGTGGCCGAACTGAAGCCCCTGCTCGACGAGCTCGGCCAGGACGTGTCGGTGGAGGTGGATGCTCAGGGGCGACCGACGCGGGTGCTGAACCACATGCTCAAGCTGTTCCTGATCGATGCGCGCGGGCGCGTGCGCGAGATCTACTCGAGCGCCTTCCTGCTGCCGGACGTGATGCTCAATGACATCGAGACGCTGTTGCTGGAGCCGGCGGCTCCTTGAGGGCACGCTGCTGGCGGTGCTGCTGGTGGGGCGGGCATTCGCCGCCGAGGTGCCGGCCGCTCAGGTGCCGGGTGCCCAGATGCTGGATGCTCAGGTGCCGCTCGCGATCCACCCCCCGCTCGGGCTGCCCGCGCTGCCGTTCCCCGCGGACAACCTGCCCACCGCGGCGAAGGTGGAGCTCGGGCGCAAGCTCTTCTTCGATCGTCGCCTGTCCTTCAACGGCACGATGTCGTGCGCGATGTGCCACGTGCCGGAGCAGGGCTTCACCTCGAACGAGTTGCGTACCCCGGTCGGCAACGAAGGTGCCAGCGCGCGCCGCAACGCGCCCGGCCTGATCAACGTCGCCTACCATCCGCGCCTGTTCCACGACGGCCGCGAGGGCGCCCTGGAGACCCAGGTGTGGGGCCCGCTGCTCGCGCCCGACGAGATGGCGAACCCCTCGCTCGGCTACGTGCTCGACCGTCTGCGCGCGCTGCCCGACTATGCCGGCCTGTTCGAAACCGCATTCGCCGGCCGCGGCGCCAGCGCCGACACGGTGGGTGCAGCGCTGGCGAGCTTCCAGCGCACGCTCGTTTCGGGCGACTCGCGCTTCGACCGCTATCGCTACGGCGGCATGAGCGATGCGCTGAGCGCCGAGGAGAGGGCGGGCCTGGCGGTCTTCACCGGCAAGGGGCGGTGCGCGGCCTGCCACCTGATCGGCGAGCGCGATGCGCTGCTGTCCGATTTCGCCTATCACAACACCGGCATCGGCTGGCTGCGCAGCCAGGAAGGTGGCGCGGTCGAGGTCGAGCTGGCGCCGGGCGTGCGTGCGCGCATGAGCGCCGCGGTGGTGCGCAGCATCGGTGC
>DMCZ01000109.1:0-996 GCA_003446655.1 Thauera sp. | reverse complement strand
ACCGCGCCCTACATGCACGACGGCTCGCTGCCGACCCTGGAGGCGGTGGTCGAGTACTACGATCGCGGCGGCGCGGGGGCGCCCGGGCAGAGCCCGCTGATTGCGCCGCTGCAGCTGAGCGCGGCGGAAAGGGCCGCCCTCGTCGCCTTCCTGAGGTCGCTGAGCGGGCGGCTGCCCAAGCCCGAATCCGCCCACCCCGGCGATCGGCGGTGAGCGCGAGGACGGCAGGCGAGCGGGGCAGCCCGGGCGAGCGGGGTGCAGACGGGCGCGGCTCCCGGTGTAAGCTCGGGCGCGTTCATCCGTTCGCAACCGATCCTCATCCGGGAGCCGCCATGCGCCGACTGCTGCCTTTTCTCGCCTTGCTGCACCTTCCGCTCGCCCACGCCGCCGGGCCGCAGATCACCACCTTGCCCTCGGGCGTCACCGTCCAGACCTATCGCGCGGGCGAGAGCGGCGCGTCGCCGACGCTGGCCGACGTGGTGCGCGTGCACTACCAGGGCACGCTCGCCGACGGTAAGGAGTTCGACAGTTCCTACAGCCGTGGCCGCCCGGCCGAGCTGCCGCTCGAGGCTCTGATCCCGTGCTGGAAGGAGGTGCTGCAGCAGATGAAGCCGGGTGGCGCGGTACGCATCGTGTGCCCGCCCGAGACCGCCTACGGCAGCCGCGGCGTGGCCGGGAAGGTTCCGCCCGACAGCACGCTGAGCTTCGTGATCGAGCTGCTCGAGGTCAAGCGCTGAGCTCGGCTCCGGCGCCTCGGTCCGAAGCCGGCGGCGCGCCGCCGCCGCGCCGCAGCTCCGCCAGCTCGGCACGGATCGCGCGCAACTCGGCGAGCACCGCGTCGTGGTCCACGCTCACCAGCTCGCGCGTCTGCTCCTGCTCGGCGTGCTCCACCGCGCTCATCGAGTCCACCACGATGGCGATGAAGAGGTTGAGCACCGCGAAGGTGGTGAGCAGGATGAAGAGCACGAAGAAGATCCCTGTCTCTTATACACATCT
>DMCZ01000166.1 GCA_003446655.1 Thauera sp. | reverse complement strand
ACCGCACTGATCGGACTTCCCCTGATCGCGCTGTCCCGCATGTTGCGTGCCGAAGGCCTGGAGCTGCCGTGAGCACGACTGCGCCGCGAGGCGACCTGCATGCGACACGCGGCACCCTTTATCTGATTCCCGTTGCCCTCGGAGAGTCCACGCCGTGGCCCGCCTTCCTGCCGGCTCAGGCACAGGCGATCGCCGCCGGACTGCGTCGATTCGTCGTGGAGACCGCGCGCCCAGCCCGCGCGCACCTGAAGCAACTCGCCTACCCCCACCCGCTGCGCGAGACCGACATCCGCGAACTGCCGGCGGAAGGCCCCGGCGCGGCCGCGGCACTCGACGCACTGCTCGCGCCGGCGCTTGCCGGCGAGGACATCGGACTGATGTCGGACGCCGGCTGCCCCGCGGTGGCCGACCCCGGGGCGCGCCTGGTCGCGCGGGCACACGCGCTCAGGATTCGCGTCGCGCCGCTGGTGGGGCCATCATCGATCCTGCTCGGGCTGATGGGCTCGGGACTCAACGGCCAGAGTTTCGCGTTCCATGGCTATCTGCCCGTGGACGAGAACGAACGCGACGCCGCGTTACGCGCGCTAGAAGACGAGTCACGCAAGCTTGGGCGCACGCAGATCTTCATCGAGACGCCTTATCGCAACGAGCGCATGCTCGATGCCCTGCTCAAGCAACTGAAGCCCGACACCCGGCTGTGCGTCGCCTGCGAGCTCAATACCGCAAACGAGACCCTGCTCACCCGCAGCGTGCGCGAGTGGCGCAAGGGCGAGCGCCCCACGCTCGCGAGGCGACCCACCCTCTTTCTGCTCCTGGCCTGACGCCGCGCTCAGGCGTTGTCGAGCAACCAGCGCGCCAGCTCACCTGGCGCGTGCACACAGGCCAGCGGCGATTCCACCTCGAGCGCCGCCACGGGGTGCGCACCGAAGCTCACGGCAAGTCCTGCCGTGCGCGCATTCTTCGCCATCTGCAGATCATGTGTCGTGTCACCGATCATCAGGGTACGCTCCGGCGCTGCGCCAAGCTCTTCCATCAACTGCTCGAGCATCGCCGGATGCGGCTTGGAGAAGCACTCGTCCGCACACCGTGTGGCATGAAAATACGCACCCAGACCCGAGTGGCCGAGCGCTCGATTGAGCCCGACCCGACTCTTGCCGGTGGCTACCGCAAGCATGTGGCCGCGTTCCGCGAGCGCCGCGATCATCTCGGTCACGCCCTCGAACAGCGTGAGCTCGTGATCCGACGACAGGTAGTGATGGCGGTAGCGCTCGACCATGCGCGGGTAGGCGGCTTCGTCGAGATCCGGCAGCGCGTGACGCAGCGCATCCCCCAGCCCCAGCCCGATCACGTAGCGCGCGCGCTCGTCGGGCAATTCTGCCAGCCCGAGGTCACGGGCTGCTGCCTGCATCGCGCGCACGATCGCCGCCGCCGAATCCATCAGCGTGCCGTCCCAGTCGAAGACGATCAGATCGAAGCGCTCAGCCATGTCGTTTCTCCCCGGCGTCAAGCCGGTCGATGAAGGATTGCAGGTCGTCGGGAAGCGCCGACTTGAAGGCCAGCACCTCCCCGGTCAACGGATGGGCAAAGCGCAACTGTGCCGCATGCAGGAACATGCGCTTGAGCCCATCGCCCTCGAGGCGCTTGTTGAGCGCAAAATCGCCGTATTTGTCGTCGCCGCACAGCGGAAAGCCCAGGTGGGTCAGGTGCACGCGGATCTGATGGGTGCGCCCGGTCTTCAGTTCCACCTCGAGCAGGCTGTAATCCCGCCAACGCCTGACCAGACGGACGACGCTGTGCGCGGGCTTGCCCTCTTCGCTCACCCGCACGCGGCGCTCGCCTTCGGCGGTCAGGTATTTGTGCAGCGGCGCCTTCACATGCTGCAGCGGATTCGACCAGCGCCCCGCTACGAGGGTCAGGTAGCGCTTCTCCACCCTGCCTTCGCGCATCATGTCGTGCAGCACGGTGAGTGCCGAACGTTTCTTGGCAACGATCAGCAAACCCGACGTTTCGCGATCGAGCCGGTGCGCCAGCTCGAGCATGCGGGCATCGGGTCGCTGCGCGCGCAACTGTTCGATTACGCCGTAACTCACCCCGCTGCCTCCATGTACCGCCTTGCCCGAAGGCTTGTCGATCACCAGCAGCGCGTCGTCCTCGTACACCACGGGCAGCGGCTTGCCCGCCGGCGTAGGCGCCGGATGCGCAGGCTCGGCAACACGGATCGGGGGAATGCGTACCTCATCGCCTTCCTGAAGGCGGTAGGTTTGCTGTACCCGCCCACCATTGACCCGCACCTCCCCGCTGCGCAGGATGCGATAGACGTGGCTCTTCGGCACGCCTTTGGCGACGCGCATCAGGTAATTGTCGATGCGCTGCCCTGCGGCAGCCTCGTCGATGCGCTCGTGGCGGACTGCAATCGCTTTGCCTTCAATCATCGTCATGAAATATACTTCTGCGCGGTTAAACCGGTCGCGGCCAGCCAAGTGCGGCACGTCACAATGTCCGTCAGGTCGAAACACCTGCTCCGGACGACGCGCGCAGACTGCTGGCAAAGAGCCCTGAAGAGCGCTCCCGGCTTGACCGTTGCCCGCCATCCAAGGCCGAAAAGGCGCCGATGGTAACGCAACAAACCACCTTCGACATACCTATCCAGCCCTCGGGTTGGACCTTGACGCGCAAGCCGCACTCGCAGGATCAAATGCTCCGGCCCGAAGCCCTCACGGCACGCCGGGCGGGAGCAAGAGAATTTCGACCAGCCGACCCATCACAGCCCAACAAATAACCGGATGAAAGCAGCAGTCCTACCCAATCGCTCCTGATCCCGGAAAGCGCGATGGTGCGCGCCGTTCGTCCTGCCCGTGTGTCTTTCTCGCGGGAGAACGATCCAAATGAAGCGCATGCTTTTCAATGCGACGCAGGCCGAAGAACTGCGCGTCGCGATCGTGGACGGTCAGAAACTGATCGACCTCGATATCGAATCGGCCGCAAAAGAAGAACGCAAGAGCAACATCTACAAGGCGGTCATCACCCGCATCGAGCCCAGCCTCGAGGCGGCGTTCGTCGACTACGGCGCCGAGCGTCACGGCTTCCTCCCGTTCAAGGAGATCTCGCGCTCCTACTTCCAGCCCGGCATCGACGCCAGCAAGGCCTCCATCAAGGAAGCGCTGAAGGAAGGCCAGGAGCTGATCGTCCAGGTCGAGAAGGACGAGCGCGGCAACAAGGGTGCAGCGCTCACCACCTACATCTCGCTCGCCGGACGTTATCTCGTTCTGATGCCGAACAACCCGCGCGGCGGCGGCGTATCGCGCCGCGTCGAGGGTGACGAGCGTGCCGAGCTGCGCGAAGCCATGGATCAGCTCGACGTGCCGCAAGGCGTGAGCCTGATCGCGCGCACCGCGGCGATCGGCCGTACCGCCGAAGAGCTGCAGTGGGATCTCAACTACCTGATGCAGCTGTGGACCGCGATCGAGGGCGCGGCGCAGAGCCAGTCCGGCGCCTTCCTGATCTACCAGGAAGGCAGCCTCGTGATCCGCGCGATCCGCGACTACTTCCAGCCCGACATCGGCGAGATCCTGATCGACACCGATGACATCTTCGAGCAGGCCACGCAGTTCATGGCCCACGTGATGCCGGGTAACGTCGCGCGCGTGAAGCGCTACAGCGACGACGTGCCGCTGTTCTCGCGCTTCCAGATCGAGCATCAGATCGAGTCGGCCTACTCGCGCCAGGTGACCCTGCCCTCGGGCGGCGCCGTGGTCATCGACCACACCGAAGCGCTGGTCTCGATCGACGTCAACTCGGGCCGCGCCACCAAGGGCTCGGACATCGAGGAAACCGCCTTCCGCACCAACTGCGAGGCCGCCGACGAGATCGCCCGCCAGTTGCGCCTGCGCGACCTTGGCGGCCTGATCGTCATCGACTTCATCGACATGGAGTCGGCGAAGAACCAGCGCGAGGTCGAGAACCGCCTGCGTGACGCGCTGCGCCACGACCGCGCCCGCGTTCAGACCGGCAAGATCAGCCGCTTCGGCCTGCTCGAGCTGTCGCGCCAGCGCCTGCGCCCGGCGCTGGCCGAGACCAGCTACATCACCTGCCCGCGCTGCAATGGCACCGGTCACATCCGCAGCACCGAATCGTCGGCGCTGCACATCGTCCGCATCCTTGAAGAGGAAGCGATGAAGGAGAACACCGGCGCGGTGCATCTGCAGGTGCCGGTCGATGTCGCCACGTTCCTGCTCAACGAGAAGCGCGTCGACATCGCGCGCATCGAGATGCGCCACAAGGTGCAGCTCATCATCGTTCCCAATCGCCACCTCGAGACGCCGGCGCACGAGATCATCCGCCTGCGCCACGACCAGCTCAACGCCGAGGACATCGCCCTGGCGAGCTACCAGATGGTGCAGAAGCCGGCGGAAGAAGATGCCCGCCTACCCTCGAAAGCCAACGAGCGGCCGACCCGACCCGAAGCCGCGGTCAAGGGCATCGCCCCGGCAAAACCCGCGCCGACGGCCGCCCCCGAACCCGCAGCCGCGCCGGCACCGGCCACCCCTGCGCCAAAGGGCCTGTTCGCCCGCATTCTGAGCTGGTTCGGCGCCGCCAAGCCGGAGGCTGCGCCCGCGCCCGCCGCAGCGGTGGAAGAGCCACCCAAACGCGAACCGCGACCCCGTAGTGAACGCAACGGCGAGGGCCGTCGCGGCAACGGCAACCGCGGCCGGCGCGGCGAGCGCGGAGACCGTGAAGCCGACACCCAGCCGCAAGGTGGGCGCGGTACGCGTGCCGAACGTCCCGAGCGCGCGGAAGGCGGTGACAAGCCTCAGCGTGCCAACGCGGAGCGTGCAGAACGTCCGGAACGCAGCGAGCGTCCCGAAGGCGGGCGCGGCCGCAGCCGCAACCAGCGCGGCAACCGCGCCGAGGAAGCCGGCGAGCGCACCGACAAGCAAGCAGATGAGCGCGCTACGGCCGACGAGGACCTGCTGAAAGTCGGCGCCGTCGCGGCCCCCGCGGTGGTCGCCAGCGAAGAAAGCGCAAGTGCCGAGGCTGCCGGTGGCGCTGTTGCCGAGAGCGCTGGCGAGGGCGGCGCACCGGCGGAGAAGCGCCGTCGGCGCGGCCGCGGCCGCGGCCGTCGTTCGGGTGAGGCCCAGACCGCTGGCGCACTCGAGGCGGAAACCGGCCAGGCGAGCGACAACGCACGCGAGGAGCAGCCCGCCAGCTCGCCCACTGACGCCGCCGAGGTGACCGTTGCCGAGCCAGACGCTCAGCAGGCATCGGTCGCTGAGGGCGCAGCCGAGTTGCCGGTGGTCGCATCCGAGGCGGAGCCAGTGCAAGCCCGCATTGACACGCCTGCAGAGCAAGCGCTTGCGCCCATCCCGGTCGCGGTCGTCGCCGAACCCGCGCCTGCAGAGGCCGAGCCCGCGCCTGCGCCGGACATCGTCGAAGCGAACGAGATCGCGGCAACGGCCACCATGGCTGCCACAGTCGAGTCCGTCGAGGCGCCCACCACCCCGGTCGTGACCGAGGCCGAAGGGGCCGGCAGTGCAACCGAGCCGCTAAACGCGACCGAGGTCCTGACACCCGAAGTCGAGCGTTCAAGCGACGAAGTCACGGCGACCGAGTCCGCTCCGGCAGCCGTCACCGTCGATGCGGCCGCTACCGAGACTCCCTCTGCAGTGCAAGCCAAACCGGAACGGGCGCCAAGCGCACCGATCGCCCTGCCTGCTCAGGAAGGCGACAGCGGGCTGATCAAGATCGAGACTGATCCGAGCAAGGTCGCGCAGTTCGGCAGCGGTGCCGTGGAGCCACCCGTGCGGCTCGGTCGCAAACCGCGCCCTGCACCGGTGATCGTGGAAGAACCCCTGCAACAGGTCGAGACCCACAAGTAAGTCTGGCGTCTCGCGCATTCGGGAAGGCCACCTCTGAGCGGGTGGCCTTCTTTTTTTTGATGGGCGAACGCCATTTCCCCTCAAGGCGGCATGTAACGGTCTGCCGCGCGCAAAACCTAGACCCGGCTCGACAGCGTTTCCAGCAGGCCACGCACGCCATGCTCGCACATGTCGAGCACCAGATCGAAGCCGCGTGGTCCGCCGTAGTAGGGGTCCGGCACCTCGTCCTCGAACTGCCCCGTTCCATCGAACTGCATGAACAGCCCAAGGCGGGTGTGATAGACCGGCGGACAGAGTCGCCGCATCGCCTCGAGGTGGCCGCGATCCATAGCGAGCAGCAGATCGAATTCCTGAAAATCGCGCAGCTCCAGCTTGCGTGCGCGCAGTCCCGACAGGTCATAGCCGCGCTGCCGGGCGATTTTCTGGGTCCGTGGGTCAGGCGGTTCGCCCGCGTGATAGCCCTGCGTGCCTGCGGAATCCACCATGATCCGCCCCCCAAGCCCGCCGGTCTCGATGAAGTGGCGCGCCACCCCCTCCGCGGTCGGACATCT
>DMCZ01000084.1 GCA_003446655.1 Thauera sp. | reverse complement strand
GTGATCGGCATCGACCGCTTCGGCGAGTCGGCGCCGGCGGGCGAGCTGTTCAAGTATTTCGGCATCACTGCGGACGCGGTGGTGCAGGCAGTGAAGTCGGTGCTCTGACGACACGCTGGCGCGGGGGGGGGGNNGGCTCCGAGGTCGCGCTCGCCATGGCTGCGCAGAAGAGCCTGGCCGAACAAGGCATCGCGGTGCGCGTGGTGTCCATGCCCT
Organism: Thauera sp.; assembly: GCA_003446655.1. Classification (GTDB taxonomy): domain Bacteria; phylum Pseudomonadota; class Gammaproteobacteria; order Burkholderiales; family Rhodocyclaceae; genus Thauera. Next base: position 2,668 of record DMCZ01000084.1, on the reverse strand, counting down.
CGACCAATGTCTTCGACCGCCAGGACGCCGCCTACAAGGCGAGCGTGCTGCCTGCCGGCCTGCCGCGCATCGCGGTCGAGGCCGGTAGCACCGATGGCTGGTACAAGTACGTGGGCCTCGAGGGTCGCGTGATCGGCATCGACCGCTTCGGCGAGTCGGCGCCGGCGGGCGAGCTGTTCAAGTATTTCGGCATCACTGCGGACGCGGTGGTGCAGGCAGTGAAGTCGGTGCTCTGACGACACGCTGGCGCGGGAGCGGCTCCGGACACGGACCGCTCCCGTTGCACATCTGGGCGCATTCCAGCGCCGGTCGGCAGGGCACCCGCAACTACAAACATCCGGTTTTCCACCGTTATTTCAGGGAGAAGCATCGATGAGCATCAAGGTCGCCATCAACGGTTTTGGCCGTATCGGTCGCTGCACGCTGCGCGCCATCTACGAACAGGGCCTGCAGAACGAGTTCGAAGTGGTCGCCATCAACGCCTCGGGCGATCTGGCCACCAACGCCCACCTGCTCAAGTACGACACCACCCACGGCCGCTTCGCGACCTCGGTCGAGACCGAAGGCGAGAACTGCATCATCATCGATGGCAAGAAGATCCCCTTCTACTCCACCAAGGACCCCAAGGGCGTCAACTGGGGGAGCCACGGCGTGGACGTGCTGCTCGAATGCACCGGCGCCTACACCACCAAGGCCAAGGCCCAGGCCCTGCTCGACATGGGCGCCAAGCGCGTGCTGATCTCGGCCCCCGGCGGCGACGACGTGGACACCACCATCGTCATGGGCGTCAATGAAGAAGTGCTGCGCGGCGACATGACCGTCGTCTCCAACGCCTCGTGCACCACCAACTGCCTGGCCCCGGTCGCCAAGGTGCTGGCCGACAGCGTCGGCATCAAGCAGGGTCTGATGACCACCATCCACGCCTACACCAACGACCAGGTCACGGTGGACGTGCGCCACAAGGACCTGCGCCGCGCCCGCGCCGCCGCCGCCAACATCATCCCGACCAAGACCGGCGCCGCCAAGGCCGTCGGCCTCGTGCTGCCGCAGCTTGCCGGCAAGGTCGACGGCTTCGCGCTGCGCGTCCCGACGATCAACGTCTCGCTGGTCGACCTCACCTTCACCGCCGAGCGCGCCACCACCAAGGAAGAGATCAACGAGCTGATGACGGCCGCCGCCAACGGCCCGCTGAAGGGCATCCTGGCGGTCAACACCGAGCCGCTGGTGTCCTCCGACTTCAACCACACCACCGTGTCCTCGACCTTCGACGCCACCCAGACCCGCGTCATCAAGGGAGAGGACGGCTCGGTGCTGGTCAAGGTGCTGGCCTGGTACGACAACGAGTGGGGCTACTCCTGCCGCATGCTCGACGCCGCGCGCGCCTTCGCCAAAGCCAAGTAAGCCGGCCCTCATCGCAAATCCCCGACGCCCTGTCCCGCAGGGCGTTTTCACGAGACCGAACCCATCATGCAAGTCAAGAAACTCGCCGACCTCGACGTGCGCGGCAAGCGCGTCTTCATCCGTGCCGACCTCAACGTGCCGCAGGACGAAGCCGGCAACATCACCGAGGACACCCGGATCCGCGCCTCCATCCCGTCCATCCGCTACTGCCTGGATAACGGCGCCGCGGTGATGGTCACCTCCCACCTCGGCCGCCCGACCGAGGGCGAGCTGCGCGCCGAGGACTCGTTGATGCCGGTGGCCGTGCGCCTCGGCCTGCTGCTCGACAAGCCGGTGCGCCTGATCCAGAACTGGGTCGACGGCGGCTTCGAGGTCAAGCCGGGCGAGGTCGTGCTGCTCGAGAACTGCCGCTGCAACAAGGGCGAGAAGAAGGACAACGAAGAGCTCGCCAAGAAGATGGCCGCGCTGTGCGACATCTACGTCAATGACGCCTTCGGCACCGCCCACCGCGCCGAGGCCACCACCCACGGCATCGCCCGCTTCGCCCCGGTCGCCTGTGCCGGCATGCTGATGGGCGCCGAGATCGACGCGCTGTCGAAGGCCACGGAGAGCCCCGCCCGCCCGCTGGTCGCCATCGTCGGCGGCGCCAAGGTGTCGACCAAGCTGACCATCCTCAAGACCCTGGCCGACAAGGTCGACCAGCTCATCGTCGGCGGCGGCATCGCCAACACCTTCCTGCTCGCCGCCGGCAAGCGCATCGGCGAATCGCTCGCCGAGCCCGAGATGGTGCGCGAGGCCCAGCAGGTGATGGACATCATGAAGGCGCGCGGCGCCGAGGTGCCGCTGCCGGTGGACGTGGTGGTGGCCGACGAGGTCTCCGCGCTCGCGCGCGCCAACCGCATCTCGGTGGACGAGGTCGGCCCGCACGACCGCATCCTCGACTTCGGCCCGAAGAGCTCGGCCAAGCTCGCCGACATCATCGCCCATGCCGGCACCATCGTCTGGAACGGCCCGGTCGGCGTGTTCGAGTACCCGCAGTTCGCCGGCGGCACCAAGATGATGGCCTCGGCCATCGCCCACTCCGAGGCCTTCTCGATTGCCGGCGGCGGCGACACCCTGGCGGCGATCGCCAAGTTCGACATCGCCCAGGACGTCGGCTACATCTCCACCGGTGGCGGCGCCTTCCTCGAGTTCCTCGAGGGCAAGACCCTGCCGGCGATCGCGGCGCTGGAAGGGCGTTACGCGGGCCTGTCTCTTATACACATCT
>DMCZ01000134.1:9495-9841 GCA_003446655.1 Thauera sp. | reverse complement strand
CCGTAGCCGCACACCACCGCTATCTTTCCGGCTATCATCACGTCGGTCGCGCGCTTGATGCCGTCGACCAGCGACTCGCGGCAGCCGTACAGGTTGTCGATCTTGGACTTGGTCACCGAATCGTTGACGTTGATCGCCGGGAACTTGAGTTCGCCGCGCGCGTGCATCTGGTACAGGCGATGCACGCCGGTGGTGGTCTCCTCGGTCACGCCCTTGATCTGCGCGAGGCGGGTCGAGTACCAGCTCGGGTCCGTCGCCAGCTTGGCCTTGATCGCGGCGAAGAGAATGGTTTCCTCTTCCGAGCCCGGCTTGGCCAGCACCGCGAGGTCCTGTTCGGCGCGCGCGC
>DMCZ01000134.1:7517-9151 GCA_003446655.1 Thauera sp. | reverse complement strand
GCGGTCAGCGTCTCGATCAGCACCGCGGTCTGGATGGTCATGTGCAGCGAGCCGGTGATGCGCGCGCCCTTGAGCGGCTGGCTGGCGGCGTATTCCTCGCGGATGGCCATCAGGCCGGGCATTTCGGTTTCGGCGATGCGGATTTCCTTGCGGCCCCAGTCGGCCAGCGACAGGTCGGCGACGACGAAATCGGTGAAGTTGGTGTCAGCCACGGCGTTCATGTGAAGCTCCATGCTATGGCCGGGCGAGAGGTGGGGGAGGGCAGCATGGCACTGCAGGGAGCTCACCCGACATCCCGAACCCGGCAGGGTTTAAGACGATTAGCAGGGTGAGCGCCGTTGTACTGCAACCCGCCGGGCGGCGGGGTCCGAGCCTGGGGGCCTGGCAGCAGGGGATGCGGCCGGCGCCTCGCAGCGCTCCTCGGAAAACACGCGGATTATAGCAAAGCAAACTGCAGTGGGAGCGGGCTTGCCCGCGAATGTCGCGTTCAGCCGCCGATGTTCGCCGGCAAGCCCGCTCCCACGGTTCAGCCCGGTCAGGTGTCGCTGCGCCTGCCGTTGCTGCGCACGATGCTGACCACGATGGTGATCACCGTGAGCGGCATCACATAGCCGAGCATGATCCCGGAGAAGGCCGGCAGGCTGGCATGCTGCTGGGCCTGCAGGATCAGCCAGGACGTATACACGGCGTAGTAGGCGAGGAACACGCCGCCTTCCCAGCGCGCGATCTCGCGTCCGGTGATCATGATCGGCAGGCAGGCGAAGGCCACCGCCAGCATCACCCACAGGTCGAAGTTGCGCGCCGCCTCCGATACCGGCAGGCCCGCGCCCGAGACGATGCCGGTGAGGCCGAGCACCGCGAGGATGTTGAACACGTTGCTGCCCACCACGTTGCCTACCGCGATGTCGCGCTGGCCGCGGATGGCGGCGACGATCGAGGTGGCGATCTCGGGCATCGAGGTGCCGACCGCAACCACCGTGAGGCCGATCACCAGGTCGCTGACACCGAAGGCGCGTGCGAAGGCGACGGCCGAATCCACCAGCCAGTCCGCGCCCACCACCAGCATCGCCAGGCCGACCCCGATCAGCGCCAGCTGCACGCTCCAGTGGCGATCCCAGTTCGAGGTCGGGATCTCGGTCTCGAACTCGTCCTGAACGTTCTTCGACGCCCGCCGCGACTGCACGACCAGGAACACCGTGTAGGCGATCACCAGCACGAACAGCGCGATCGACTCCAGCAGCCCGATGTTGCCGTCGAGCGCCATCACCACCAGCAGCGCCGAGGCGCCGATCATGATCGGGATCTCCTGGCGGATGATCTGTTCATCGACCAGCAGTGGCGTGATCAGCGCCGAGATGCCGAGGATGAGCAGGATGTTGGCGATGTTGCTGCCGACCACGTTGCCGATCGCCAGGTCGGGGCTGCCCGACAGCGCCGAGCCCACCGACACCGCCATCTCCGGCGCGCTGGTGCCGAAGGCGACCACGGTGAGGCCGACCACCAGCGGCGAGACGCCGAAGGAGACGGCCAGTCGCGAGGCGCCGCGCACGAGCACGTCGGCGCCGATGACGAGGACGACCAGGCCGAGGGCGAACATCAGGGCTTGTTCAAGCATGGAGAAACTCTGTGGCAGC
>DMCZ01000134.1:7059-7282 GCA_003446655.1 Thauera sp. | reverse complement strand
TCTGTGGGAAGCCATGCTCCGCGGACGTCGCTGATCCGTGGGAGCGGGCTTGCCCGCGAACATCGCGCTCAGACGCTGCTTTCGCGGGCAAGCCCGCTCCCACGGACGAGGCAGGCGCCGCCCGCCCGGCCGCTCAGAGCCCCGCGTCGGCGCGCAGCGCGGCGGCCTTGTCGGTCTGCTCCCACGAGAACTCCGGCTCGTCGCGACCGAAGTGACCGTAGGC
>DMCZ01000134.1:0-6820 GCA_003446655.1 Thauera sp. | reverse complement strand
GGGTCCTTGCCCGAGAACGCGCCGCCGCCGTGGTGGGCCGCGCCGCCATAGGTGTCGACGATGATCTTGCGCCCGGTGAGGCCGCAGTCGCCGTGCGGACCGCCGACCACGAAGCGGCCGGTGGGGTTCACCAGGTAGCGAACGTTGCCCTGCATCAGCTCGGGCGGGAGCACCGGCTTGATGATCAGCTCGATCACCGCCTCGCGGATCTGCTCCTGGGTGACGTCGGGGTCGTGCTGGGTGGACACCACCACGGTGTCGATCGCCACCGGCTTGCCGTCGACGTACTTCACGGTGATCTGGCTCTTGGCGTCCGGGCGCAGCCACGGCAGGCGGCCGTCCTTGCGCACCTCGGCCTGGCGCTGCATGACGCGGTGGGCGTAGTAGATCGGCAGCGGCATCAGGCTGTCGGTCTCGTTGGTGGCGTAGCCGAACATCAGGCCCTGGTCGCCCGCGCCCTGGTCGAGCGGGTCGTCGTTGGCGGCATTGACGCCCTGGGCGATGTCGGGCGACTGGCGGTTGATCGCCGCCAGTACCGCGCAGCTCTTGTAGTCGAAGCCGATGTCGGAGTTGTCGTAGCCGATGCGGCGGATGACTTCCTGCGCGATCTCGCGGTAGTTGGGGTGGGCGGTGGTGGTGATCTCGCCCGAGATCACGACGAGGCCGGTGGATACCAGCGTCTCGCAGGCGACGCGCGCCTTGGGGTCTTCGGCCAGGATGGCGTCGAGCACGCCGTCGGAGACCTGGTCGGCGACCTTGTCCGGATGGCCTTCGGAGACCGATTCGGAAGTGAAGAGAAACTCAGCCATTGTGTACTGCTCCTTGAAAACAAAAATCCCCGTAAGCCGTGGCCCTGCGTCTGCGGCCAGCTCCGGGGATTTCGTCGAGCAGCCGACGCTTTAGCAGTATTTGTCGGCAACTTCCGGCTGCCGTTCCGCCCTGCAAGTTGTCGAGTTAACTCGGCGGTGACGCCCGGATTATAGACCGGGACGGCCGGGTGTGTAAGCATTCGGGCTCGACCATGGTTCATTTTCGTGGGCGCGGGCAAACCCGCGCCTGGGGTCGCTCCGGGCACCTCAGGCTTTCTTCGGGGCGTCGAATCGTCACGGCGTTTGCGTGCCCAGGCACTTTAGGCGGATTCTGTTCGTGCTTTTTCAAACCCTTTTCCGGTTGTTGTCCCGCCTGCCGCTGTCCTGGCTGCACCGCATCGGCGGATGGGCGGGCTGGCTGACCTACAAGACCTCGCCGTCTTACGCCCGCCGACTGCGCGAGAACCTGTTCAACGCGCTCGGCCGCGAGGACGAGGCGGTGCTGCGCGCGGCCATCGTCGAGGCCGGGCGCCAGGCGCTCGAGCTGCCCTTCATCTGGGGGCGGCCGGCGGCCGAGGTGGTGGCGAGCGCGGTGCGCACCAAGGGCTGGGAGCTGGTCGAGGCCGCGCGTGCCGAGGGCGCCGGTATCCTCTTCATTACGCCCCACCTGGGTTGCTTCGAGATCACCGCGCAGTGCATCGCGGCGAAGATCCCGATCACCGTGCTCTATCGTCCGCCGCGCAAGGAAGTGCTGCAGCCGCTGATGGAAGCGGGGCGGGCGCGCGGCCAGATGCGCACCGCGCCGGCCGACCTGTCCGGCGTGCGCAAGCTGGTCAAGACCCTGCGCAGCCACGAGGCGGTGGGCATGCTGCCCGACCAGGTGCCGGGCGCGGGCGAAGGCGTGTGGGCGCCCTTCTTCGGCAGACCGGCATGGACGATGACGCTGGCTGCGCGCCTGGCAGCGGTCAAGGGCGTGCGCGTGATCTACACCTGGGCCGAGCGCCTGCCGCGCGGCGAGGGCTACGTCTTCCGCCTGCAGGCGCCGACCGAGGCGCTGAGCGGCGAGCTGGAGACGGACGTCGCGATCATCAATCGCGAGGTCGAGCGCATGATCCTGCAGTGTCCGCAGCAGTACCTGTGGGGCTACAACCGCTACAAGGGCCCGCGCCGGGAGCGCGAGGACGAGGCGGCGGACGGGGAGGGCGAGGTGGCGGCGCGCGTCGATGGCGGGGCAGCGTCCGCTGTCTCGGCCCACGCCGGGGCCTCCACCGCCGAGGCTTCCTCTGCCGATGTGGAGCGCCGCCCATGAGCCGCATCGTCGTCGCCCTCATCTGGCTGCTGCACTGGCTGCCGCTGTCGTTGCTGGCGCCGCTCGGCAGCGGCTTCGGCCGCCTGCTCTACTGGGTGATCGTGCCGCGGCGCAAGGTGGTGCTGATCAACCTGCGCCTGTGCTTTCCCGAACTGTCGGAGGCCGAGCGGCGGACGCTCGCCAAGCGCCACTTTGCCGTCACCGGGCGCAGCATGATCGAGCGCGGGCTGGCGTGGTGGGCGAGCGCCGAGCGCCTGCGGCGCATCGTGCGCATCGACGGCCTCGAGCGCCTCAACGCGCTGCGCGCCGCCGGCCGGCCGGTGCTGCTGCTGGCACCGCACTTCGTCGGCCTCGACATGGCGGGCACCCGGCTGTCGATGGAGGGCGACTTCGTCAGCGTGTACTCGCCGCAGAAGGACAAGGTGATCGACCACTGGCTGCACCACGGCCGCAGCCGCTTCAACGACCAGCTGCTGCTGTCGCGCCACGACGGCGTGCGCGCGACGGTCAAGGCGATGAAGTCCGGCCGCCCGTTCTACTACCTGCCCGACCTTGACTACGGCCGCAAGGAGTCGATCTTCGTGCCCTTCTTCGGCGTGCCGGCGGCGACCATCACCGGGCTGCCGCGCCTGGCCCGCCTGGCCGGGGCGGCGGTGGTGCCGTGCGTGGTGCGTATGCGCCCGGGCGGCGAGGGCTACGTGCTCGAGCTCGGCGAACCGTGGGCCGACTACCCCTCGGACGACGTCGAGGCCGACACCCGGCGCATGAACGCCTGGCTCGAGGGCGTGATCCGCACCATGCCCGAGCAGTACTACTGGGTGCACCGCCGCTTCAAGACCCGCCCCGAGGGCGAACCGCGGATCTACTGAAACACTGGAAGGACACGATGAAACTGCGCTTCACCAAGATGCACGGCCTGGGCAACGACTTCGTGGTCATCGACGCCACTCGCGCGCCGGTCGACCTCACTCCGGCGCGGGTGAAGGCGATCGCCGACCGCCACTTCGGCGTCGGCTGCGACCAGCTGCTGGTGGTCGAGCCCGCCTCGCAGCCGGATGTGGACTTCCGCTACCGCATCTTCAACGCCGACGGCGGCGAGGTCGAACAGTGCGGCAACGGCGCGCGCTGCTTCGTGCGCTTCGTGCACGACAAGGGCCTGACCGCGAAGGACGAGATCCGCGTAGAGACCCGGTCCGGGGTCATCGCGCCGCGCCTGCGTGCTGATGGCCTGGTCACGGTCGACATGGGCGTGCCGGAGCTCGAGCCGGCGAAGATTCCCTTCGTGTCCGATTCCGATGCCGTGGTGCAGCCGCTGCAGGTGGGCGAGCGCACGGTGGCGATCACCGCGGTGTCGATGGGCAACCCGCACGCGGTGCAGGTGGTGGCCGATGTCGATGCCGCGCCGGTGGCCGAGCAGGGCGCGCTGATCGAGCGCCACGCGCGCTTCCCGGCGCGCGTCAATGCCGGCTTCCTGCAGGTGCTGGGGCCGCACGAGATTCGCCTGCGCGTGTTCGAGCGCGGCGCCGGTGAGACTCTGGCCTGCGGCACGGGCGCCTGCGCGGCCGTCGTCGCCGGCATCCTGCGCGGGCTGCTCGAGTCGCCGGTGCGGGTGCGTACGCGGGGTGGCGCGCTCGAGATCGCCTGGGCCGGGCCGGGCACGCCGGTGCTGATGACCGGGCCTGCGGTCACCGTGTTCGAAGGCGAGTTGACGCTCGACTGAGCCCATCGCCTGAATGGCTCACATCGTGCAGCGAATCAAACGTGCGGGGCGACCGATGCCCCGCCAGGAGTCCATGGAATGAATGCCGAAGATGTCGCGCGCTACCTGCGCGAGCACCCCGATTTTCTCAGCGAACACCACGAGCTGTTCTCTCAGCTCACCGTGCCGCATCCCCAGCACGGCGGCCAGGCGATCTCCCTCGCCGAGCGCCAGCTCCACGCCCTGCGCGACAAGATCCGCCAACTCGAGCTCAAGCTCGCCGAACTCATCCGCTTCGGTGAGGAGAACGACGACATCAGCGCCAAGGTACACCGCTTGTCGGTCGCGCTGTTGCAGGCGGGCAGTGTCGATTCGGTGCGTCAGGCGCTGATCGACGGGCTGCGCGACGACTTTGCGGTGCCGCACGTGAGCCTCAAGCTGTGGGGGCTGGCGACGACCAGTGAGGCGGACGGGGTGACCTACCCGGACGCCTTCGGCGTCAGCGAATCGGCGCGCCGGCACGTCGAAGCCTTGCGTCATCCTTACTGCGGCGCGCCCGAGAGCATCGAGGTGGCGGGCTGGTTCGGCGACGCGGCGCCCCACATCCGCTCGCTGGCGCTGATGCCGCTGCGCGAGCAGGGGACGTGCTTCGGCCTGCTTGCGCTGGGCAGCGCCGAAGCCGAGCGCTTCTATCCCGAGATGGGCACGCTATACCTTTGCCGCATTGCCGATCTCGCCGCCGCAGCGCTGGCGGCGCGGGCGCGCTGAGCGGCTGCCGGTCGCCTGGGCCGTTGTCGATGTCGCCGCCACGCGCCTGCGCCCCGCCGCTCGACCCCGCGTCGCCGCTGCCGGCGGAGCTCGAAGCCTGGCTGGACTGGCTCGCCACCCAGCGTCGTGCCTCGCCGCTCACCCTCAAGGCCTACCGCGCCGGGCTGCACGCGCTCCTGCGCCTGGCGGAGGGGCGGCCGGTCATCGAGCTCGACGTGCAGGACATCCGCCGCTTCGTCGCCCGCCTGCACGGCGAAGGCCTGCAGGGACGCTCGATCGCCCGCCACCTGTCGTCCTGGCGCGGACTGTACCGCTGGCTGATCCGCCAGCATGGCGTGCGCGCCAATCCTGCCCTCGGCGTGCGCCCGCCCAAGTCGCCGTCCGCCCTGCCGCGCGTGCTGTCCCCGGAACAGGCGAATGCGCTGCTCGATCCAGAAGCGGAAAATATCCTGGAAACGCGCGATATTGCGATATTCGAGCTTTTCTACTCCTCCGGCTTGCGCGTGTCCGAGGTCGCCGGCCTCGATATCGATGGCAGCCTTGATCTCGCCGAAGGTCTGGTCACGGTCACCGGCAAACGCAACCGCAGTCGCAGCGTGCCATTCGGACATCATGCGGCGGCAGCCGTTTCGGCCTGGCTCGCAGTGCGCAGCCAGCTTGCCCGGCCCGGCGAGCCGGCGCTCTTCGTCACCCGCAGCGGCGGCCGCCTGAGCGCGGGAGGGATCGCCAGTCGTCTGGGGCACCGCGCGCGCTTGCTGGGCCTGGGCGTGCACGTCCATCCGCACATGCTGCGGCACAGCTTCGCGAGCCATCTGCTGCAGTCCAGCGGCGATCTCCGCGCCGTGCAGGAACTGCTCGGCCATGCCAGCATCCGCAGCACGCAGGTCTATACTCACCTCGACTTCCAGCATCTGGCGAAGGTGTATGACGCTGCCCACCCGCGTGCCCGAAAATAGATCAGGGCATGTGATTAATTTCCCCATCTTGGGGGTACTCACCACCAGAATATTCAAGGGCTTCGGTATGCTTTCGGCCTCTTAGCAAACGATAAATCTCTAAATAACGCCGCTAGCTCGCAGAACTGCTCAAGACGGGTATGGCGCGACTGGAATCGCATGTCCCCCACAGTTCATCCCTCCGCCAAGCCGGCTGCGCAGACGGCAGGCCAACCTGACGCGTCCGAGCAGCCTTCCGCCCGTCGCGTCCTCAAGTCGGTCGCGCTCCTCCTCGCCCGCCACGAAATCCGCAGCCTGCGGCGCTGGTTCGACGACTTCGATCGCGACATCCTGCTGCCTATCCTGCTCGGCGAGATTGCGCTGCACAACATCGGTGCGCTGCAGAGCGGCGTTGCCCGGCGTGCCGGCACCCGGAGCGCCAAGCCTCTGACACCGCGTGGCGAGCCGCCTGCGTCCGCCGGCGATGGCCTCAAGCCTTGTAATGCCTACTCCATCGCGGCGGCGACCGGCCTGCCGCGCGAAACCGTACGGCGCAAGATCGTGCGCCTGATCGAACTCGGCTGGATCCACCGCCGCGACAACGGCCACCTGTTCATCACCGACGCGGCGCTGGAAGAGTTCGGCGCGATGCTCAGCTCCCGTGCCTTGTCCGAACTGCTCGAAACTGCGGATCACGCACGGCGCCTGCTTGATCAGAACGACTGAACGCAGCTAACGCGCCTGCGTGGGTGGGCGGTAATCGGGGTTCGCACCCGGTTCGGCGACAAGGAGGGCGGCGGCCAGCAGTCCGAGCGCGATCAGCAGCAGCACGAAGTAGCGAAGCTGCTCGCGCGGACCGGGCAGGCGGCGGCGCAGGCTGTAGTACATCAGGCGCATGTAGAGCCCGCCGACCGCGGCCATCGTGAGCAGGGCCGCGCCGAGCAGGCGCGACGCGGCCGGGCCGAACTGGTGGCCGATCGACGGGTCCCAGCGCGCGGGCAGGAAGAAGCTCGGCGCCTGCGTGATCAGGTACAGGCCGCCGAGCAGGCACAGGGTGAGCATCACCACCTGCAGCGAACGCATGGCGGGGTTGCGCTCAGGCGCCGAACAGGTCGCCGGCGCGCGGCGGCGCCAGCCCGAAGTGCTGCCAGATCGCGTGCGTGGCCATGCGCCCGCGCGGGGTGCGCTGCAGGTAGCCCTGCTGGATCAGGTAGGGCTCGATGACGTCCTCGATGGTGTCGGTGGATTCGCCGATCGCCGCCGCGATGTTGTCCAGCCCGACCGGGCCGCCGCCGAACTT
>DMCZ01000088.1:839-4405 GCA_003446655.1 Thauera sp. | reverse complement strand
CCCTTCGGGCCCAGGGTCACCTTGACCGCGTTGGCGAGGATGTTGATGCCGGCGACCATGCGCTCGCGGGCGGAATCACCAAACTTGACTTCTTTAGCTGCCATTCTTAAGAACTCCGGAATATGTTGCGATTAGCGTTCGTTGCTCAGGATCGCGGGAGGCTCAGGCCTCGACCACGCCCATGATGTCTTCCTCGCGCATCACGAGGAGCTCTTCGCCTTCGACCTTCACGGTCTGGCCGGCATACTTGCCGAACAGAACCTTGTCGCCCACCTTGACGGCCATCGGACGGACCTTGCCATCGTCCAGGATCTTGCCGTTGCCGACGGCCAGCACCTCGCCCTGATCGGGCTTCTCGCCGGCGCTGTCCGGGATCACGATGCCGCTGGCGGTCTTGCGTTCGGCTTCCAGACGCTTGACGATCACGCGATCGTGCAGGGGACGAATCTTCATCGAGTTCTCTCCTAACTGAGGTTCAACTTTCTGGGTTGATGAAAGTTGCGGGACCAGCCCGCAAGAAACAATCTGCAGCGTTTTCGGACGGGCCAAAGCCCGTCGCTCGAGGCTTGTTAGCACTCACTGCCAACGAGTGCTAATAATAGGGACCGGGTCCGGGGATTTCAAGTGCGCTTTCTGTTAACTTTTTTCATCGCGGCGCTCGCGCTCGGCGCCTTGACAGCTTCCTTTGCGGACACCCGCACGCAGTGGGAAGGCGCCGCCTTCGAGGGCGACCGCGCCAGCCTTGCTCGCCTCGCAGCAGCCGGCGCCAGGGTGGTGAGGGTGTATCGGCAGTCCGACGCCTGGGTGCTGGACGAAGCGCAGCGCCTCGGGCTGAAGGTGGTGATGGGGCTGTGGGTCGAACACCCGCGCCATGGCTTCGACTACACCGACGCGGACTCGGTGCAGGCGCAGGAAACCGCCCTGCTCGACTTCGTCGCCCGTCACCGCAACCACCCCGCCCTGCTCGCCTGGGGCGTCGGCAACGAGGTCGAGACCGGCGTCACCGACCCGCTGCCACTGTGGCGTGAGGTCGACCGCCTCGCAGGTCGGATCAAGCAGCTCGACCCCGCGCATCCGACCCTGATGGTGGTCGCCGACACCGGCATGGACGCCTTCCGGCTACTCGCCGGCTGCTGCCCGAACATCGACCTGCTCGGCATCAACGTCTATGCCGGCGCGGTGTTCGACCTGCCGCAGCGCCTGCGCGAGGCCGGCATCACCAAGCCGGTGGTGATCGCCGAACTCGGGCCGCTCGGCCAGTGGCAGGCCGGCCGAAAGCCCTGGGGGGCGCCGGTGGAGCTCACCAGCACCGAGAAGGCGCGCTTCTTCACCGAAGCGCTCCGCTTCCTGAAGGACCAGCCGCAGATCCGCGGCGTGTTCCCTTTCCTGTGGGGCGCCAAGCAGGAGCAGACCGCCACCTGGCACGGCCTGCTGCTGGCCGACGGCAGCCAGACCGCAATGACTGACGCGCTCGCCACCGCGTGGGGACAAGCGGTAGCGGCGCCGGCCCCCCTGATCCGCGGCATCGGCATCGCCGCCGACGAGTTCCCCCCCGGCGCTGAGGTCTCTGCTGGCATCGACGCCATCGCCCACGATGGCACCACGCTCGTCACCGAGTGGGCGGTGTTCGCCGAAGCCACCGACCTGCGCAAGGGCGGCGACGCGGAAACGCCGCCGGCGCGCATTGACGTGCGTCTCCTGCACGCCGACGCGGCCTCCGTGCGCTTCATCGCCCCGACCCAGCCCGGCGCCTACCGCCTCTTCATCACCGCGCGCGACCGTGGCGGCAAGGCGGCGACCGCGAACCTGCCGTTCCGGGTACGCTGACCCGCGGGCACCCCGCGGGTGCGGGGTTTAAGATGACGTGCAAGACCCCGAACCGCGCGAGGACTGCTCATGACTGTTGCCGACCCGCTTCCGCCGGAACGCCTCCACACCCCCTGCGACCCAGCAGCCCTCGGCTTCCAGTCGTCCGACGCGCTGCCTGATCTCGATGCCGCCGACATCCACGCCCGCGCCGTGGACGCGATCCGGCTCGGCCTGGACATCGGCGGCGAGGGCTACAACCTCTTCGTGCTCGGGGACGCCGGCAGCGGGCGCCACGAGATCGTCACCCGCCTGCTCGAAGACGAGCGCCACGAGGGTCCGCCGCCGGCCGACTGGTGCTATGTGTGGAACTTCGACACCCCCTCGCACCCGCGACTGCTGACCCTGCCCTGCGGACGCGGGCCCGGCCTGCGCGACGACATGCAGCGCTTCGTCGAGGAGCTCATGCCAGCCATCGCCGCCGTGTTCGAGAGCGACGAATACCGTAACCGCATCGAGGCCCTGCAGGACGAGGCCAAGCAGCGCGAGGAGACCGCCCTGCGCCAGCTCGGCGATGAAGCGCAGACGCTCGGCATCGCCTTGCTGCGCACCCCGCACGGCTTCGCCTTCCTGCCGATGAAGGACGCCGACAGCACGCTGTCGCAGGAAGAATTCGAAAAGCTGCCCGAGGAACGCCAGCACGCGCTCAGCGAGCACATCAAGACGCTGCACGAGCGCATGCACCGGCTGATGAACGAGTTCCCGCGGTGGCGGCGCGAGCTCCAGAACCGCATCCGCGACGCCGGCCGCGACGCGCTCGGCGCCACCGTCACCCACATGATCGAGGAGCTCAAGCTGCGCTACGCCGACCTCCCCGAGGTGTGCGCGCATCTGGACGACGTGCTCAGGGACATCATCGCCAGCGGCGAATCCCTGCACGCCTCGCCGCGCAACGAGGACGACGGCGACACCCTGACCTATTCAGGCAGCATCTCGGTGCAGCGCTACCTGGTGAACCTGCTGGTGGCCAATCCGGCCGACGGCACCCGGCCCGTGGTGTACGAGGACCACCCCACCTTGCAGAACCTGGTCGGCCGCGTCGACCATCTGGTGCACATGGGCACCCTGGTCAGCAACTTCACGCTCATCCGCGCCGGCGCCCTGCACCGCGCCAACGGCGGCTTCCTGGTGCTCGACGCGATCAAGCTGCTCGCCCAGCCCTTCGCCTGGGAAGGCGTGAAGCGCGCGCTCAAGTCCGGGCGGCTGCGCATCGAATCACTCTCGGAACTGATCGGCGTCGCCGGCTCGGTGCAGCTCGAACCCGAACCCATGCCGCTCACGCTCAAGCTGATCCTGATCGGCCAACGGCTTGTCTACTACCTGCTCGGTCAGTACGACCCCGAGTTCGCGGCGCTCTTTCGCATCAACGCCGACATGGAGCGCGAGATCGCGCGTACGCCGGACAACACCGCCGCCTACGCACGCCTGATCGCCACCCTCGCCCGCCGCGGTGGCCTGCCGCCGCTGTCCGCCGCGGCGATCGCCCGCCTCATCGAGCATGCCGCACGCCTCGCCGGCGACGCCGAACGCCTCAGCACCCAGACCCAGCCGATCGACGATCGCCTGCGTGAAGCCGCGCACTTCGCCGGCGCAGCCGGCGCGCCCTGCATCGAGCGCGTGCACATCGACGCCGCGCTCGACGCCCACCGCCGCCGCCACGAGCGCATCCGCCTGCACTACCAGCAGGAGATCCTGCGCGG
>DMCZ01000088.1:0-624 GCA_003446655.1 Thauera sp. | reverse complement strand
GACAGCTTCGCCCACCCGGTGCGCATCACCGCCACGGTGCGCGTCGGCGAGGGCGAGGTCATCGACATCGAGCGCGAGGTCAAGCTCGGCGGGCCGATCCACTCCAAGGGCGTGCTGATCCTGTCCGCCTTCATGGCCGCACGCTTCGGCTGGACGATGCCGCTGTCGCTCAAGGCCAGCCTGGTGTTCGAGCAGTCCTATGGCGGCGTCGAGGGCGACAGCGCCTCGCTGGCCGAGCTCACCGCGCTGCTGTCGGCGCTGGCGGGCGTGCCGATCCGCCAGGCGCTGGCGGTCACCGGCTCGGTCAACCAGTTCGGCGTGGTGCAGCCGGTCGGCGGCATCAACGACAAGATCGAGGGCTTCTTCGACATCTGCGCGGCGCGCGGGCTGACCGGCGAACAGGGTGTGCTGATCCCGCGCCCCAACATCTGCCACCTGATGCTGCGCCAGGAGGTGGTCGATGCGGTGCGCGCCGGACGCTTCAGGGTGTGGGCCGTGGCCGACGTCGACGAAGCGCTCGAGCTGCTGACCGGTCTGCCCGCCGGCGTGCCGGATCCGCAGGGCAAGATGCCTGAGGGCTCGATCAACGCGCGGGCCCTCGCCGGTCTGGAAAAACTGGCGCAG
>DMCZ01000224.1 GCA_003446655.1 Thauera sp. | reverse complement strand
TTCGGCCACAGCGTGGGCGGCGGAATGGCGGTCAATTGCGCTGCGCGCCACGGCGCGGCTTGCGTCGCGCTGATCACCGAATCCGCTCAGGCTTTCGTCGAGGATCGAACGGTCGCGGGACTGGAGGACGCGCGCGAGCTGTTCAAGGACCCGGGCCAGGTCGAGCGCCTCAAGCGCTACCACGGCGACAAGGCGCGCTGGGTGCTGGACGCCTGGATCGAGTCCTGGCTGGCCCCCGCATTTGCGACCTGGTCCTTGCGGCCCGTGCTGCCGCAGGTCAAGAGCCCGGCGCTGGTCATCCACGGCGTCGATGACGAATACGGCTCGCCCGCGCACCCACAACTGATAGCCGAACTAAGCGCCGGCCCGGCGCGGCTGGAGCTCATGGCCGATACGCGCCACGTCCCGCATCGCGAGCGCGAGGCGGAGGTCGTCGCCATGGTGCGGTCCTTCCTCGAGACGCTGGATTGAGTCGCCGCGCGGGTCCGCGCGCTCCGATCCCGCCCGTCCCTGTCCGCCTGTCCGATCCGCCCGCCTGATTCGCCCGCCGTCGCGCCCCCGCGAGCCTGTCCGCGATCATCGGCCCGGGGCGCGCCGGCTTGCTATAAACAGGGGGTGCGGCCCGCATTCGCGCGGGCTACGAACGCTCCCGGGAGACGGATCATGGAAAACGCACTGGCCGGCAAACGCGTACTCATCACCCAGGCGGACGCCTTCATGGGCCCTGCGCTGTGCGAGGTCTTCGCCGAGCAGGGCGCCGAGGTGATTGCCAGCGCCGATGCGCTGGTCGAGCCGGACGCGGCCGCGCGTGTCGTGCAGGCGGCAGGGCAGATCGACGTCCTGGTCGCCAATCTGGCCCTCAAGGCGCCGACCACCCCCGCCGTCGACGTCACCGATGGCGAATGGCGGGACGTCTTCGCCGCGCTGGTCGAGCCGCTGCCGCGCCTGGTGCGTGCTGCCGCGCCCGCGATGATCGAGCGCGGTGCCGGCAAGATCCTGGTGATGGGCAGCGCCTCCGCCCTGCGCGGCATGAAGCGCGCCTCCACCTACAGCGCCGCGCGCGGAGCGCAGCTCGCGTACGTGCAGGCGATCGGCGTGGAACTGGCGGCGCACAACGTGCAGGTCAACGCCGTCGCGCAGAACTTCGTCGACAACCCGACCTATTTCCCTGCTGAAGTGCAGGCGAACCCGCGCTTCCAGGAGCGCCTCGCACGCGAGGTGCCGCTCGGCCGCCTGGTGTCGGCGCGCGAGGACGCGCTGTTCGCGGCCTACCTGTGCAGTGACGCGGCGGACTGCTTCGTCGGCCAGGTGTTCCCGGTGTGTGGCGGCTGGGTGGGGCGGTAGGCGGCGCGCTGCACCCCGTACTGCACCCGTGTGCTACGCCGGTGCTCCGCCGGCCGGCCAGCCGGGCAGGGCGGCAGGCAGCAGGCCGCGCAGGCCGTGGGTGAGCGTACCCGCGCGCGCAAGCGCGTCCGCCAGCCGTTCGACCGCCGCCCACACCTCGGGCTGGCGCAGCGTGTGCGCCGTCAGCGCGGCAGCGTGGGCGAAGGCGTCGCGCGCCGGCAGCAGCCAGGACAGGTCTTCCGCCTGCCGCACTTCATGAAACGCGCCCGCCGGGCATAGCTGCACCGCCTCGCCGCTGAAGATCTGCTCGGCCGCCGGCCCGGCCATCAGGCCCACCATCTGCGCGCGGATCTCGCGCTGCTGCGACGCGGTGAAGGCCTCGACCTGAGCCCGCCCCTCGGGCCGCTGCAACAGTTGCTGGTGGCCCTTGCCGTCCGGATGCAGGCAACCCTCGTTCATCAGCCAGCGCATGAATTGCCGCGGCAGCACCAGGTCCGCCTTCTCGCACAGGCCCCACAGGCCGGTGCACAGGCGCCCGTTGCGGATGTCGGTGCGCCAGGCCTCGGCGCCTTCATCGGCGACCGCCAACCGGTAGACCGACACGCCGCCGAGCGCGAACACCACCGCATGGCCGCCCTCGTGGATGCAGGTGGCGCGGCGCTGCGCGGAGGTGAGTCGGGGCATGCTTGTGTCTCGGGTTGGTGGTCGGGGTGCGCCAGAGCGGCGCGGCGTCAGACGGCGCAGCGTGCCGATGTCCTTCACCCAGCCAAACGCCTCTTCGATCATCTTTCGACGACGCAGGCTGACCGCATAGCCTACCGTGGCCTTGAGCGCCACGGGGACGGCACTGCCCTTGGTCTTGGCGGCAACGTGCGCGAGCACGCCCAGCGGCTTGAGCGCAGCGATGAACCCGGCGGTGTCGTAACCCCGGCCGGCAGCCAGCGTCGGCTTGCGCGTCGCGTTGGCCCGCTTCACCGTGCGCTTGACCATCACCAGCGTGGCCTCGCGCTCGGCGGTGCCGGTGGCCTGCGTGGTATGCACATCGACGATCAGCCCGTTGCGGTTCTCCGCCAGCGCATGGGTCGTGAAGCTCAGATAGGCCCCTGCGCCGCCCTTGCTGGCCAGCAAGGCCTGCGGGTCGGTGCGCGAGACGTGCGCCTTGTTCGCGCGTTTCTGGCCTCGGAAGTCCACCTCGGGGTTGCGCCCCTGGTCCGGCCCGGGTGGCTCATCGGAGCCGTCGCGCGCCATCAGGCTCTTGTGCGAGGCCCACGCCCGCAGCAGCGAACCGTCGACGCTGAAGTGCTCGTCCGAAACCAGATCGGCCCACGCGGCAATCGCCACCACGCCACCGAAGAATTCGCGCATCACGCTTTCCTTGAGCAGCCGTTCGCGATTGGCGCTGAACGTCGAGTGGTCCCACACCGCCTCGTCCAGCGTCAGGCCGACAAACCAACGGAACATCATGTTGAAGTCGATGTGCTCGACCAGCGCGCGCTCCGAGCGAATCGATTCACATATTCGTTTATGAGCGGCCACTGGAGTGGCGATCCGGTAAGCGGTCCGTGCTGAGGGTCCGTGGAACGCCGGGCGATGGCGTCAGGAGAAGACGTCTGGATCCTGCATCCAAGCGGGAATGTCGCGCTGGCCATGCAGTACGCGCCAGATATCGATATGGTCCGGTCGTTCGATGTAGAAGACGAGGTAGGGGTAGGACGACAGCGCCCAGGCGCGCAGCCCGGGAAGGTCCAGCTCATGCCCATACCGAGTGGATCCCGTGCCGGGATGGCGGGCGATGTGCGCATAAGCTCGTTCCAGTGCGTCGATGAAGCCGAGCGCAACTGATGAGGAAGCCTCTTCGAGGTAGTAGGCTATCGCGTGGTCGACGTCCTGGTTGGCCTGCTCACGCGGGACGGCGGGCTTGAACTTCACTCGCGAGAAACCGGCTTTGCAGCCCTGCGTACCCTTTCACGCAGACCTTCGAAATAAGCGGCATCAGCCTGTGGTGTCGGTGCAGAGGCTGCGCCGGCCAGCAGCAAGCCACGCAATTGCTGACGATCCTGATCCTTGCGGATCAATTCGCGTACGTACTCGCTGCTGGTGCCGTAGCCCCGTTCGCTCACCTGCTCGTCCACGAAGGACTTCAGGCTGCCGGGCAAGGAAATGTTCATCGTGCTCATTGGCGGAGACTAGCCTTGTTGGCAAAATTTGGCAAGATCGCGTGTCCACCTCCTGCGTCCACCGTCGTCTCGCCAGTCACGCTGGATGACCGCCTCCTTGTAGCGCTGGTGACAGCAAACGGGTCGGAACCCGTCGGCCCCGATCACGCAGACCTCCAGCGCACGCAACGATGTTCGACACGTCAGGCAAAGCGCGGTTTGGGGTAAGTCGATGTCGTGCCCGTCTGTCGACCACCTGCCAAACGAGCAACAAGCCTTGCGACGGCAGCGCGAAGCCGTAAGCTATCGGACTGACGAGACGCCAAAAGCGCCGGCGTCCGAATTCCGCCACTGCACGTCTCCCGGCCTCCCGGTTGTTCCCACTGGCGTCAGCTCTACAAGGATGCCGATCGACATGAAGACCCTGCATATCCTCTGGCAGCGACTCGTCACGCCGGAGGGCGACACCTGCGAGCGCTGCGGCGGCACGCACGACGCCATCGTCCAGGTGATGCCCAAGCTTCGGGAAGCGCTGCGGCCGCTGGGCATCGTCCCCGTCCTGGAGACGCGCGAGATCGCGCTCGACGCCTTCAAGGGTATGCCCTCGGAATCGAACCGGATCTGGATCGCCGGGCGCCCGCTCGAGGACTGGCTCGACGCCAGCGTCGGCAAGAGTACCTGCTGCTCGGCCTGTGGCGGCGCGGAATGCCGGACGCTGGAGATCGGAAGTGCGACCTTCGAGACGATCCCGGAAGAGCTGATTCTGAAGGCCGCGCTGCTCGCCGCGGCCGCGTCCCTCGGCCCGGGCGGCGACGAAGGGTCCGGCTGCTGTGTCCAGCAGCCAGGATGCTATCCCGGCGCCTGATCAGCGGACGTGCGGAATGCGACGACCTGACCTGCTCAGCAAGTTTCTCTTCGCTCTCATCAGTCTCACGGCCGTGGCGGTGGGGGCGTTGGCGGTGGTCTCGGAATACGCGCCGGCGCGGTCGACGCGTTTCGGCATGGCCGGGCCGCTGTTCGACCGCGATGCGGTGCTCTTTGGCGTAACGGTGATCCTCGCCGGGCTTGCGCCGCTGGGCATCTTTGCGAGGAGTGCGCGGGGCGCCGGATGGTGGGCAGCGGGCTGCATGACGCTGGCCGTCCTCAGCGTGTTCTTCGGCGCGAGGCTCCTGGGCTGAGCCTCGCGCGGGCGCGGCGAACTTACTGCACGCGCACTTCGACCCGGCGCGCTTCGGCGGCGTCGGTGCCGCCGAGGGTGACGGCCGGGCGGCGCATCAGCACGCGCTCGGCGGGCACGCCGGCGGCGATCAGCGCCTGACGTACCGACAGCGCGCGGTTCTTGGCGACCTCGGCGTTGACGGCCGCGCCGCCGGTTTCGTCGTGATAGCCGGACAGCAGCGCGCTGGCCTGCGGCGCGGCGGCGAGGGCGGCGACCACGGTGGCGATCTGCGCGGGCGCTGCGGCGGGCAGCGCGCTCTGGCCGAGGTCGAAATGGATCTTCACCAGCGGCTCGCCGACTTCGGCGACGTCTACGAAGGCGACCTCGCCCGCGCCCGGCGCCGCGGCCGCCTGCTTGCCACCCATCTGGTAGCTGGCCAGGCCGATGACGAAGGCGATGACCAGCGCGATGATGCCGAACACCACGCCCATCACGACGTTGAGCTCGCTGTCTTCCTGATCGAACATGTGCTGAATTCTCCTGTGGATGGCGCGACCCGACGGTTCGGGCGGCGTGGGCGGGATTCTATCGGAATGCCATTGCTGCAGTGCAGGTAAAGGCCCCGCCGGATTTGCACACGACCTTACGTACCCTTGCCACGTGTGCGGTCGCGCCGCTTCCTTGCTCCCCGCGCTTGCGAAAAACCTGCTTCGATTTCTGAACTAATTACTGTAGGCTGCATTTAATAATGGTGTAGTTGAACAAAAATTAACAGATAGGTTGCTAGCCTGACATGAAGGTCTCCAAGGAAGAACTCGTCGCCGTTCTCGCCCAGTTCAACCCGTGGTGGCGAGGCGAGGCGGTGGCCGACTTGCCCGCCTGGCGCCGTGCGGCGTTTCGCGAGTTGCATGCATGGATGGTGGCGCCGCCGGCACCGCGGGCGGTATTGCTTTCCGGTGCGCGCCAGATCGGCAAGACGACGTTGCTGCTGCAGGCGGCGGATGCCTTGCTGCGTGTCGGCGTGCCGGCGGCCAACATCCTTTACGCCACCTTCGATCATCCGCTGCTCAAGTTGGCCGGCATCGATGCGGTGATCGACGCGTGGCGCACGCGCGAGCCACGTGTGGAGGGGACGGAATACCTGTTGCTGGACGAGGCGCAGTTCATCCGCGATTGGGGGACGTGGGCCAAGCATCAGGTGGATTTCCGCATGGATCGGCGGATCGTCTTCACCGGC
>DMCZ01000094.1:3121-4272 GCA_003446655.1 Thauera sp. | reverse complement strand
CCATGCTGCCCTGACCGCCCGGACGTCATGGCACGCTATACGGTCCCCGTGGAGGCCGCCCGCGAGGCTTGCCCGGTGCTGCTCTCCAACGGCAACCTGGTCGCGGAGGGCCTTCTGCCCGAAGGCCGCCACTACGCGAAGTGGGAAGACCCCTTCCCCAAACCCTCCTACCTTTTCGCCCTGGTCGCCGGGAAATTGGTCGCGCTCGAGCGTCGCGTCACCACCATGTCGGGTCGCGAGGTGCTGCTCCAGGTCTGGGTGGAGGCAGGCAACCTTGACCGCGTCGATCACGCCATGGATTCGCTCGTGCACTCGATGCGCTGGGACGAGGAGACCTTCGGCCTGGAGCTCGATCTCGACCGCTTCATGATCGTCGCCGTGGCTGACTTCAACATGGGCGCGATGGAGAACAAGGGGCTCAACATCTTCAACACCAAGTTCATCCTCGCCAAGCCCGACACTGCCACCGATCTCGATTACGAAAATGTCGAGAGCGTGGTCGCGCACGAGTACTTCCACAACTGGACCGGCAACCGCGTCACCTGCCGCGACTGGTTCCAGCTCACGCTGAAGGAAGGCCTCACCGTCTTTCGCGATCAGCAGTTCTCGGCCGACATGCTGGCGCGCGCGGCCGGCCCCGAGGGGGCGGCCTCCGCGCGGGCAGTCAAGCGCATCGACGACGTGCGCGTGCTGCGTGCAGCGCAGTTTCCCGAAGATGCGGGCCCGATGGCGCACCCGATCCGCCCCGACAGCTACCAGGAAATCAACAACTTCTACACCGCCACGGTGTACGAGAAGGGCGCCGAGGTCATCCGCATGCTGCATACCCTGCTCGGGCAGGAGGGTTTCCGCAACGGCATGGACCTCTACTTCAGCTATTTCGACGGCCAGGCGGTGACCTGCGACGACTTCGTCGAGGTCATGTCCGAAGCCAACAACGGCTTCGACCTCGACCAGTTCATGCGCTGGTACGAGCAGGCCGGCACGCCGCGTGTGCGGGCGAGCGGGACGTGGAACGCGGCCGACGGCAGCTACACGCTGACGCTTGCGCAATCGACGCCCGCAACGCCCGGCCAGCATGACAAGCTGCCGCTGGTGATTCCGGTGGCAGTCGGTCTCATCGGTCCCGACGGACGCGATCTGCCGCTGCA
>DMCZ01000094.1:2381-2884 GCA_003446655.1 Thauera sp. | reverse complement strand
CTCGACGAGGACGATGCGCGCCTGGCCTTCCGCATGGCGCACGACGCCGACCCCTTCAACCGTTGGGACGCCGCGCAGCGATATGCCGAGCGCGTGGTGCTGGCGCTCGCCGTCGACGCCGCCGCCGAGGTGCCCGAGGCCTTCGTTAGCGCCTACCGTGCCCTGCTGAACGACGGCACGCTCGAACCTGCGTTCCGTGCCCAGGCGCTCGCGCTGCCGGGCGAGGCCTACCTGCTGGAACGCATGACCCCGGCTGATCCGCTCGCCTTGCGCGCCGCGCTGGTGCGCTTGACGCGCGCGCTCGGTGGCACGCTCGCTGCAGACTGGTTGCGGCTCACCGATACCCTGCAGGTGGCGGGGCCATACCGCTACCACCCGGGTGACGCTGGCCGCCGCGCGCTGGTGAATCTGGCCTTGCGCTTCCTCGCCGCGGCCGGCGTGGCCGAGGGGCTGTCACGGGCCGAGTCCCGCTTTGCCGCGGCCACCAACATGACCGAGCGCTT
>DMCZ01000094.1:0-2198 GCA_003446655.1 Thauera sp. | reverse complement strand
CGCGCGTGCGCGTGCTGCTGAGCGACCCGGCCTTCAGCCTGTCGAACCCCAACAAGGTGTACGCACTGCTCGGCACCTTCTTCCGTGCCAACCCGGGCGAGTTCCACGCCGCCGATGGTAGTGGTCATGCGTTCTGGGCCGACCAGGTAATTGCCCTCGACGCCAGGAATCCGCAGGTGGCTTCGCGCATGGCACGTGCGCTGGAGAACTGGCGCCACCTGACACCCGCGCTGCAGAGGAGCATCCAGCCCCAGCTCGAGCGCGTGCTCGGTGCCGAGGGGCTCTCGTCTGACGTTGCCGAGGTCGTGAGCAAGGCGCTCGCCCGGGCGTAGGGCTGATCGCAGCGCCACGGCGGCGCTGAAGGCCGGATACGACAACGCCGGACGGCTTCATGGAGCCGTCCGGCGTTGTGCGTAAACTGCCTGCGTTCATTACGAGTGCCCGCAGGGGCCCAGGGGATTACTCCGCGGCGAGGTCGCCCGCTATGTAGCTCTCGAGTTGCTTGATCGTCTTTTCCTGCTGGCTGACGATCGACTTGACCATGTCGCCGATTGTGACGATACCCAGCACCCTGCCGCCTTCGACCACCGGGATATGGCGGAAGCGCTTCTCGGTCATGGTGGCCATGACCTCGTCGGCAGTGCCCGACAGGCCCACCGTGTAAGGAGCTTGGGTCATCAGGTCGCCGACTTTGACGTCGCGGGAGACGAGCCCCTTCAGTACGACCTTGCGCGCATAGTCGCGCTCGGTGAAGATGCCCACGAGCCTGTCGCTCTCGGTAACCAGTACGCAGCCGATGTCGAACTGGGCCATCAGCGAAAGCGCATCGAACACCGAGTCCGTCGGGCGCACCGCATGGAATGTGCTGCCCTTCTGCTCGAGGATCTGCTTCACGGTCGTCATCATGGTCCTTCTCCCCCTTCGTTGTTGAAATGCGCACCGCAGAGTGCGGGCGGCGTTTATTGTCGAGTCACTGGTTTTTTAACCAGAACCGTGCCCGGATGCAAGGCCGGGCGTACCCTGATCCGGGTGGCTTCAGATCTCGAGGTTGTCGATCAGGCGTGTGCGGCCCAGTCTGGCTGCGCCCAGCACCACCAGGGGGTCGTCCTGGTGCGATGGTGGCTGCAGGTCGGCGCGGCGGCGCACCGCGATGTAGTCGGGTTCCCAGCCGGCGGCGGCAAGCTCGGCCATGGCGTCGGTCTCGAGCTTCAGCAGATCATGGTCGCCGGCACGCACCGCGTCGCGGATGCGGCTGAGCAGGCGGTGGAGCAGGGGCGCGCGGGCGCGCTCGTCGGCGCTCAGGTAACCGTTGCGCGAGGACAGCGCCAGCCCATCCGCGGCGCGCACCGTCTCGCCCGGCAGCACTTCCACGGGCATCGCCATCTCGCGCACCATGTTCGAGAGCACCATCAGCTGCTGGTAGTCCTTCTTTCCGAACAGGGCGATGTCGGGCTGCACGATGTTGAGCAGCTTCATCACCACGGTCGCCACGCCGCGGAAGTGCCCCGGGCGGAACTCGCCCTCGAGGATCGACACCTGGGCCGGCGCTGGCTCGACGTGGTAGCGCTGCGGCTGCGGGTACATCACGCGCTCGTCGGGCGCGAACACATGCCCCACGCCGGCTTCCTGCAGCTTCTCGCAGTCGGCCGCGAAGGTGCGCGGATAGCGGTCGAAATCCTCGCCGGCGCCGAACTGCAGCCGATTGACGAAGATGCTGGCGATGACGCAGTCGGCGTGCTCGCCGGCCTGACGCATCAGTGCGATATGGCCTTCGTGGAGATTGCCCATGGTAGGCACGAAGGCCACCTTGCCTGCTTTGGCGCGGGCGGTGCGCAGGCTCTCAATGGTGTCGTGGATCTGCATGTTTTCAGGCGTCTGTGGTGGCTTTGAGCGAGCGCGCGGGCCGATCAATAGCAGTGCTCGGCTGCCGGGAAGCTGCCGTCCTTTACCGCGGCGACATAGCGCGCAACGGCCTCCTCGATGCTTGCGGCGCCATCCATGAAGTTGCGCACGAAGCGCGCAGTCTTGCCAGGGAAGACGCCGAGCAGATCGTGCAGCACCAGCACCTGGCCATCGCAGCCCGGGCCGGCCCCAATGCCGATCGTGGCCATGCTCGTCAGGCTGGTGGTGATCTCGGTAGCCAGCGTCGCCGGCACCATCTCCATGACCATGAGCGCGGCGCCAGCCTGCTCCAGGGC
>DMCZ01000205.1 GCA_003446655.1 Thauera sp. | reverse complement strand
AGATGTGTATAAGAGACAGACATTACCGGGCGCAAGGCTACCGAGGATGCGCTCCGCGCAGAGTCCGCCTTCCGCAAGGCAATGGAAGATTCGGTCGTCACGGGATTGCGCGCGATCGATCTGACCGGGCGCATCATCTACGTCAATACGGCGTTCTGCCGCATGATCGGCTTTGATGAAGAGGAGTTGCTCGGCGCAGGACCGCCGTTTCCCTACTGGCCCCCCGAGCAGCGCGAGGTCTGCGAGCGCAACCTGGCGATGACGCTGGCAGGCCAGGCGCCGCGCAGCGGCTTCGAGATGCGCATCCAGCGCAAGAACGGCGAGCGCTTCGATGCTCGTTTTTACCTGTCGCCGCTGATCGACCTCACCGGGCGCCAGACGGGCTGGATGGCCTCGATCACCGACATCACCGAGCCCAAGCGCGTGCGCGCGGCACTGGAGTCGGCGCACGAGCGTTTCGAGGCGGTGCTCGACGGGCTCGACGCCGCGGTCTTCGTGGCCGATGCGCGCACCGACGAGATCCTCTTCGCCAACCTTGCCTTCAAGCGCATCCATGGTTTCGACGCGGTCGGGCGCACGGTGCGCGGGGTCGCGGTGCCGCAGCCCGAGCGCGGCGACTATCGCATCGATCCGCGCAACCTGTCGCCGGCTGACGTGCCGCGCGAGCTCTTCGACGGCGAACTCCAGCACCCCTTGTCCGGGCGCTGGTACCACGTCCGCGAGCAGGCTACGCGCTGGGTTGATGGCCGTGTGGTGCGCATGGGCATCGCGACCGACATCACCGACCGCAAGCAGACCGCCGAAGTCGCGCGCCAGCAGGAAGAGCGCCTGCAACGCACGTCGCGCCTGATCACCATGGGCGAGATGGCCTCCACGCTGGCGCACGAGCTCAACCAGCCGCTGGCGGCGATTGCCAACTATTGCGCCGGCTCGGTCACCCGCCTGCAGGCGGGCGGCGCAAAGGCCGAGGACGTGCTCGCCGCGATGCAGAAGGCGAGCTTCCAGGCCGAGCGCGCCGGCAAGATCATCCGCCGCGTGCGCGAGTTCGTGAAGAAGAGTGAACCGCGCCGCAGCGCAGTGAAGATCACCGAGGTGCTGGACGACGCCATCGGCTTCGCCGACATCGACGCNNCCCGAGCAACGCGTGCTGACCGTGCGCGTGCGCCGGTTCGGAGAGGCTGCGGTGGAGGTGGCCGTCATCGATCGCGGCCATGGCATCAGCGAAGAGGGCAGACGGCAGCTGTTCACGCCCTTCTTCACGACCAAGGCCGAGGGCATGGGCATGGGGCTGAACATCTGCCGCTCGATCGTGGAGTTCCACAATGGACGATTGCTTGTCGATGAGAACCCCGAAGGCGGTACCATATTCTCGTTTACCCTGCCGACGGAGATAGCCAGTGAGCGGATTGCCCACAGCGCCTGACCAGATCGTTCACATCGTCGACGACGACGAAGCCCTGCGCGATTCGCTCGCATGGATGCTGGAGGCGAACGGCTACGCGGTCGAGGCCCACGAATCGGGCGAAGCCTTCCTTGCCGCGTGCCGACCGGACATGAACGGCTGCATCGTGCTCGACGTGCGCATGCCCGGCATGAGCGGGCTGGAACTGTTCGAAGAGCTCGGCCGCCGGCACTGCAGCCTGCCCGTCGTCTTCATCACCGGCCACGGCGACGTGCCGATGGCCGTATCGGCGCTGAAGAAGGGGGCGGTGGATTTCATCGAGAAGCCCTTCGGCGAGCGCGACATGCTGCGCCTGGTCGAGCAGTGCCTGCAGCTCGAACGGGAGACCCGGGACAAACGCCTGCTCGAGGCCGATACCTCCCGCCGCATGGAGCAGCTCACCCAGCGCGAGCGCGAAGTACTCGACCTCATCATCGTCGGCAAGCTCAACAAGCAGATTGCCGATGTGCTCGGCATCAGCATCAAGACCGTGGAAGTGCACCGCGCCCGCGTGATGGAAAAGATGGGCGCGCATTCGCTGGCCGAGCTGGTGCAGCACGTGGTCTCGCTCGAGCCTGGCGCGGTCTCGCGCTGACCGGGCGCGAGCGCCGCGGGCGCAAGTTGCCTCGGGTGCGCGGCACACGATCGGCGCCGCCGGCTGCGCCGGCATGTTGTAAAATCACGGGCTTTTTGGGGACTCTTCCGATGACCGCTCGCATCATCGACGGCAACGCGCTTTCCGCGCGCGTGCGCGTCGAAATCGCAGAGCGCGCCGCAGTACTGAGGGCGCGTGGAGTGCAACCTTGCCTGGCGGTCATCCTGGTCGGCGCCGATCCGGCCTCGGCGGTGTACGTGCGCAACAAGGTGGCAGGCTGCGAGAAGGCGGGCATTCGCTCGCTGCGCTTTGACTACCCTGAGACTGCCACCCAGGATCAGCTGATGGCCAAGCTCGCCGAGCTCAATGCAGACCCCTCGGTGCACGGCATCCTGGTGCAGCTCCCGCTGCCGAGACACTTGGACGAGACGGCAGTGCTCGAGGCGATCGCCATCGAGAAGGACGTCGACGGTTTTCATGCAGAGAACGTCGGCCGCCTGTCGCAGAACCGCGAGGCCTTCATTCCCTGCACGCCGCATGGCGTCATGAAGATGCTGGAATCCACCGGCACTCCGGTGCAGGGCGCCGAGGCGGTGGTGATCGGCCGCTCGAACATCGTCGGCAAGCCGATGGCGATGCTGCTGACCAACGCCGGCGCCACGGTCACCGTATGCCACTCGAAGACGAAGGATCTCGCCTTCCACACCCGCCGCGCCGACATCCTGGTGGCGGCGATCGGCAAGCCGCGTTTCGTCACCGGCGACATGATCAAGCCGGGCGCCACCGTCATCGACGTCGGCATCAACCGCCTGCAGGATGGCCCGGACGCTGGCAAGCTGTGCGGAGACGTGGATTTCGAGTCGGCCAGGGAAGTCGCCGGCGCCATCACCCCGGTGCCGGGCGGCGTGGGGCCGATGACCATCACCATGCTGCTGGAAAACACCGTGATCTGTCTCTTATACACATCT
>DMCZ01000025.1:7593-8330 GCA_003446655.1 Thauera sp. | reverse complement strand
ATCGCCAGCATCTCGTCGAACAGACGCTGTGCGACCGACATCACCCGCCCCGCCGCCTGGTAGGTCTGCTGGAAGCGCACCAGGTTGGCGGCCTCCTCGTCCAGGTTCACTCCGGACACCGAATCCCGTGCCGCGGTGGCCTGCGCAAGTAACGAGCCCTGCGTGCGCTCGCCGGCCTGCACCTCGCGCGTCTTGCTGCCGATCCTGGCCACGAGTTGAGCATAGGCGTTGTTGAGCGTCGCCGTGGGCCGGTCCGCGCTGCCACCCGCGCCAAACATAAGCTTGTCGGTCTGCAGCGCGCCGAGGAGCGCGGCGTTGCGGTTGTCGGCGATGCCGCCGGCGTTGTCCTTTATCGTAATAACGTCAGTATCGGCAGGCGTACCCGAGATCTTGAGCTCGAACGCTACGCCGTCGGGACCAGTGATCTCGAAAACCTTTCCAGTACCCTCCGTGAGGGGGTTGTAATCCAGCGTCGGATTCCAGCCCGCAACGGCAGGATCGAGGACGAGCCGATTCGTCGCCGCGTCAAAGCGATAGCTCAGGTCGGGCAAGGTGAGCGTGCTGCCCGCAGGATTGTCTCCAACGTCAGTGAAGGTGAGCGCCTGTACCTCCAGCGAGCCGGTGTTGGATGCCGGCACGCTGGCTAACGCCGGCGCTGCAGCAGCGACCAAGCGCGGATCGGAGAGGGCCATCCCGATCGTGCCGGCGGCGTAACGCGTGGGATAGACGAAAACACG
>DMCZ01000025.1:5439-7495 GCA_003446655.1 Thauera sp. | reverse complement strand
GATCTATGCCCAGCTTGTGCTGCTCATTGAACGCCGTCGCCAGCGTGGCGGCGATCAGCCCCAGGCTGCGCTGCGCGGGCTCCATGCCGTCGCGGCGCACCGCGAGCAGACCGCCGAGCTCGCCGCCGGTGATGAGGCTCTCGGCGAGCGGCGTCTGCGTACCGTTCGGGCCGCTGATCAGCACCATGGGGCGGCCGTTCTCGTCGAGAGTGTCGCCCATCGACAGTTCCTTGGCGCTGGTGCCGAGCACCAGTGCCTGCCCCGAGCCGATGAAGATCGACAGCGAACCGTCGCGCTGCGGCACCGCGTTGACCTTGACCAGCTTGTTGAGCTCGGCGATCGCCTGGTCGCGCTGGTCGAGCAGATCGTTGGCGGCGTTGCCCAGCCCGGTGGCCTGCGACACGGCGATGCGCTGGTTGAGCTCGGCGATCGCGCCCGCGTAGCCATTGATGCTGACCATGGTCGACGCCATGTCGGTTTCCACCCCCTGGGCGATCTCGCCGATACGCGCGTCCAGCGTCTGGAACCGTGCGACCAGCGTCTCGCCGGAGGAGATCAGGGCCTGGCGGGCAGCGATGTTGGTGGGGTTGGACGAGACACTCTGCAGCGCGCCGAAGAACTCGTTGAGCGCCGGGGTGAGGCCGGTGTCCGAATCGGCGAGCACGTTGTCGACCTGCGAGATGAAGCGGTTGTAGGCCGCGTACTCGGCGCGGCGGTTGTCCGCGTTCAGCACCTGCGTCTCGAGCAGCTCGCTGTAGGCGCGCTTGACGCCGGTGATCTGCGTGCCGGTGCCGAAGAACGCTCCGCCCAGATACTGCGGGTCGCGCGCCTGCTGGGTGACGCTCTGGCGGTGATAGCCCGGCGTCGCCGCGTTGGCGATGTTGTGGCTGGTGGTGTTGAGGTAGGCCTGCGAGGCATTCAGGCCGGTGAGCCCGATGTTGAGCAAGGACGACATGATCTTTCCCGGATGCGCTGGTTTCAGGCCTTATACGCAAGATCCCTGCCAGCCCTCGCCAGGCGCTTGATCAACCCGCCAGCGCGAGCGCATTGCGCAGCGTATTGCCGCCGATGATGCGGGTGAGCTTGTCGGCGTACATCGGGTCGGTGGCGTAACCGGCGTCCTGCAGGCTGCGCGCGAAGGCGGCGGGGTCGGTCTGGCCGAGCACGTCGGCGTAGCGCGGACTGCGCGTCATCAGGTTCGCGTAGTCGCGGAAGGACTCGGCGTACGAGCCATAGGCGCGGAAGCGGGAGGGCTCGGTGTAGGCCTGGCCGTTGGCGTACTCGACCACGTCCCGGGCCACCGTGCGCCCGGTCCACGCGGCGCCGGCCTTGATGTTGAAGAGGTTGTGGCTCGGGCTGCCGTCGGCATGGCGCAGCTGCTTCTGCCCCCAGCCGGTCTCGAGCGCTGCCTGCGCGACCATGAACTGCGCCGGGATGCCGGTCTTGCGGCTGGCCTCGAGCGCATGCGGCCAGACTTCGGTGACGAAGTCCCGCGCCGATTGCGACACCGCTCCGCTGGCATCGCGCGCGCTGCGCACGGCCGCGTTGAGCCGGGCCTCGAGCGCGGCCTTCTCGTAGATCGACGCTGCGGAGAAGCTGCCCGTGCCGACGCCGGCCCCCATGCCCGGCACGCGCGCCGCGTCCGGCAAACCGGCAAGGGCGGCAACGGCAGAAGCTTCCAGTTCGCGCCCACGGACGGCAGGAATTGCCGGTCGCCGGATCACGTTGGCGAGGTCGAAGCCACCCTTGCCAACGCCGCCTGCGCCACCCGCAGCTTCCGCCGCCTGACCGTCGACCGAAGCCGCCGGGCCGGCAGGCGCCGACTTGCCGCCAAGCTGGCGGTAGATCACCTCAGACATCCCGGCCCCGCGCGACTGCGCAAGATTCAGCGCCATCTGCTGGTCGAGCAGGCTCTGGTACATCTTGGTCTGCTCGCTGTCCATCAGGCTGCTGGCCGGCGTGGCGTCGCGCATCGACTTCATGACCATCTGCAGGAACAGCGCCTCGAACTGCTTGGCGGCCGCGCGCAAGGCGACGTCCTGCTGGCCTTCGCTGC
>DMCZ01000025.1:4946-5170 GCA_003446655.1 Thauera sp. | reverse complement strand
GCCTGCAGGATGCTGACGAGGTCCATCGGCTTGGCGCCGAGCGCATTGAGCGCCTTGACCACGTCCGCGAGATTCGTGCCGCCACGCACGTTGAACAGCGCGCCGCCCTCCTGGGCGATGTCGACCTGGCCGGTCTGCGTGACTACGGTCTGCCCGCCCGACAGCGGCGCGGGCTGGCTGACCTGGGTCTCGGTGTTGACGGTGACGGTGAGGTTGCCGTGCGC
>DMCZ01000025.1:1964-4711 GCA_003446655.1 Thauera sp. | reverse complement strand
GGGGTGACCTCGAGGTTTTCCAGATGACCGAGGAAGGCCACGCGAGCGCTGGAGTCGGCCGGCGCCCGTACCTGGATGGCGCGCCCATCGAGAGCCCGCGCGGCGCCCGGGTAGGCCAGGTTGATCGCATCGACCACGCGACGTGCAGTGCCGAAGTCGTTGTCGTTGAGCTCGAAGGTCACCGTCTCGCCCTCGCCCAGCATCGCCGGCACGGCGCGCTCGACGGTCGCGCCGCCCGGAATGCGGCCGGCAGACAGGTGGTTGATCACCAGCGAGGCGCCGCCGCCCTGCGCGCCGGCGCCGCCCACCGCCATGTTGCCCTGCGCGATCGCATAGACCTGGCCATCGGCGCCCTTCAGCGGCGTCATCACCAGCGTGCCGCCGCGCAGGCTCTTGGCGTTGCCGATCGAGGACACGGTGACATCCACCTGCTGCCCGGGGCGCGCGAAGGGCGGCAGCGTGGCGGTGACCATCACCGCGGCGACGTTCTTCAACTGCAGGTTGGTGCCCGGCGGCAGGGTCACCCCCATGTTGCCGAGCATGTTGATGATGCTCTGCACGGTGAAGGGCGTCTGCGTCGTCTGGTCGCCCGAACCGTCGAGGCCGACGACCAGGCCGTAGCCGACGAGCTGGTTGTCGCGCACGCCGGCCACCGAGGCGAGGTCCTTGATGCGCTCGGCGGCCGCTTCCGCCGCGGTGCTGTAGAAGATGCCGGCGGCGAGCATAGCCACCAGGGCGCGCAGCAGCAGGGATGAGAGCTTGGACATGGCGCCGTCCTCAGAAAGGCATGATGGCGACGAAGAAGCGCTGCAGCCAGCCCATGGTGTTGGACTCGTCGATGAAGCCGCTGCCGCGGTACTCGATGCGCGCGTCGGCCACCTGGGTGGACTGCACCGAATTGGCAGCGGTGACGTTGTTGGGGTTGATCACGCCCGAGAAGCGGATGAACTCGTTGCCCTGGTTGATCGCCACCATCTTCTCGCCCGACACCAGCAGGTTGCCGTTGGGATAGACCTCGATCACGGTGACGGTGATCGTGCCGTTGAAGGCGTTGTTGGCCGCCGCGGCGCCCTTGCCGGCGAAATCGGACTCCGAATCCGCCTCCAGCTCGAGGCCGTTGAGGCCTTTCAGCGGCAGGCGGCTGATCGGCCCGATGCCGGCCGTCATGCTGCCGTTGCGGGTGGCGTTGGCGTTGGCGCTCTTCTGCGCGGTGTTGCGCTCGACGAGGTTGATGGTGATCGTGTCGCCGACCTGGCGCGCGCGCCGGTCCTCGAACAGCGGGCGGGC
Source organism: Thauera sp. (assembly GCA_003446655.1). Lineage (GTDB taxonomy): Bacteria > Pseudomonadota > Gammaproteobacteria > Burkholderiales > Rhodocyclaceae > Thauera. The sequence continues at coordinate 3,424 of DMCZ01000025.1, read as the reverse complement.
GTAGGCGGCCTGGTAGATCGCGCCGGTGGCGGGCGCCGCCTGGGCGCGGCCCTCGGGGCGGGCGGTCATCGGCTGGTGCACCGCGGTCGGCGGCGTGGGGTGGATCGACGCGCAGCCCGACAGGACGGCCAGGGCGGCAAGCGCGAGCGCGGCGGAGAGCTTCATCACGGCGGGTCTCAGAGCTGGGTCAGCCGACCGAGCATCTGGTCGGAGGTGGAGATGGCGCGCGAATTGAGCTCGTAGGCGCGCTGGGTGACGATCATGCTCACCAGCTCCTCGGCGACGTTGACGTTGGAGACCTCGACGTAGCCCTGGTTGAGCACCCCCGCGCCGTTGGTGCCGGGCTGGGTCGGCGTGGCGACGCCGCTCGAGGCGGTCTCGTAGAACAGGTTCTCGCCTGCGCTCTGCAGGCCGCCCGGATTGACGAAGGTGGCGAGCTGAACGGCGCCGATCTCGACCGGCGCCACCCCGCCCGCCTGCAGCACGCTCACCGTGCCGTCCTTGCCGATGGTCACCGACAGCGCATCGGCCGGGATGTTGATGTTGTCGGCCAGCGTGTAGCCGCTGGCGGTGACGACGTTGCCCTGGCTGTCGAGCTGGAAGGCGCCGTCGCGGGTGTAGGCGGTGGTGCCGTCGGGCATCGCGACCTGGAAGAAGCCGTTGCCCTGCACCGCGACGTCGAGCGAGCCGCCGGTCTGCTGCAGCGTGCCCTGGGTGAAGATGCGCTCGGTGGCCACCGGCTTGACGCCGGTACCGATCTGCAGGCCGCTGGAGATCTGCGTCTGCTGCGTCGACTGCGCGCCGGGCTGGCGGATGGTCTGGTAGAGCAGGTCCTCGAAGATCGCGCGCTGGCGCTTGAAGCCGTTGGTGGAGACGTTGGCCAGGTTGTTGGAGATCACGTCCAGCGAGGTTTGCTGGGCATCCAGCCCGGTACGGGCTGTCCACAGGGAGCGGATCATGACGAAGTCCTTTGGCTTGCGTTGCCGATGCGGCAAGGGTTACCGGTTTTGCCGGTCGTTTGCCGCCGATTGCCGGCGCATTGGTGCCGGTTTGCCGAATTTTCGATGGAATCAGTTTAGGCCTGCGCCGTCACCGGCCATCCTGCAATAAGCAACGCAAAAACCGTGCTAATCCGCCGGCCGATCGCGTCAGCCAACGCGGCCGAGCACCTGAGCGGCGGCGCGGTCGTTCTGCTCGGCGGTGGACAGCATGCGGGTCTGCATCTCGAACTGGCGCGCGAGCGAGATCATCTGCACCATCTGATCGACGACGTTGACGTTGCTGCCTTCGAGGTAGCCGCCCGCCACGCGCACACTGGGGTCGGCCACCGCCGGCGCCCCGCCCCGAACCCGGAACAGGCCGTCGTCGCCGCGCACCAGATCGGCCTCTGGCGGATTCACCAGCTTGAGCTGGGCAACGACATTGACCACGCCGGGCTGGTCGGGCTGCGAGGCGGACAC
>DMCZ01000025.1:0-1822 GCA_003446655.1 Thauera sp. | reverse complement strand
CGGGTGTAGGCCTCGGTGCCGTCGGGCATCTGCACCGCCAGCCAGCCCTTGCCGGCGAGCGCGACGTCGTAGGGGCGGCCGGTGAATTGCAGCGAGCCTTCGTCGAAATCGGTCGCCACGCTGGCATCGACCGTGAACGCGCGCGTGCGCAGGGCGTCGGTCTGCACCTCGACCGCGCGCAGCTTGTGCAGCTCGGCGCGGAAGCCGGTGGAGGTGGCATTGGCGAGGTTGTGCGCGACCGCCGCCTGCTGGTCCATGGTGCCCTTGGCGCCGGTCATCGCGGTGTAGATCAGGCGGTCCATCGCTAGCCTCGTGCGTTATCGACGGTTCAGGATCAGCGCAGGTTCACCAGGGTCTGCAGGATCTGGTCCTGCGCCTTGATGGATTGCGCGTTGGCCTGGTAGTTGCGCTGCTGGATGATCATCTGCACCAGTTCCTGGGTGAGCTCGACGTTGGCGTCCTCGACCATGCCGGAAGAGATCACGCCCGCCACGCCCTCGCCCGGCTTGGTCGGCGCGGTCAAACCGGAGTCGAGCGTTGCCTCCCAGTAGTTGTTGCCGATCGAGTTCAACGCGTTGGGGTTGCGGAAGGTCTGGATGCCGAGCTGCGCGAGCGCGACGGTCTCGCCGTTGGTGTAGCGGCCGGTGATGATGCCGTCGCGGCCAACCGAGACGCCCGCAAGCTCGCCACCCGTGTAGCCGTTCTGAGTGAGCTCGGTGATCAGGTAGGGCCCACCGATCTGGCGCATGTTGGCGAAGTCGACGCTGAACGACATGGGAGAGGCGTCGGGCGTGTACTCGGGCGGCACCAGGAAAGGATTGACGGTACTCGGCCCGGTCGTGGTGACGAGCAGGCCCTTCTCGTCGAATTTCAGCTCCCACACGAAGTCGTTCGCATCAGGCGCCGAATTCGGGAGAGGTCTATCCCCGTCGACGCTCGTGTGCACCCGCCATGTGTTGGTGACCTCTTCATCCACCGCTGGTGTGGCCGGGTCATCCGCAACATTCTTGAGCTTCTCAAAATAGAAGGTCAGTTCGTGCGACTTGCCCAGGCTGTCGAACACCTCGATCGACGTCGAGAAGTTGTAACTGCGGGCATCGCGCCAGTTATCGCCATCAAGCGGGAAAAGCCCGTCAGCGTCGCCCTCGAAGACAGAGGGATACATCTCGGCAGGACTGAGCGAATTCGCATCCAGGTTGCCACCGATGGTGATCGTGTCCGTCGTCTGCGGCAGCGAGCCGATGATTGGAATCTGCAATTCCTTCAACCCGCCGACCGGGCTCGGTAACTGACCGGCCGAGGCCAGGCTCTGGAAACCCATCAGCTTCTCGCCAGTCGGGGTGACGATGAAGCCGTTCTTGTCGAGTTCGAACTGGCCGTTGCGCGTATAGACGTTGGGGCCGTCCGGACGCCCGACGATGAAGAAGCCATCGCCGTTGATCGCCAGGTCGAGCGGGTTGTTCGTGGTGGTCAGGTTGCCCTGCGTGAAGGTCTGGCGCACCGCGCCGAGCGTGCTGCCGGCGCCCACCTGCTTGCCGGTCACCGAGCCGGTCAGCGACGCCGCATAGACGTCGGCGAAGATCGCCCCGCCGCTCTTGAAACCCACCGTGTTCGTGTTGGCGACGTTGTTCGAAATGATGTCCAGGGCCTTGGAGGAAACGTTCAGGCCGCTCAAACCTTGCTGGAAAGACATGATCGGGGCTCCGGATCAGAGGATCTGCTTGATGTCGTTGTACTTGAAGATGCCGAGCGAGCCGACCTGGAAGTCGGTGCCGGCGGCGCCGCGGATCACGCTGGTGACCGGGCCGAACTCGAGGGTGCG
>DMCZ01000154.1:4506-4652 GCA_003446655.1 Thauera sp. | reverse complement strand
GCGCTCGAGTCGGGCAAGGCCTACAACTTCGGCTTCGCCATCCACGACGACAGCGCAGCCGGCCGCTTCCATCACGTGTCGCTCGGCTACAAGCTCGGGATCGATGCCGACGGCCATGTGAAGGCTGCCAAGCAGTAAGGGCGCGG
>DMCZ01000154.1:3737-4207 GCA_003446655.1 Thauera sp. | reverse complement strand
TCCTTGGGCGAGGAGAGGAGTCCGAGCGCTTCTTCCCGGGGGAGAAGTGGTCGCGCGTCTTCCCGGAGGTTGGGCGTTTCGAGTATCGCTGCGGCCCGCACCCGGAGATGCTCGGCGTGGTGATCGTGGAGGAGTAAGGCGCGACGGGGGCGGGCTGGCGCGTGGAGAGGCGGCGCACAACCCCACTGTGGCCGGGGTTGATTCGAGTCAAGGTTTCGCCCGGGCTGAACGGCGATCCTGTCCGCGCCTGTCTTGTCGTCGGATAACAGCATGAAACTCCCGCCCCTCGTTGCCCATGTCGCCGTCCTGATCGGTGCGGCCCTGGTCTCGGCGCTTGCTTCGGCGTCGGACGCGCGCCCTGCGCAACCTGATCCCCAGCGTGCGCGCGAACTGATCCATATCGTTCGCCAGGACTGTGGCTCCTGTCACGGGCTGACGCTCAAGGGCGGGCTCGGACCCGCGCTCACCAC
>DMCZ01000154.1:2565-3462 GCA_003446655.1 Thauera sp. | reverse complement strand
CGCGCGCCCTCCCGTATCCGGAGTTCCCATGTCTTCCCAAAAAGTCCGTCTCGCGCCGCCCGCCCTGTGGGGCCTGGTTCTGTCAGCGATGGTCGTATTGCTGTCAGCCTGCTCGACCACTGCCCCGGTAGCGCTGCGTGGAACCGGCGATCTCGGGGTCGTCATCGAGCGCGCCGATGGCAATGTGAAGGTCGTCGAGACCACCGGCCGCAGTGTGCTCGAGACCGTCGGCGGGCTGGGTGACCTGTCGCACGCCTCGGTGGTGTTCTCGCGCGACGGGCGCTACGCGTTCGTCTTCGGGCGCGATGGCGGCTTGACCAAGGTCGACCTGCTCGAGCGTCGCATCGCTGGTCGCGTCGTGCAGGCCGGCAACGCGATCGGCGGCTCGATCTCGCACGACGGCAGCCTGGTGGTGGTGCAGAACTACGAACCGGGCGGCATCAAGGCGTTCGACGCCGACACCCTCGAGCTCGTCGCCGACGTGCCCGCGACCACCGAGGACGGCACCCGCTCCAAGGTCGTTGGCCTGGCCGACCTCTCCGGCAAGCGCTTCATCTATTCCCTGTTCGAGGCGGGCGAGATCCGTATCACCGACTTTTCCGACCCGAAGAAGCCTGTCACCCAGCGTTTCGACGGCGGCAAGCAGCCCTACGACGCACTGGTGTCGCCCAATGGCCGTTACTACATTGCCGGCCTCTTTGGCGAGGACGGCCTGGCGCTGATCGACCTGTGGAACCTCGACAAGGGCAGTCGCAAGATCCTCTCCGGCTACGGCCGCGGCGAGCAGCCCCTGCCGGTCTTCAAGATGCCCCACCTGCGCGGCTGGTCGATCGCCGGCAATCGTGCCTACCTGCCGGCGATCGGTCGCCACGAGGTGCTGGTGGTCGACACCGACAC
>DMCZ01000154.1:0-2392 GCA_003446655.1 Thauera sp. | reverse complement strand
CAGGTCATCGACACCGTCAGCGGCGAGGTCACCGATACCTTGCAGCCGGGGCGCGGCATCCTGCACATGGAGTTCCTGTCCAAGGGCCACGAGGTCTGGCTGTCGGCCCGCGACGACAACAAGGTGGTGATCTACGACACCGCGACCAAGAAGCAGATCGGCGGCTTCGACTCGGCGAGCCCGAGCGGTATCTTCTTCACCACGCGCGCCGCGCGTACGGGCTTCTGATGCCGCGCCAGCCGATCTTGCCCGAGGCGCTTGACGCCACCGGCTTCCGCCTGCTCAACGAGTGGCAGCGCGACTTCCCGCTCGAGCCGCGACCCTTCGCGCGCATCGCGCAGGCGGTGGGGGCGAGCGAGGAAGACGTCATCGCCGCCTACCGGGACATGGGCGTTCAGGGCCTGGTGAGCCGGGTGGGCGCGGTGTTCGCTCCGCGCCGGCTGGGTGCGAGTGCCCTGGCCGCATTGGCCGCGCCGCCCGAGCGCCTCGAGGAGGTCGCCGCGCGCGTCACGCGCGAGCCGGCGATCAACCACAACTACCAGCGCGAGCACCGCTATAACCTGTGGTTCGTGGTCACCGCAGCCTCGCGTGCGCAGCTCGACGAGGTGGTCGCTGGCATCGAGCGCGACACCGGCTGCGCGGTCATCGTGCTGCCGCTGGAAGAAGAGTTCCACATCGACCTCGGCTTCGACCTCAAGGCGGGCGGGGCAGGGCGGCGCGCTCAGGTTGACGCGCGGGTCGCCTGTACGGGCCAAGCAATCAAGCTTGGCAACGCGGATGGCGGCTGCGAACTCCCCGCGATCGAGCGCCAGCTCATCGCGGCGCTGCAAGGTGGCCTCACCCTGGAGGCACGCCCCTTCGCCACGCTGGCTGCGCGGGTCGGCATGCGTGAGGCGGCCGTCATCGCCTGCATCGCGCGCTGGGTGGACGAAGGCCTGATCCGTCGCTTCGGCGTGGTCGTGCGCCACCACGAGCTCGGCCTCGAGGCCAACGCGATGTGCGTGTGGGACGTGCCCGACGCCGAGGTGTCCGCGCTCGGCCGCCGGCTCGCGCAGGAATCGGCAGTCACGCTTTGCTACCGCCGCAGCCGGGTATTGCCCGACTGGCCTTACAACCTTTTCTGCATGATCCACGGCAGCGCGCGCGAGGAGGTGCTCGCTGCGCGGGATGATCTTGCCGCGCGTCTCGGTCTCGATCGCCATCCGCACGCGGTGCTGTTCAGCTGCCGGCGCTTCAAGCAGACCGGCGCGCGCTATCTCGGCGCCAAGGACCTCGCTCATGTCTGAAGCACAAGCCGCGGCCTCGGCCGGCCGTCGCGGCGTCGCCGCGAAGCGCGCCCCCGACGACATCGACCGCCGCCTGATCAATGCGCTTCAGGGCGAATTTCCGCTCTCCGAGCGCCCCTTCGCCGAGGTCGGTGCAGCGCTCGGCCTGTCGGAGGACGCGGTCATTGCGCGCCTGCAGTCGCTTCTCGACGATCGCGTGCTGACCCGTTTCGGGCCCATGTACCAGATCGAGCGCATGGGCGGCGCCTTCTGCCTGGCTGCGATCGCGGTTCCGGAGGCGCAGTGGGCAGGCACGGTGGAGGCAGTGAACGCCTTTCCCGAAGTTGCGCACAATTACCGCCGCGAGCACGCGCTCAACATGTGGTTCGTACTCGCCACCGAGACTCCCGACGGCATCGCCGACTGCGCGCGCCGCATCGAGGCGGCCACCGGTCTGGTGGTGCATCTGTTCCCGAAGGAACGCGAATACTTCGTCGAGATGAGGCTGGAGGCTTGATGGCACAAGGCATGCGCGACAACGGCACCGGCGTGCGCGCGGACGCAGAGGCCGCTGCTGCAGCGAGCCTGGACGAGTCTTCTCGCAGGGCATCTCATCCCGATCTGGCAGACCTCGACCGCCGCATCGTGCTCGCTACCCAGGGCGGCCTGCCGCTGGTGGCGCGGCCCTACGCCGTGGTCGCCGAGACGCTCGGCGTGGCCGAGGCTGTGGTGCGCAGCCGTCTCGTCGCGATGCTGGCGGACGGTCGAATCCGCCGTATCGGCGCGGTGCCCAACCACTATGCAATTGGCTACACCGCCAACGGCATGAGCGTGTGGGACATCGACGACGCCATGATCGACGCCGTGGGGATGCGGGTGGGCAGGCTCGACTTCGTCACCCATTGCTATCGCCGCCCGCGCCATCTGCCCGACTGGCCGTACAACCTCTTCGCAATGGTTCACGCCGCCAGCCGCGAGGCTGCGCTTGCGCGCGTGGAAGACATCGCCGCGCTGATCGCGGCGGAGTATCCGGGGGCGTGCCACCGCCGCGACGTGCTGTTCTCGGCGGGCATCCTGAAGAAGACGGGATTACGGATCGGTGGGGGAGCTGTCTCTTATACACATCT
>DMCZ01000192.1:1174-8822 GCA_003446655.1 Thauera sp. | reverse complement strand
ACGTCGTAAGCCTTCTTCATGATCTCGTTGGAGAAGTTCTGCAGCTTGACGCCCTGCGCCAGCAGGCGGGCAAGCGCCTGCGGGTTCTTGTGGTCGTACATCGCCGTCATCTGGATATGCGCCTCGCGCGAGGCGGCGCGGAAGGCGGCCTGGTACTCCTTGGGCAGCTTGTCCCACTCGGCCTTGTTCACGTAGAAGTGCACCACGGGGCCCGGCTCCCAGAAGCCGGGGGAATAGTAGTGCGGCGCGACCTTGTAGAAGCCGAGCTTCTCGTCGTCATACGGGGCGACCCATTCGGCAGCGTCGATCGTGCCCTTCTCGAGCGAGGGGTAGATGTCCGAGCCGGCGATCTGCTGCGGGATCGCGCCCATGCGCGCGAGGATCTCGCCGCCGATACCGGCGATGCGGATCTTCAGGCCCTTGATGTCATCCAGGGTGTTGATCTGCTTGCGGTACCAGCCGCCCATCTGCACGCCGGTGTTACCGCCGAGGAAGGAGTAGACGTTGTAGGCGCTGTAGAACTCGTCCAGCAGCTCCTGGCCGCCGCCGCCGATGATCCAGGCGTCCATCTGGCGAGCGTTCATGCCGAAGGGCACCGCGGTGCCGAAGGCGAAGGTCTTGTCCTTGCCGACGTAGTAGTACGAGCAGGAGTGACACATCTCGACCGTGCCCTGCTGCACGGCGTCGAGCGCCTGCAGGCCGGGAACGATCTCGCCGGCGGGGAACACGCGAATGTCGAACTTGCCGCCGGTGATTTCACGCAGGCGATTGGTCAGCAGTTCGGCGCTGCCGAACAGCGTGTCGATGCTCTTGGGGAAGCTCGAGGTCATGCGCCACTTGATTTCGGGCAGACCAGTCTGCACGGCGGGGGCGGCGACCGCGGCGGTCGAGGTGACGCCTGCAGCAGCGCCAGCAGCCAGGCCAACACCTGCCTTCTTGAGGAATGAACGACGTTCCACGGTTTCTCCTTGCGGTTGCGTGTGAAATATAACGGATCGATTATAGACCGCGCCATGGCGGCAACACGAGGGCCGCCACCTGTACAGCCAGGCCGTGCTGACGCTTTTCAGCGGCCTGCGACCTTCATGCGCTCGATCAGCACCGACCCGCACAACTTGGCGCCGCGCGGCAAGGCGTCGTTACCCACCGCGACGATGTTGCGGAACATCTCGCGCAGGTTGCCGGCGATGGTGACCTCCTCGACGGCGTGCTTGATCTTTCCCTTCTCTACCCAGAAGCCTGCCGCACCGCGCGAGTAATCGCCCGTGACGTAATTCACGCCGTGGCCAAGCAATTCGGTGACCAGCAAGCCCTTGTCCATCTGCCTGATGAGGCCGCCAAGGTCCTGCTCACCCGGCTTGACGATGAGGTTATGCGAGCCACCCGCGTTGCCGGTGGTCGGCATGCCGAGCTTGCGTGCCGAGTAGGTGGAGAGGAAGTAGCCGTTGAGCACACCATCGGTGACCACCTCGCGGTCGCGGGTGGCGACGCCGTCGCTGTCGAAGGGGCTGGAGCCGAACCCTTTCTTCAGGTGGGGGCGCTCCGAGATGCTCACCACGGGCGAAAACACCTGCTGGCCGAGGCTGTCAAGGAGGAAGCTCGACTTGCGGTAGAGCGAGCCGCCGCTCACCGCCTGCACGAAGTTGCCCACCAGCGCCACCGCGAGCGGTGCCTCGAAGATCACCGGTACTTCGCAGGTGCGGATCTTCTTCGCGCCCAGGCGCGCCAGCGCGCGCTCGCCGGCGAGGCGGCCGATGTCCTCCGGTGCCATCAGCTCGGCCGGGTCGCGGCGCGAGTCGTACCAGTACTCGCGCTGCATGGCATCACCTTCGCCGGCGATCACCGAGCACGACAGCCCGTGGCGGGTGGTAGCGTAACCACCGACGAAGCCATGGCTGTTGGCCGACACGAAGTGCGACTGCTGGATCGAGGTATTGGCGCCTTCGGAGTTGGTGATCTTCGGGCTCACCGCAAAGGCGGCGTCCTCGCAGCGGCGCGCGAGTTCAATCGCCTCGCCGACGTCGATCTGCCAGGGGTGGAAGAGGTCGAGCCCGGGCATGTCCCCGGGCTTTGCCATCAGCGCCGCGTCCGCCAGGCCCGCACAGGGGTCAGGGGCGGTGAAGCGGGCGATGGACAGCGCCGCCTCCACCGTGGCCTTGAGCGCCTTCTTCGAGAAATCCGAGGTGCTCGCATAGCCACGCTGCTGGCCTAGATAGACGGTAATGCCTACGCCCTTGTCGCGGTTGTACTCGATGGTGTCGACCTCGCCCTTGCGCACCGCGACCGACTGGCCGAAACCCTCGGAGACGTCGGTTTCGCATGCGGAGGCGCCGTGCTTTTTCGCGTACTTGAGGATGTCGCTGGCGATCTCGGCGAGATGCGCCTGGGAAAAGGAGAAGCCTGGGCTGGACATGGGCGGGCTGGATGCGTGCAAAGGATATAATCTTAACCCGATCCAGCCAGCCCCCCCCGCACGCAATGCGCCCAGATTCACGCCATCACGGCCGATCCGCCCCTGAAGACGAGGATGATTTTCTCGAGCCGCCCAGCAAGAGCAGCCGCAAGCGCGAGATGCAGGCGCTGCAGGATCTCGGCGAGCAGCTCGTCGCGCTGTCGCCCGAGCGCCTGAAGAAAGTGCCCTTGCCGGACACGCTCTACGAGGCGATCCGCGCCGCGCAGGGCTTCAAGATGGAAGCCCGCCGCCGTCAGCTCCAGTACGTCGGCAAGCTGATGCGCAAGATCGACCCGGCGCCGATCCAGGCCCAGCTCGAGGTGTTCGCCGGCAACTCCGCCACCGAGATCGCCAAGATGCATCGCCTCGAGCGTCTGCGCGAGCAACTGCTCGAGGATGAACAGATCCTTGGCGCGATCGCCGAGACCTGGCCCGACGCCGACCTGCAATACCTGCGCACGCTGCGCCGCAATGCGCTCAAGGAGCGTGAAGCGTCGAAGCCGCCCAAGTCCTTCCGCGAGATCTTCCGCGTGCTGCGTGAGTTGCAGGACGCGCAGGAGGCGGCCGAGGAGGCCGATGCCCAGGCCGCGGCGAGCGACGAGGCGGAGCGTGCCGGAGACTGATCGCGCTCGCCGTCAGGTCGAGCGGCGCGTTGCCGCATGGCGGCACCACCCGAACCCAATCGAGCAGAGACCTACCCCATGACTGAACACATCCGCATCGGCCTGGTGTCGATCAGCGACCGCGCCTCCGACGGCACCTACCAGGACCAGGGCATTCCCGCGCTGACGGACTGGCTCGGCAAGGCGCTGACCTCTCCTTGGACCGCAGAGACGCGTCTGATCCCGGACGAGCGCGCGCTGATCGAACGCACGCTCGTCGAGCTGGTCGATCAGGTCGGTTGCAACCTGGTGCTCACCACCGGTGGCACCGGGCCGGCGGTGCGTGACGTCACCCCCGAGGCCACGCTGGCCATCGGCGACAAGGAGATGCCCGGCTTCGGCGAGGAAATGCGCCGCATCAGCCTGAACTTTGTGCCGACGGCGATTCTGTCGCGCCAGGTTGCAGTGATCCGGGGCCAGTGCCTCATCGTCAATTTGCCCGGGCAGCCGAAGTCGATCCGCGAAACGCTCGAAGGTGTTCGTGATGCCGACGGTAGTGTGCGCCACCTCGGCATCTTCGCCGCGGTCCCTTACTGCATCGATCTCATCGGGGGGCCCTACGTCGAGACCGACGATACGGTGATCAAGGCCTTCCGGCCCAAGCAGGCGCTCCGGCCGAAGCAGGGTTGAAGGCGGTGAACGAAGCTCTCGGTCGTGCTGCAAACGCGGCCGGCGACGCCGCTTCGGCAGAGGCTGACGTCAGGCCGGTGACGCGCGCTGCACCTCGCACGCCGGCGGTCCGTGCGCCCGCCGAGCCCGTGCAGCTCGTGTGGGAGGAGCCCGCAGGTGCCGAGGGCCCGGCGCGCGCCTGCCGCGCCCGCTGGCGCTCGGAGAGCGGTCAGGCGCCGCCGCGCCGGGTGGTGGTTGCCGACGACACGATGAAGGCCGACGCCGCCTGGCGGCTGGCCTGCGAGGGCACTGCGCTGCTGTGGCGCGGCGACTACCACAACGCCCGCCAGCTGCTGCAGGCGATGGCGCGGCGCGCCGACGGCCGGCCGCGCAAGCGTGCGAAGGCGCCCGCGTCCGCCGCCGAAGCCTTCCACCTGCACCGCATGGCGCAGGCCCAGCGGGCGCGAACGCTCGGCATGCTGCTGATCCCCTTCGAGGCAGGCGCGCGCATCCCGCTGCGGCGCGCGCCTGCGGTGGCTGAGGTGATCGCCGAGGCGGTCGCCGCCACCCCGGATGCGGATCTCGCCGACGCACCGTTCGTGATGTCGCTGCGCGAGCTGCTCGGGTTGATCGGCGCCCACGAGTGGCGGCGCAAGGGGGTCCTGGTACCAGCGCTTGGTGATCGCATCCACCCTTGGTATGGCGTGTATTCGCCCATCCGTGGCGAATATCTCGACCTCATTGCGCGCGCCCCGCTGCCGTCGACCGCGCTCGCCTTCGACATCGGCACTGGCACCGGCGTCATTCCGGCGCTGCTGGCGCGCCGCGGCGTGCGCAGGGTGGTCGCTACCGATGTGTCGCTGCGGGCGCTCGGCTGCGCACGCGAGAACCTCACGCGCCTGGGTCTGCTCTACACGGCGCCGGATCATGCGGCAGCGCCGAGCGCGGCGGGGGAGGCGGGACGGGTCGAGCTGATGCTGGCCGACCTCTTTCCACCCGGCCGTGCGCCCCTGGTCGTGTGCAATCCGCCGTGGGTGCCCGCCAAGCCGAGCTCGGCCATCGAATACGCGGTGTACGACCCCGAAAACCGCATGCTGCGCGGCTTCCTTGTCGGGCTCGCGGCGCATCTGGAGGAGAGCGGCGAGGGATGGCTCATCCTCTCCGATCTGGCCGAACACCTCGGCCTGCGCACGAGGGCGGAGCTGCTCGGCTGGATCGAGCTGGCTGGCCTGAAGGTGATCGGACGCGAGGAAATCCGCCCCCGTCATCCCAAGGCGAGCGATGCCGACGATCCGCTGCACGCCGCAAGGGCGGCGGAGCGCACATCCTTGTGGCGGCTCGCTATTTCGGCACGATCCTGATCACCGGCCGCTGCAGGTGCTTTGCCGGCGGCGGCACCGACAGCTGCCGGCGGCGCTCCAGTTCGCGCCACCACGCGCGCGCGCCGAGCAGCGCCGCAAGGATCAATGCGTAGAGCGCGGGCTCGAGCACGTCGGCCTTCACCAGCCACCAGAAATGCACCACCGCCAGGATGGCGATGCCGTAGACCGAGCGGTGCAGCGACTGCCACCTGCGCCCGCCGAGGCGGCGGATCGCGTAGCTGTTCGAGGTCGCCGCGAGCGGAACCAGCAACACGAAGGCGGCGAAACCGACGGTGATGAAGGGGCGCTCGAGGATGTCGAGCGCGATTGCGCGCCAGTCGAAGAACTGGTCCAGCCACAGATAGATGGCGAAGTGTGCGGCGGCGTAGGCGAAAACATAGAGCCCCAGCATGCGGCGCAGCCGCAGCAGCCAGTGCAGGCCGGTGAGACGGCGCAGCGGCGTGACTGCGAGCGTGATCAGCAGCAGGCGAAGCGCCCATTCGCCGCTCGCGCGGGTGATGGTTTCGATCGGATTCGCGCCGAGCGCGTCCGTGCGCCAGCCGAGCGCCAGGTTTGCCGCCGGCAGCAGGCACAGCAGGAAGACGAGCGCCTTGATCGCGGAGAGCGTCGTGGCGGAGGGGGTTTTAAGCGAGAGATTCATCAGCAGGTGTTTCAGCGGATCGTTGCGTGGCTTGCGCCGTGTGGGCGGCCGTCAGCGTACAGGCCGCACGGCCGCTTCAGTAGAACTTCTTCAGATCCATCCCCTGGTACAGGCCGGCGACCTGGTCAGCGTAGCCGTTGAAGGGCAGGGTCGGGCGCTTGCGCAACTCGCCGATGCGGCGCTCGGTGGCCTGGCTCCAGCGCGGGTGGGATACCGCCGGATTCACGTTGGAGTAGAAACCGTACTCCTGCGGTGCCGCCTTGTTCCAGGCGGTCTCCGGCTGCTTCTCGGTGAGGCGGATGGTGACGATCGACTTCGCGCTCTTGAAGCCGTACTTCCACGGCACCACCAGGCGGACGGGCGCCCCATTCTGGTTCGGCAGCACCTCGCCGTACAGTCCGACCGCCAGGATGGTGAGCGGATGCAGGGCCTCGTCCAGGCGCAGGCCTTCGCCGTAGGGCCAGTCGAGCACCGGGCGCCGGCTCATGATCTCGGGGTCGTAGTGGGTCAGGAACTCGACGTACTTTGCATTGCCGAGCGGCTCGACTTCCTTGAGCAGCGCGGCGAGCGGGAAGCCCACCCACGGGATCACCATCGACCAGCCTTCCACGCAGCGCATGCGGTAGATGCGCTCTTCCAGCGGCGCCAGCTTGAGCAGGTCGTCGATGTCGAAGCGGCGAGGCTTGCCGACCAGGCCTTCCACGCTCACCGTCCACGGCCGCACCGCCATGCGGGCAGCGTTGCGTACCGGATCGCCCTTGTCGGTGCCGAACTCGTAGAAATTGTTGTAGGTGGTCACTGCCTTGTAATCGGTCAGCGGCTCGGTCGTGCTCAGCGCCGACGGCGGGGTCTGCAGGCGGGTCGCGGCGCCGGCATGGCGCGGCAGCCCGTGCCACAGCGCCGCGCCCGCGATCAACCCTGCGCCGCTGCGGGTGAGGAATTCGCGCCGGCGCGCGAACAGCTCGCGTGGCGTGATCTCGGAGGGCAGGACGTCGGTGGGCTTGCGGATCAGCATGGTGAAGGTTCTCTGGTGTGACGGGGGGCAAGGCGGCAGGACGGCGTGTGCGCGTGTGCGCCCGGGCGCGCGAGGCCTGCGGCAGGTGTGTACGAACAGACGGCGAAAAGGCCGATCGGTTCAGCGCATCACGCTCATGAAGCGTGCCGTACGCAGCCCGGCACGCCTTTCCGCTAGAATCGCAGATCCCCGCAAGCGCATCGAGCAAGAGCCCAGCATGACCGCCTCAATGAAAATGCATATCGACGACGTCCGCATCGCCGAGATCAAGGAACTCGTCCCGCCCGCGCACGTGCTGCGCGAATTCCCGGCCACGCCCAGGGCGGCCGAGGTGGCCTACGAGGCGCGCCAGGCGATCCACCGCATCCTCTACGGCGCCGACGACCGCCTGCTGGTGGTGATCGGGCCGTGTTCCATCCACGATCCGAAGGCGGCGATGGAGTACGCCCACAAGCTCAAGGCCGAGGCCGATCGCCGCAAGGACGACCTGCTGATCGTGATGCGCGTCTACTTCGAGAAGCCGCGCACCACCGTGGGCTGGAAGGGGCTGATCAACGACCCCGGGCTCGACAACAGCTTCCGCATCAACGACGGCGTGCGCCTGGCGCGCAAACTGCTCTGGGAGGTCAACGAGCTCGGTCTGCCGGCCGGCACCGAGTTCCTCGACATGATCACGCCGCAGTACATCGCCGACCTGATCTCCTGGGGGGCGATCGGCGCGCGCACCACCGAAAGCCAGGTGCACCGCGAGCTCGCTTCCGGCCTGTCGTGCCCGGTCGGCTTCAAGAACGGCACCGACGGCAACCTGCGCATCGCCGCCGACGCGATCAAGGCCGCGCAGGCGCCGCACCATTTCCTGTCGGTGACCAAGGCCGGCCACTCGGCGAT
>DMCZ01000192.1:0-899 GCA_003446655.1 Thauera sp. | reverse complement strand
GCGGCGGGTGTGTGCAACAAGGTGATGGTGGACTTCTCGCACGGCAACAGCCGCAAGCAGCACCGCCTGCAGATCGAGGTGGCGAAGGACGTCGCCGCCCAGCTCGCCGCCGGCGACGACCGCATCATGGGCGTGATGGTCGAGTCCCACCTCAAGGAAGGCCGCCAGGACCTCGTCCCCGGCAAGGAGCTCGAGTACGGGAAGAGCATCACCGACGCCTGCATCGGCTGGGAGGACAGCGTCGAGGTGCTCGACGTCCTCGCCGAGGGCGTGCGTCAGCGTCGCGTCAAGCGCGCCGCCGAATTCTGAACGCGCGGGGTTCCGGCGAAAGGCTGGGCGAGCCACCGGCAGGCCATCACGGTCGCGGCTCGCGGCGACTCGCCCCTGGTTCCCGTCGCGCATGAACGCATGCGCAAGATCATCCACTGCGACTGCGACTGCTTCTACGCCGCGGTCGAGATGCGCGACGACCCCGGCCTGCGCGGCCGTCCGCTGGCCGTGGGCGGGCGGGCCGAGACGCGCGGCGTGATCGCCACCTGCAACTACGAGGCGCGCGCCTTCGGCGTGCATTCGGCCATGGCCACCGCGCGCGCGCTGCAACTGTGTCCGCAGCTCATCCTGCTGCCGCCCGACTTCGAGCGCTACCGCGAGGCCTCACGCACCATCCTCGCCATCTACCGCGACTACACGCCGCTGGTCGAGCCGCTGTCGCTCGACGAGGCCTACCTCGACGTCACCGGCGTCGACCGCTGCCGCGGCTCGGCCTCGCTGATGGCGCAGGAGATCCGCGCGCGCATCCGCGAGGAGGTCGGCATCACCGCCTCCGCCGGGATCGCGCCCAACAAGCCGTCTCTTATACACATCTCCTAGCCCACGAGAACGTACTAGCTCTCGCATGC
>DMCZ01000215.1 GCA_003446655.1 Thauera sp. | reverse complement strand
GCCTGGAGAACACCTATTCCGACCCGGCGCTCTTCGGTCGCGACCTGCTGCAACGGCTAAACGCCTTGAAGACCCTGCCCGGCGTGGTGTCCTTCGACAGCTATCGTGAGCTGATGGGCGCGCACTTCACCATCGCCAGCCTGGTGTCCACCCAGTGCGGTGTGCCCTTGAAGTCGATCGCCATGTTCAGCGGCAACGATGTCGGCGAGCGCGTCGAGCGCTATCTGCCGCGCGCCCACTGCCTGGGCGACATCCTCGCCGCCCAGGGTTATCGCAACGTGTTCCTGAACGGATCGAGCCTCGTCTTTGCCGGTGTCGGCAAGTTCTTCCACGACCACCGCTACGCGCGCGTCATGGGGCGCGAGGAATGGATCGCCGCCGGCGAGCCGCCTGCCGGCATGAGCGGCTGGGGCCTGCGCGATGATGCCCTGTTCCGTCGCGCGCGTGCCGAGCTCGACCAGCTGATGAAGTCGCGCAAGCCCTTCAACCTCAACGTGCTCACCGTCGATACTCATCACCCCTACGGTCACCTCTCGCCTGAATGTTCGCGTCGCGGTCACGAGGATTTCGAGGGCATCGTCGAGTGCACGGCGGACCTGGTCGCCGAATTCGTCGAGTACATCATCGCCCGTGGCTGGCTGGATCGGGTGGCCATCGTGGTGCAGGGCGACCACCTCGCCATGGGTAACACCTCCTACGACAAACTGGTGACCAACCCCGAGCGCCGCGTCTTCAACATGCTGATCAACGACAACCCGAAGCTCACGGCCAATACCCGCGAGGTGACGCACTTCGACATGCTGCCGACCATGCTCGACCTCATCGGCCTGCAGGTGAAGGGCGGGCGTGCCGGGCTGGGCTATTCCGCGATCGGTCCGGTGCGCGCGCCGCGACCGCCGGACCATGTCGACCGCATGGCGGAGAAGCTGCTCGACTACAGCGCCACCTACCGCGCGCTGTGGGAACCGCTGCCCGAAACGGAGCCCGAATCCGCGCCGCTGCCGGCTGTGGGCGGTGTGCCGGCATTGCGTAGGGAGGGGCCGGCCGGGGTCGAGATCGCCGGCAATGCGGCGATGGGCTTGACGCCCGCTGCGCCCTGAACCATTCCGTGCTGCAGGCGGCTCGGCACCGCCCCGGCGTCGCGAGGCCCCCGTTGCGCGGGCCTCGGCCTGCTGATGCACTGCAATGGTGCCTGTTTCCGTACATGCCTCTTCCTGGTGCATGTCCCCTGCGCCATCCGCGACGAGACCCGGTCGAAAGGCGCCGTTGACGCGTCTGTAGTGTCGACAATCCATTCCGGATCAGACGGATAGCATCCGTACTGGCGACATGGCCCGCAGCTTGCTTCAGGCTGCGCATGAACGCGGTTGCCGAAGTCCCTCTTGCCGATTTCCCGTGCGATGACGCCGACGCTGGCTGGCGCGCCGAGCTGCGTCTCGTCTATGAACGCCGCGGCGACCGCACGGCCCTCGTCGAGCGCGCGCATCGGGGGCCGCTGGTGGTTCAGCGTCCCCTGTATCCGGAAGGCGATGCCGTGTGCCACACCCTTCTGGTGCATCCGCCGGCGGGCATCGCCGGCGGCGACCGGCTGGGGCTGACGCTGGCGCTCGGCCCCCAGGCGCATGTGCTTCTGACCACGCCGGGGGCCGGCAAGTGGTACCGCAGCGCAGGCGCGGCGGGCAGCCTGGTGCAGCGCATCCGCGTGGCCGAGGGCGGCGTCTGCGAGTTCCTGCCGCAGGAGAGCATCGTGTTCGACGGCGCGCTCGGCACGCTCGCCACCGAGGTCGAGCTTGCCGGTTCGGCGGTCTTCGTCGGGGCAGAGATGCTGTGCCTCGGGCGCACCGGTGCGGGCGAGCGCTTCACGCGTGGCGAGCTTGCGCTGCGCACGCGCGTCTGTCGCGACGGCAGGCCGGTATGGCTCGAGCGCGGTGTGCTCGGTGGTGGCTCGGCTTTGCTGGACGCAGCGGTGGGTCTGGACGGCGCGCCGGTGAGCGCGACCCTGCTGGTCGCCGCGCCGAATTGTGATGCGGGCTTGCTTGAGGCCTGGCGGGCGATCGAGCCGACGGTCGGGCGCGGGGCGGTGAGCTTGTTGCCCGGTCTGCTGGTGGCGCGCTGGCTCGGGCCAGCCTGCGAGCCGGGGCGGGCTTGGCTGACACGGCTGTGGAGCGCGGTGCGTCCGCAGGTGGCTGGCCGGGAGATGCAGGTCCCGCGGATCTGGCATACGTGAGGAGTGCGTGCTCCCCGCGCAGCCGGCTGGTCCGGTGTCCGCGGGGTGGCGGATGGCGGCGGTGACGAGGCTGGCCGCATCGTAAGGAGAGGAAATGGAACTGACACCACGCGAGAAGGACAAGCTGCTGATCTTCACCGCCGGCCTGCTGGCCGAGCGCCGGCGGGCGCGCGGACTGCGGCTGAATTACCCGGAGGCGGTGGCGCTGATCACCTGCGCGGTCCTCGAGGGCGCGCGTGACGGGCGCACGGTGGCGGAGCTGATGAGCTACGGCGCCACGCTGCTGACGCGCGAGGAGGTGATGGAGGGGGTGGCGGAGATGATCCCGGACATCCAGGTGGAGGCGACGTTTCCGGACGGGACGAAGCTGGTCACGGTGCACAACCCGATCGTCTGAGGTACCTGGAAATGTTGCCTTTTCGCGTGCTGACCGCAATCGCCACGCCGGGTATTTGCGCCGCAGGCTGCGGAACTCGCCCTGCGGGCTCGGACAGTCCTCGCCTGCTATGCAAACACCCGACATGACGATCGCTACCGCATCGTGTGATCGACACGCCTCGCTGCCATTGGGAGAGGAATGAATGATCCCCGGAGAATACTTCGTCGCCGACGGCGATATTGAACTCAACGCCGGCCGTGCCACGCTGACGGTGGTGGTGACCAACACCGGCGACCGCCCGATCCAGGTCGGCTCGCACTACCACTTCGCCGAGACCAACACCGCGCTCGACTTCGACCGCGGCGCGGCGCGCGGCTTCCGGCTCAACATCGCCGCCGGCACCGCGGTGCGCTTCGAGCCCGGGCAGTCGCGCACCGTGGAGCTGCTGGCGCTCGATGGCGAGCGCGAGGTGTATGGCTTCAACGGCCTGGTCATGGGAGCGCTGTGATGGCGGAGATTTCGCGCCGCGCCTATGCGGAGATGTTCGGCCCCACGGTGGGCGACCGGCTGCGGCTGGCCGACACCGCGCTGGTGATCGAGGTCGAGCACGACTGCACGATCTATGGCGAGGAGGTGAAGTTCGGCGGCGGCAAGGTGATCCGCGACGGCATGGGCCAGGGCCAGGGCGTGGCCGCCGATGTGGCGGACACGATCATCACCAATGCGCTGATCGTCGATGCGGTGACGGGCATCGTGAAGGCGGACGTGGGCTTGAAGGAGGGGCGCATCTGGCGCATCGGCAAGGGCGGCAACCCGGACATCCAGCCCGGGGTGACGATCCCGGTCGGCGCCGGCACCGAGGTGATCGCCGGCGAGGGCATGATTCTCACCGCCGGCGGCATCGACAGCCACATCCACTGGATCTGCCCGCAGCAGATCGAGGAGGCGCTGATGTCGGGCGTCACCACCATGCTCGGCGGCGGCACCGGGCCGGCGACCGGCACCTACGCCACCACCTGCACGCCCGGGCCGTGGCACATCCACCGCATGCTCGAGGCGGCCGAGGCCTTTCCGATGAACCTCGGTTTCTTCGGCAAGGGCAACGCCAGCCTGCCGGCGCCGCTGAAGGAACAGGTACAGGCCGGCGTGATCGGCCTGAAGCTGCACGAGGACTGGGGCACGACGCCGGCGGCGATCGACAACTGCCTGACGGTGGCCGACGAGATGGACGTGCAGGTGGCGATCCACACCGACACGCTCAACGAGTCCGGCTTCGTCGAAACCACGCTGGCGGCGTTCAAGGACCGCACGATCCACACCTTCCATACCGAGGGCGCGGGGGGCGGCCATGCGCCGGACATCATCAAGGCGATCAGCCGGCCCAACGTGCTGCCGTCCTCGACCAACCCGACGCGGCCGTACACGGTGAACACCATCGACGAGCACCTCGACATGCTGATGGTGTGCCACCACCTCGACCCCAGCATCGCCGAGGACGTGGCCTTCGCCGAGTCGCGCATCCGGCGCGAGACCATCGCCGCCGAGGACATCCTGCACGACAGCGGCGCCTTCTCGATGATGTCGTCGGACTCGCAGGCAATGGGCCGGGTGGGCGAGGTGGTGATCCGCACCTGGCAGACCGCGCACAAGATGAAGCTGCAGCGCGGCTGGCTGGCGCCCAGGCGCAGCGCCGCGGCGGCCGTGGCGGACGACGTTGCGGTCATCGAGGGCAGCACGGCCAACGACAACTTCCGCGTCAAGCGCTACATCGCCAAATACACCATCAACCCGGCGATTACCCATGGCATCGCGCACGAGGTGGGCTCGATCGAGCCCGGCAAGCTCGCCGATCTGGTGCTGTGGCGGCCGGCCTTCTTCGGCGTCAAGCCGAGCCTGATCGTCAAGGGCGGCATGATCGCCGCGGCGGCGATGGGCGACCCCAACGCCTCGATCCCCACGCCGCAGCCGGTGCATTACCGACCGATGTTCGGCAGCTTTGGCAAGGCTGTGAAGACCGCGGTGACCTTCGTGTCGCAGGCCGCGCTGCACAACGCCGAGGTCGCTGCGCTCGGGCTGCAGAAGCCGCTGATCGCGGTCAAGGGCTGCCGCAAGGTGACCAAGGCCGACATGGTGCTCAACGACGCCACGCCCGCGATCGAGGTCGATCCCGAGACCTACGTCGTGCGCGCCGACGGCGAGCATCTAACCTGCGAACCCGCTGAAACGCTGCCGATGGCGCAGCGCTACTTCCTGTTCTAGGGCGGAACCGCCCCGCACGTGCCACGCGCTCGCCCCAATCCTGGAGTTTCCCGACCATGCCGATGACCAATGACATCCTCGCCGACTTCGTGATGCCGCCGGCCGTGCCGGCGCCCGCCCCCACGCCCGAGGTGCTGCTGATCGAGGCCCTGTACGACGGCGACCTGCCGGCGACCGACACCCTCGAACTCGACTTCAACGCCCGTACCAAGAGCCGTCTGCGTACCCGGCTCGCGTCGGGCGTGGAGACCGGCCTCTTCCTGCCACGCGGGACCATCCTGCGCGACGGCCAGAAGCTGCGTGCGCGCGACGGCCGCGTCGTCGTCGTGCGCGCCGCCGCCGAGGATCTGCTCGAGGCGCGCTGCGCGACGCCCACCGAGCTGGCGCGCGCCGCCTTCCACCTCGGCAACCGCCACGTCGCCGTGCAGGTCGGGCGCGACGCCGGCGGCGACTGGCTGCGCCTGCAGGCCGACCATGTGCTCGAAGGCATGCTGGTAGGGCTGGGCGCGCTGGTCAGTTCGCTGCGCGCGCCCTTCGAGCCCGAGGCCGGCGCCTACGCCCCCGGCCACCAGCACCCCGGCGACGGCAGCGGCGCACGCATCCACCTGATGGCCGGGCAGTGAGCGCCGCCATGGTGCCCGCTCCTTCGGCTCCCGGCCTCCTGCCCCTGGTGCGCCTGCTGCAGCTCGCCAGTCCGGCGCTGCCGGTGGGCGCCTATACCTACTCGCAGGGCCTGGAGTGGGCGGTGGAGAGCGGGGCCGTGCGCAACGAAGCCGACGCCGCGGCGTGGATCGGCGACGTGCTGACGTGGAGCCTGGCGCGCTTCGAGGCGCCGCTGCTGGCGCGCCAGCTCGCGGCCTGGCGCGCAGGTGAAGACGGCGAGGTCATGCGCCTCAACGCAGATTTCCTCGCCAGCCGAGAGACGAGCGAGCTGCGCGCCGAGACGGTGCAGATGGGCTGGTCGCTGGTGAAGCTGCTCGCCGAACTGGACGCCTTCGCCGCCTTGCCGGGCTGGCGCGCGCGCCTGCTGGCGATCGACACGCCGTGCTTTCCCACCGCCTGGTCGGCTGCCGCCGCGGCCTGGCAGGTAACGGACGACCAGGCGCTGGCCGCCTATCTGTGGGCCTGGGCCGAGAACCAGGTGATGGCGGCGGTAAAGGCGGTGCCGATCGGCCAGAGCGCCGGCCAGCGCCTGCTCGCCGGACTCGGCGCGCGCATCCCGGCGCTGGTCGAGTCCGCGCTGTGCCTGCCCGAGGCGCGCTGGAGCAATTACACCCCCGGCCTGGCGATCGCCAGCAGCCGGCACGAAACCCAATACACGAGGCTGTTCAGATCATGACGACGCATTCCGCCCCCTCTGCCGCCACGGCCGGCGCGCTCCCCGCCGCTGCGCGCGGCCCGCTGCGCGTGGGCATCGGCGGCCCGGTCGGCTCCGGCAAGACCGCGCTCACCCTGGCGCTGTGCCTGGCGCTGCGCGACAAGTACAACATCGCCGTGGTCACCAACGACATCTACACCGCCGAGGACGCCCAGTTCCTGGTGCGCAACCAGGCGCTCGCGCCCGAGCGCATCATCGGCGTCGAGACCGGCGGCTGCCCGCACACCGCGATCCGCGAGGACGCCTCGATCAACCTCGAGGCGGTGGATCGGCTGAACGCGCGCTTTCCCGGGCTGGACATCGTCTTCGTCGAGTCCGGTGGCGACAACCTGGCAGCGACGTTCTCGCCCGAGCTGTCGGATCTGACGATCTACGTCATCGACGTCTCGGCCGGCGACAAGATCCCGCGCAAGGGCGGGCCGGGCATCACCCGCAGCGACCTGCTGGTGATCAACAAGATCGACCTCGCGCCGCTGGTCGGGGCCTCGCTCGAGGTCATGGACCGCGACGCGCGCAAGATGCGTGGCACAAGGCCCTTCGTGTTCTCGAACCAGAAGACGGGGCAGGGGCTTGCCGATATCATCGACTTCATCGAACGCCAGGGGTTGCTGCTGAGCGCTGCGGCCCCGGTGTGAGTCTCATGCGCTGCGGGCACCCCCCGACACCGACCTCATTCCATCGAACCCACAGGAGAAAACGCTCATGACACCCTTCCGCCTGCTGGCCGCGCCTGCGCTCGCGCTTGGCCTCTCCACCGTCTCCGGTACGGCCTTTGCCCATCCTGGCCACGAAACGGCCAGCTTTCTGACCGGCTTCGCGCATCCCTTCGGGGGGCTGGACCACTTGCTGGCGATGCTCGCAGTCGGCCTCTACGCGGCGCACCAGTCCGGAACTGCCCGGCGGGCGCTACCGGCAGGCTTCGTACTGGCGATGCTTGCGGGTGCCGGCCTGGGCGTGGCCGGTATCGCGCTGCCTGCGGTGGAGGCGGGGATTTCTGCATCGGTGCTGGTGCTTGGGCTGCTGATCGCGCTTGCCGCACGTCTGCCGCTGGGTGCCGCGCTGCCGCTGGTGGCGGCCTTCGCGCTTTTCCATGGCCACGCCCACCATGCCGAGATGGGGGGCGCCAGCCTGGCGACCTACGTGGCCGGCTTTGCGCTCGCTACCGCCTTGTTGCACGGCATCGGCTACGCGCTGGCGCGCTGGATGCCGCAGACGACGCTGGGGCAGCGTGTGCAACGCATTGCGGGTGGCGTGATTGCCGGAGCCGGTGCGGTGATGCTCGGCGCCTGAGCCGGATGTAGCCTGGGCCTCGGTTCCTGCGTCAGCGTGTGCGGCTCAGCGCGGGTCGCACGCGCGACGCTCAGCGATAGACGAGGTCGCGCAGCACCAGACTGATTTCGGGGACGTAGGTGATCACCAGCAGGCAGGCGATCACGGTGGCCACGAAGGGCAGCAGCGGGCGCACCATGCGCTCGAGCGGCACGCCCGAAATCGAGCTGGCGGCGAACAGGTTCACGCCGAAGGGCGGGGTGATCATGCCGAGCGCGAGGTTGATCACCATGATGATGCCGAAGTGCACCGGATCGACGCCGAAGCTCACCGCCACCGGCAGCAGCAGCGGCGCGAGCACCACGATCGAGGCCGAGGTCTCGATCACCATGCCGATCAGGAACAGCGCCGCATTCACCCCGAGCAGGAAGCTCACCTTGTCGCTGAAGAGCTGGCCTAGCCACTGCCCGAGCGCATCCGGCACGCCGGCGCGGTTGAGCAGGAAGCCGAACACGCCGGCGTTGGCGATGATGAACATGATGCTCGCAGTACCGATCACCGAGCGGTGCAGCGTCGCCGACAGGTCGGCGAGGCGGATGCGGCGATACACCAGCATGCCCACGACCAATGCATACACCACCGCCACCACCGAGGCCTCGGTGGGCGTGAAGACGCCGCCATAGATGCCGCCGAGAATGATTACCGGCATCAGCAGCGCCAGCCAGGCGCGCCGGAGCGCAGGCCAGATGGGCTGGCGGCCGTCACCGTCTTCCAGTCCAAGGTGGTTGCGGCGCGCATATAACCACACGTAGGCCATCAGCGCCACCGCGATCATCAGGCCGGGGAGCACGCCAGCGATGAAGAGCTCGCCGGTCGAGGTGTCGGTCGACACCGCAAACAGGATCATCGGCACCGAGGGCGGGATGATCACGCCCAGCTCGGCGGCGGTGGCCTGCAGCGAGGCGGCGAAGGGCGCGGGGTAGCCGTGGCGCACCATGGCCGGGATCAGGATCGCGCCCACCGCGAAGGTGGTCGCCACGCTCGAGCCCGCCACCGCGGCGAAGATCATGCAGGTGATCACGCAGGCCATCGCCAGCCCGCCCTGCACGCCGCCCACCAGGCTCTTGGCGAACTCCACCAGGCGCTCGGAGATGCCGCCCGCTTCCATCAGGTTCCCGGCGAGGATGAAGAAGGGAATCGCCACCAGCGGGTACTTGTCGAGCGCGGCGTAGATCTGCTGCGCCACCACCAGCCAGGGCAGGTTGGCCGCAGCCACGCCCGTCATCGCCGCCAGGCCGATCGACACCGCCACCGGCACGGTGAGGCCGAAGAAGATCAGCATGGTGAGGATCATCAACTGGGACATGGCGGTGGGTAGGCTGAAGGTCGGTCGTGATCAACCCTGGCCGTCGAGCGGCACGCGCTCGGCCTCTGGCGCCGCGGCGACGCGGATCAGCACGGCGATCGCAGCCAGCGTGGCACCGACCGGAATCGCCAGGTAGATCCACGAGATCGAGATATCCAGACTGGGCACGGTCTGGAAGCGTACCCGCCAGGTCATCTGCCCGCCGATCCAGGCCAGAAAGCCGAGAAAGCCGCTGCAGACCAGCGCCACCAGCCACGCCAGCGCCCGGCGCGGGCCCGCGCGCAGCACGCTGCGCAGGATCTCCACGCCGAGCATGGCGCCGTGACGGAAGGCCAGCGCAACGCCCAGCAGCACCGCCCAGATCAACAGCGCACGCGTCAATACCTCGCTCCAGTCGACCGGCGCGGACAGCACGAAGCGGGCGATGACCTGCCAGAAACCGGCCGCCACCGCCCCGATCAGGAAGAGCTGGGCGAGCACGGCGACAGCCTTGAACAGCCAGTGGTCGATGCGGCAAAGGAGCGTCATGGTGATCGGTAGACGGTCATGCCCCCGCGCGGGGCGGGGGCAGCGGGGATGCAGGATTCCGGGCCGTCGAGCCGGACGAGGTGTGCGGCAGGCGCGGCCCGTGCAACGGGCGCTCAGCGCGTATTGCGGATGTCGTCGATCAGCTTCTTGTCGAAGCGCTTGTAATACTCCTCGTAGGCCGGCGCCACCGCATCCTCGAAGGACTTGCGGTCCACCGTGGTGACGACCTCCATGCCTTCAGCCTTCAACTGCTCCACGCCGGTCTTCTCGATGTTGTCGACGAAGGCGCGCATCGCCTGCGCCCCCATCTTGGCGGCTTCGAGGAAGGCCTGCTTGTCCGCGTCGGACAGGCTGCCATAGACGGTCGGCGACACCATGACGACCGCGGGCGCATAGACGTGGCCGGTCAGCGACAGGTGCTTCTGCAGTTGCGACAGCTTGGCCGAGGTGATCACCGAGAGCGGATTCTCCTGGCCGTCGATGGTGCCCTGCTGCAGCGCGGTTGCCACTTCCGGCCAAGCCATCGGGGTGGGCAGGATGCCGATCTGACGGAAGGCCGTGATGTGCACCGGGTTCTCGGTGGTGCGGATCTTCAGGCCCTTGGCGTCGGCCGCAGTGGTCACCGCGCGCTTGCTGTTGGTGAGGTGGCGGAAGCCCTGCTCGCCCCAGGCCAGCGCCTCGAGCCCGCGTGCCGAGAAGGCCTTCAGCATGTCCCGGCCGATCGGGCCGTCGAGCACCTGGCGGGCGTGGGCGAGGTCGCGCATCAGGAAGGGGATGTCGAACACGCCGGTCTGCGGCACGAAGTTCAGCGTGGCGCCGGTCGACACGATGGCGAGGTCGATGGTGCCCAGTTGCAGGCCCTCGATGACCTCGCGCTCGCCGCCGAGCGCGCTGTTGGGGAACTGCTGCACCTTGTAGCGGCCGCCGGTGTTGGCGTCCAGCGCCTGCGCAAAGGCCTCGCCGCCGGCACCATAGTGCGAGTTGGCCGAGAGGGCATAGGCCATCTTCAGGGTTGTCTGCGCTGCGGCGGGGGTCGCGAGGGCGAGGCCGGCGACGGTGAAGGCGGCGAACAGCGGGGCAAGCCAGGTTTTGCGCATCTGTAGGGTCTCCGTGACAGGGGAGGTAATCGGCAGGCGAGTCCTGCGGCGAAGCGTCGCGACAGGCGCCTCGCTGCAGGGAGCAGGCGGGCATCCTACCGTCGCACGGCTGCAGCCACAAGGAAACACCCACCTGCGTCCCGGGCGCCGATGCGACGCTGCGGCCTTGCCACCGCTTTCGCCAGTGGGCGTAAACTGTGGCGACACCAGTTGTAGCGATCAATCGACGGGAGACGGCGATGGTTCAGGCTGACGATCTTCAGGCTGCGGCGGAGGCTTTGTTCGAGCGCGCTGCGGCGAGCTTCATCCGTGCCGCCGAGGCGGGGCGGCACGACAGCTACTTCGCGGGACAGCTGCAGGCGCTGGTCGAGCTGGGGCTGATCGACGCCGCGCGCGTCGAGCCGATCCTGCGGCCGGGCGCGCATGGCCTGTGCGGCTGCGGGATCTGAGCCCGCGCGCCGCCCGGCGACTTCCCGGGCCACCCTCGGCGCCGGATGGCGCGTGCGCAGGGAACGCCCAGCCCCTGATCCGACCTTCCCCAAGGAGAGCGCCATGGACCTCGAGACCTACGTCCGTACCCTGCCCAAGGCCGAACTGCACCTGCACATCGAGGGCACCCTCGAGCCGGAGCTGATGTTCGCGCTCGCGCGCCGCAACGGCGTGGCGCTGCCCTGGGACAGTATCGAGGCCACGCGCGCCGCCTACGCCTTTACCGACCTGCAGAGCTTCCTCGACCTGTACTACGCGGGGGCGGCGGCGCTGATCCACGAGCAGGACTTCTTCGAGCTGGCGCTCGCCTATTTCGAGCGTGCGCACGCTGACGGCGTCGTGCACGCCGAGCTCTTCTTCGACCCGCAGTCCCACACCGCGCGCGGCATCGCCTTCGCGACCGTACTCGACGGGCTGGAGCGCGCCTGCGCCGAGGCCCAGGCGCGCTGGGGTATCAGCTCGCGGCTGATCCTGTGCTTCCTGCGCCACCTGAGCGAGGACGAGGGCTTCGCCACGCTGCAACAGGCGCTGCCGCATCTGGCGCGCCTCCACGGCGTGGGGCTGGACTCGTCCGAGCAGGGCCATCCGCCGGGCAAGTTCGCGCGCCTGTTCGCGCGCTGCCGCGAGCTCGGCCTGCATCTCGTCGCCCACGCCGGCGAGGAGGGGCCGCCGGCCTACATCGTCGAGGCGCTCGATGTGCTGAAGGTCGAGCGCCTCGACCACGGCGTGCGCTGCGAGGAAGATCCGGCCCTGGTCGAACGCCTGGCGCGCGAGCAGATCGCACTGACGGTGTGCCCGCTCTCGAACGTGAAGCTGTGCGTGTTCCCGACGCTTGCCGAACACAACTTCAAGCGCCTGCTCGACGCAGGGCTCAAGCTCACGATCAACTCCGACGATCCTGCCTATTTCGGCGGCTACATCGGGCAGAACTACCTGCAGACCGCGCAGGCGCTCGATCTCACGCGCGCCGAGCTCAAGCGCGTGGCGCGCAACAGCCTGGAGGCGAGCTTCGTGCCCGAGTCGCTGCGCACGCCCTGGCTCACCCGGCTGGACGCCATGCCTGACTGAGCCGGCGCCGGTCGCGGCCGGCCGGGCCCGGCGCTAGAGGAACAGCCCGCCCACATCCACCGACTCTTGCCGGCCTACCTGGCGGTAGTGCTGGCCGAGCCAGTCTTCTGCGCGCGCGCGGCCAAGGGCATGGAGTTCGGTCAGGAAGCTGCCGGCCGCGTTCAGTTTGCTCCCCTTGCCCGCTTCGGCGAGTTCGCGCGCTTCGATCAGATGAAAGCGCTGGCCAACGAGCTTGCGTTCGAGCCGGCCCAGCGGCATCCAGCGCGCGGTCTCGGCGATGTACTGGCGCGCATGGGCGATCATCCGCATCTCGCGCAGGAACGTGGTCGAAAAGCCGAGCTCCATGCTGCGCGCCGAGATGTCCTCGGCGCTGCGCGGCGCGTCGTCGCGCTGCAGCGGATTGAGCAGCACCAGCAGGATGTCGGGTGTGGCGCACTCGTAGAGCAGCGGATAGATCGCCGGGTTGGCGGTGAAGCCGCCGTCCCAGTAATGCTCGCCGTCGATCTCCACCGCATGGTGCAGCGTCGGCAGGCAGGCTGAGGCGAGCAGCGCCGATTCGGTGAGCTCGGCGGTGTGGAACAGCCGGACCTTGCCGGTGCGCACCGCGGTGGCGGCGATGAAGAGCTTGAGCGGGCAGTCGCGGCGCAGGCGCTCGAAGTCGAACTGCGCGCGCACCACGTCGCGCAGGGGGTTGAGCTCGAAGGGGTTGAGCTGGTAAGGCGAGAACAGCCGCATGAAGCCCATCATCACGCTCATCGGCGTCGGCAGCGCGCCGTCTGCCGAAGTGTTGAGGCTGTTCAGCAGCTCGAGGTGGAAGGGCACGCTGTCGCCCACCGCCTGCCAGAAGGCGGCGAGCGCGGCGCGCGCGCCATCGGCGCCGCCGGTCGTCCACCCGTGAGCGAGCGCCACCGCGTTCATCGCGCCGGCGCTGGTGCCGCTGATGCCGTCGATGCGGATGCCGGCTTCGAGCAGGCGGTCGAGCACGCCCCAGGTGTAGGCGCCGTGGGCGCCGCCGCCCTGCAGGGCGAGGCTGAGCAGCGGCGGCTGGACGTCGGGCCGGCGGCGCGGCCATCTCAGGGAGACCATCGGTATTCCTCGCAGTCATCCAGTACGCTGGATGGAATGTTGCGTTGCACAATTCAGAGTATCACGTGCCCCGCGTTGCAGGCGCATGCAGGTGTGTCGGCTGGTGACACCTGCGGAACGACCAGCCTGCGCAACCCGGCGCGCGCTTTTCTTGGCATCATCGGGGCCTTCGATTCCGCCGCTGCGTGCGGCCCCGCCCGCTGGAGATGCTCATGGTCGGAACAGCAAGCCCCGCTGCAGAAATCGCGCCCCACGGCCCGCTCGCATTGCGCGTGATGCCGATGCCGGCCGACCTCAACCCCGCCGGGGACGTTTTCGGCGGCTGGATCATGGCCATGGTCGACGTCGCCGGTGCGCTGCCTGCGATCCGCCGGGCGCGCTCGCGCGTGGTGACGGTGGCGGTGAATTCCTTCACCTTCAAGCAGCCGGTTTCGGTCGGCGACATCGTCAGCTTTCACGCCGACGTGGTGGCGGTGGGGCGGTCGTCGATCACGGTGGACGTGCATGTGTTCGCCGAGCGCAATCCGGCCAGTCCGGAGGTGGTGAAGGTGACCGAGGCGCGTCTGACCTATGTCGCGGTGGATGCCCCTGTCTCTTATACAAATCT
>DMCZ01000020.1 GCA_003446655.1 Thauera sp. | reverse complement strand
GGTGAAGAACAGCCCGCTGTCGTGGAAGGAAGGCGGCTTTGCCGCCGGCGGCTGGCTGGAGGTCGACCCCAAGACCCTGCGCCACCGCCGCTTCCCCAACGTCTTCGGCATCGGCGACATCAACGGCACCGCCAAGGGCAAGACTGCCGCAACGGTCAAGAAGAGCGCACCGCTCGTGGCGCAGCACCTGATCGAGGTGATCGCCGGCCGCGAGCCCTCGCTGGTCTTCGACGGCTACACCTCGTGCCCGCTGCTGCTGCGCGAAGGCTCGGCGCTGCTGATCGAGTTCGACTACGAGAACAACCTCACGCCCTCGCTGCCGATGATCGATCCGCTGCAGGACAGCTACTTCGCCTGGGTCATGAAATACCGCCTGCTCAAGCCCGCCTACATGGCCGTGGCCAAGGGCCGGGTCTGAGGGGAGAGACGACATGTACGAAATCTGGCTGACCCTGAACATCCTGTTCGAACTCGGCATGCAGTACCTGCCCGCCGTCATCGGCACCGTCGTGCTGTGGCTGGCGCTGATGATCTTCGCCGCTACCCGGCCCGGTGCCGGCTGGAAGAAGGCAATCGCTCCGGCCTTCGTCATCGGCATCATCGCCACGGCGATCACCTTCTTCATCACCCCGTCCATGACCAAGTCGTCTTTCGACAACATGGGCTACTGGGTGGACTGGATGAATCTGCTCTTCTACGCCGCCGCCTTCGGCGCCGTCGCGGCTGCGCTGGCCTGGCCGATTGCAGCCAGCCTGCGCCGCAACGCCTGAACCCAATCCATCACCGGAGAACACGCAAGATGAAAAAGCTCCTGATCGCTGCCGCCATCGGCCTCGCCAGCCTCACCGCCCACGCGGCCGACATCGGCATTTCCGCCGCCGACACCTACGCCAAGATCCAGAAGGCCGAGCCGAACGTGCTGTTCATCGACGTCCGCGACCCGGTCGAGATCATGTTCGTCGGCTTCAGCGACGCGGTGCATGCGAACGTGCCCTTCATGCTGGTCGACCGCACACAATGGAATGCCGAGAAGGGCGTGTTCCGCCTCTACCGCAATCCTGACTTCGTCAATCAGGTGAAACTGGAGCTCGCGAAGCGCGGCCTGAGCGCTGACGCCGAGATCATCACCATGTGCCGCTCGGGCAGCGAGCGGGGTGAACCCAGCGCCGCCTTCCTCCGCGAGAACGGCTTTGCCAACGCGCGCTATGTCATCAATGGCTTCCAGGGCGCGGCGATCAAGGACGGCCCGCAGGCCGGCTTCCGCCTGAAGAACGGCTGGCAGAACAGCGGCCTGCCTTGGTCTGCCAAGATGAATCCGGAAAAGATCTACCGTACCGACCCGCGCTGAACCTGGGACCGGCGGGCTGCAAGGGCCCGCCCGCACTCGCCGCAGCGTTCTTCAAGGCCGGCACTGCGCCGACGGCCTTTGCTGGTGACAGCCACTCGGAAAACGGCCCACGGCTGCTTTGAGCTGCGCGCGGAACGTCCGCTCCAGCTCAGCCACATCCCCGCCCCCAGCTGAAGCGCTGCCGCTTGGCGGAGTGCGGCGCCGCTGGGTTAAACTCGGCGCCCTGCAAACGCGCGCCCGCTCGGCATTCGCCCGCCGCGCCCAGCCGCCGAACCCGATGGAGTCACCCATGAGCCTGCTCGCCCAACTGAAAAAGGATTCCCTGCTCGCCCGCAAGGCCGCCGACAGCGTGCGCGCCACCCTGTTGTCCACGCTGATCGCCGAAGCCGAGATG
Source organism: Thauera sp. (assembly GCA_003446655.1). GTDB lineage: Bacteria > Pseudomonadota > Gammaproteobacteria > Burkholderiales > Rhodocyclaceae > Thauera. The sequence continues at coordinate 895 of DMCZ01000020.1, read as the reverse complement.
GTCGGCAAGAACGCCGGCAACCGCGAGAGCAGCGACGACGAGGTACAGCAGACCATCCGCAAGTTCCTGAAGAACAACCAGGAAGCCGTGGCCGTGATCAAGGACGCCGACCGCCTCGCGGTGCTCGCGCAGGAATCGGCGATCCTGACCTCCTACCTGCCGCCGATGGCGAGCGAAGCCGAGGTGAAGGCCTTCATCGCCGACACCGTCGCCGGCCTCGCCGACCGTTCGCCGAAACAGATGGGCGCAGTGATGGGCGCGCTGAAGGGGAAGTTCGGCACCAGCTTCGACGCCAAGCAGGCGAATGCCTGGGTGAAGGAAGCGCTCGCCGGCTGATCGCCCCGGCGGCGATCAGGATGAAGATCAATGGGGTCAGACCCCATTGATCCATTTATCTTCAGCGCAGTGCGGCGTGGATCTGTTCTGCGAGTTTGCGGCTGACGCCCTCGACCCGGCACAGGTCCTCGACCGTGGCCTCGCGTACGCCGTCCAATCCGCCGAAGGCGGCGAGCAGGTTGCGCCGTCGCGAAGGGCCTACGCCCGGGATGTCCTCCAGTTTCGAGCCCACCCGCGCCTTGCCGCGCTTGGCGCGGTGGCCAGTGATCGCGAAGCGGTGGGCCTCGTCGCGGATCTCGACGATCAGGTGCAGGGCGGCCGACTCGCCGCCGAGCGCGAGACCCTCGCGACCATCGGGGAAGATCAGCGTCTCCAGGCCCGCCTTACGGCCTTCCCCTTTCGCCACGCCCACCATCGCCACGGACTCCAGGCCGACCTCGGCGAGGATCGCACGCGCCGCGCTCACCTGCCCCTTGCCGCCGTCGATCAGGATCAGGTCGGGGCACACGCCCTCGCCCGCGGCAACCTTGCCGTAGCGGCGCTCGAGCGCCTGGCGCAT
>DMCZ01000031.1:5387-7317 GCA_003446655.1 Thauera sp. | reverse complement strand
AGATGTGTATAAGAGACAGGCGTTGAGCTGGAGCCGGCCGCGCGCCGGCTTGCCGTTGGCCTCCCGCACGGCGGGCTGCTCGAGGCCGTGGTCCATGGCGTTGCGCACCAGGTGCATCAGCGGGTCGCCGATCTTCTCGACCATGGACTTGTCGAGCTCGGTCTCGCCGCCGCTGATCGCGAGCTCGATGTCCTTGCCCAGCTCGCGCGAGGTGTCGCGCACCACGCGGTTGAAGCGGTTGAAGGTCTCGCCGATCTGCACCATGCGCAGCTGCAGGGCCGCATCGCGGATGCCTTCGACCAGGCGGCCGCTCAGCGATGCCGCCTCGACCAGCTCGCCCATGCCGCTCCTGCCGGCGAGCAGGCTGACGCTGGCGCCGGCGATCACCAGCTCGCCGACCAGGTCGATCAGGCGGTCGAGCTTGTCTGCCTGGATGCGGATCAGACGCGCCTCTGCGCTCTTCTTCTCGGTGACCTGCTTCTGGCGTGCGACCGCGGCCTCGACCAGCTCGGGCTGGACCACCTTGTGCTCGACCAGGATCTCGCCAATCGGCGGGGGCGAGGCTTCGGCCGCCGGCTCGTGGATGTCGGTCGTCTCGTCCGCCGCAGGCCGGAGCTGTGCCGCCAGGCCCTCGTCGAGTTCGGCTTGGGTCAGCGCACCGACCCGCACCAGGATCTCGCCCAGGCGCATGCTGTCCTCGGGCAGGCTGTTGATCAGCGCGACGTAGTCCGCGAGGCGGCTGTGCGGCGGCAGGATCTGCAGCGAGCACTCGTCGCGCACGAAATCGAACACGCGCTCGATCGCCGCCTTGTCGGCGTTCGACGAGAAGCTGATCTCGAAGCCGAGGTAGCAGGACTCCGGGTCCATCTGCGCGGCCTCGGGCATGGTGTCGGTCAGCGTCTCGAGGCGCTCGATGCGGCCGATGCTGCCGAGGTAGCGCAGGAAGCTGAGCGGGTCCATGCCGTTCCTGAGCACGTCGGCGCCGAAACGCAGCGAGATGTGCCAGCAGTCGGTCTCGACCGCGCTGCCGCCGCTGCTGTGGATCGGCGGCGGCACGGCCGCCGGCGGGCCGGAGCACGAGGCGGTCTTTTCGCCGGAGAGCCAGTCGCGCTGCAGGCGGCCGAGCAGGGCCTCGCCGTCGGCGGCGAGCTCGTCCGCCGGGCCGGGCGCGCCCGATTCGAGCACGCCGAGCAGGTGGCCGATATGGTCGGAGCAGGCCAGCAGCAGCGCGATCAGGTCCGAGTCGAGGCTGATCTCGGCGTTGCGCAGCTTGTCGAGCACGTTCTCGACCACGTGCGTGAAGGCGACGATGTAGCCGCATTCGATGACGCCCGCGCCACCCTTGATGGTGTGCGCGCTGCGGAAGATGGCGTTCAGGGTGTCGTCGTCGCCGGGCTGGTTCTCCAGCTCGAGCAGGGCGGCCTCGAGCGCGGCGAGCTGCTCGCGGCTCTCGGTGACGAATACGGTGGTGATTTCATCCATGGTCGGGGGGATCCCGGGTCAGGCCCTGGCGGCAGGGATCAGCAAGGGGTCGCCGAAGGCGGCGGCCATGTTGTAGAAGTCGAGCAGGTCGCGCACGGCCTCGCTGTGCGCGACGATCTGCGCTTCCTTGTCGAGGCGGCGCGCTTCGCGCTTGACCAGCACCAGCAGCTGGAAGCCGGCGGTGTCGATCTCGTTCACCGCGGACAGGTCGATCTCGAGGCGCTCGGTCGCCAGCAGCGCGTCGAGCAGGCGTTGTTTCTGGGCTGCGGCGTTGTAGATCGTCATGTCTTCGGCGATCACGAGCGGGGGGGTGGTTTTCTTCTTGCGGGTCGCCATGGCGGGACTCAGAACAGTTCGATCTTGTTGCTGGAAGCGCTCGCCGCAGCGGCCGACGCGCCGCCGACTGCGGTGGCGTGCGTCTGGCGCTGCTGGTCCATCACGTAGCGGC
>DMCZ01000031.1:0-5133 GCA_003446655.1 Thauera sp. | reverse complement strand
TCGATCTGCTGGCGGGTGACGTCCTGGAACTGCACGCTCGCCAGCGCATCCATGAACATCGCGGCGAGCTGCTCGCTGCTGCCGCGCACGGTCTCGATCGTGCTGGCCTGGCTGCGCAGCATCTGCTCGTAGCTCGCGCCGAGCTCGGTGAGCTGGTCGGCGAACTGGGACAGCGCGGTGCGCTCCTCGTCCGGGGCGGCGCGCTGGATGCGCTGGTGGAGCTGCGACTCGATCGTGCCGGCCACGCCCAGGATGCCCTGGTTGATCGCCGTCACCGCCTTCTCGGTCTCGGCCGACAGCTTGCGCACCTCGTCGGCCACCACGGCGAAGCCGCGGCCGCTCTCGCCGGCGCGCGCGGCCTCGATCGCGGCGTTGAGCGCGAGCAGGTTGGTCTGCGAGGCGATGTCCTTGATCAGCCCGGTGAGCGAGCCGAGCGAGCGTGCCTCGTTGACCACCTGGCTCACGCGCGCTTCGTCCTCTTGCGCCTGCTGAATGCGGAAATCGATGTATTCCTGCATGCGCGTGATCAGTTGCTGATTGTTGGCGATGCGTGCCTCGGAGTCGTGCGCAAGCTCCGCTGACTCGTCCGACACCTGGGCCACGAAACTGTTGAGCTCGCCCACCACGGAGTCGATCGTCTGCAGGCGGCTGGTGATGTCGTACGCCGCCTGTTCGGTCTGCTGCACCACGCTGTCGAGCTGGCCGCGCAGCACGCCGCTGTAGGCCGGGACACCCCGCAACTCGGTCGCAACCTCGCGGCACGTGGCGATCGCCTGCTCGCGGGCATGGCCGCGCTGCTGAATCTCCGTGTCCCGCCCCATGGTCATGTCGCGGAAGAACGCGAGCGAGACCAACCGGATCGCGAGCGAGACGGCCCCCACGATGAGCATCGAGCCCAGCGCATCGCCCAGCGGTTGCGGAATGCCCAGCGCCTTCAGGAAGCTTGTGTGGAACCAGTCGTTGAGGAAGTACACCGTCAGGCCGACCGCAAGTGCGATCGAGACCTGGATGTACAGCGAGCGGCGCAGGAAGGTCCGGGAGTTCATGATCAGCGTATGACCAGTTTGATGGTGTTGAGCAGCTCGTCGGCCGAGGCGGGCTTGACGATCCACCCCGATGCCCCGGCGGCCTTGGCTTCGGCCTTCTTCGACTGTTGCGATTCGGTGGTCAGGAACAGGATGGGCATGAAGCGGTAGGCCGGCAGCTTGCGCACTTCCTTGATGAAGTCGATCCCGTTCATGCCCGGCATGTTGAGGTCGGTGATGAGCAGGTCCACCTTCACCCCGGCCTGGAACTTCTTGATGGCGTCGAGCGCGCTGGGCGCCTTTTCTACGGCGTAGCCGGCCTTGCTCAGGATGCCCGAGATGGACAGGAGGATCGTGGCGGAGTCATCGACGAGGAAGATGGTTTTCATGGCGTATCGATCGTTGAGCGGTCTTGCGTTGGAGGTGGGCTGGGGTCGCTGAGTGGTTGCCGATTAAATCTGCTTTGTATTGCTTCACACTTGATCGCGATCTAGTCCTGGCGCGCGTTTTCAGCATTGCGTGACGGGTGTCACGCAATGGGGCGCGCTTGTATCTGCTATCGGCGTTGGTACGGGGAACTTGAAGGAATCAGCCGTGCGTTGCGACCAATCTTAGGTGTCCTTGGTCGTGCCATCCGTGACGTATCACGGGTTTACGCGTAGTTCTGGCGGATTTTCTGGATCAGGAAAAGTGATGGCCGGATGCGCATGGTTCGTGCCCTGCGCGACGGGCTGTCAGGGGGGCGCCAACCGTCTGCACTCCGAGGCTGGCGCGCCCCAGCGCGCCGGGTTCAGCGCCAGTCCTCGATCGGTACCGGCTTCCCGAACAGGTAGCCCTGGAACATCTCGCAGCCACGCGTCAGCAGCAGTTCGTGCTGGTTCTGCGTTTCCACGCCCTCGGCCACCACCTCGAGCTCGAGCGAGCGGCTCATCGCCAGGATCGCGCGCACGATGGCTTCGCTTCTGTCGTCCCGCGTCATGTCGCGGACGAAGGCCTGGTCGATCTTGAGCTGATCGAAAGGCAGCTGCTTGAGGTAGGACAGTGAGGAGTAACCGGTGCCGAAGTCGTCGAGCGCAAACCTGACGCCGAGCGCCTTGATCTCCTCCATGCGCGTCACGGTGGTCGCCATGTCGTCGAGCACGACGCTTTCGGTGAGCTCGATCTTCAGTTTTCCTGCCGGGATTCGATGGGCCTTGATCGCGGAGTGGACCTTGTCGACGAAGTCGGGCTGGTGGAATTGGCGGGCACTGACGTTGATGGACAGGCAGTACTCGCGGGTGGCGTCGTCCTGCTGCCATGCCTGCAACTGCGCGCACGCAGCCTCGAGCACCCATTGGCCAATCGGCACGATCAGCCCGGTGTCTTCAGCGAGGGGGATGAAGTCGCCGGGGGGAATCATTCTCCCCCCCGGCGTCGAAGCAGCGAATCAGGGCCTCGGCGCCAACGATCTTTCCATCACGGTTCAGCTGGGGCTGATAGAACAGGCGAAAACCGCCCTCGGCAATCGCAGTACGTAGTTTGAGCTCCATTTCGGCGCGGGCGTCGACCACCGATTGCATGGACTCGCTGTAAAAGCGAATCGTGTTGCGGCCATCTTCCTTGGCCTTGTAGAGCGCCACCTCAGCCTGTTGCAGCACGGCCGTCGCCGAGGCCGCGCGCCCCTGGAACAAGGTGACGCCGATGCTGGGTGTGCCCCGGTATGGGCCGCTCGACAAGCCGAGTTCGAACGGATGCAGGAAATTCCCGTGCAGCTGCTCGGCAATCTTCTCGGCGTGGGCGATGGCAAGTTCGCGGCCCTCGTCGAGTGCCTCGACGACCACGGCGAAGTCGTCGCCACCCAGGCGCGCTACGGTGTCCTCTGCACGCAGCGAGGATTGCAGGCGCCGAGCTACCTCCCGCAACAGGGCGTCGCCCGCCTCGTGCCCCTGGGTGTCGTTGAGCATCTTGAACTGGTCCACGTCGAGCAGTAGCAGCATGCCGTGGGCACTGCTGCGCTCGCTGGACAGGATGGAGTGCCTGAGGCGGTCCAGCATGAGACTGCGGTTCGGCAGCCCGGTGAGCGTGTCGTAATAGGCCAGCTGCTGGATGCGCTCCTCGGCAGCGCGGCGCTCCGTGATGTCTTCCTTGACTGCAACGTAATGCGTGATGCTGCCGTCGGGCTGCTTGATCGGCGCGATGGTGGCGAGTTCAACATACGTGCTGCCGTCCTTGCGCGTGTTGCAGAACTCGCCGCGCCATGCGTCGCCGCGAGTGAGGGCTTGCCACAAGGCTTCATAGGTTTCACGCGGTGTCTTGCCTGCATTTAGGACGCGCGGATTCTTTCCGATGACCTCTTCCGAGGCGTAGCCTGTGGTGCGCGTGAAGGCTTCGTTGGCGTACTCGATGACGGCATCGGTGTTGGTGATGACGATGGAGTTCGGGCTCTGTTCAACAGCCTGGGCAAGCTGGCGCAGGCGCAAGGCATTCTGCTTGTCCAGGGTGATGTCCTGACCGATCGACCTGATTTCGACGCATCTGCCCTCGCGGTCGAGGATGGGCTGGTCCAGCCAGCGAATCCAGCACGTGCTTCCGTCAGGACGCTTGATCTCGCGCTCGCTCGTCAAAGTGCCGCTGCCAGCCAGCAGCGTGTGCAGGCTCTCGCGCGTCTCGTCCTGCTTGTCTTGCGGGATGAAGTCTATCCAGCGCTTGCCGGGCAGGGCCGACGCATCCTTGCCCAGCAGTTCCGCATAGCGCAGGTTGCAGGACATGAGCGTGGTATCGGGGAGCTAGACGCAGGTCACTTCGTGGCGGCTGTCGATCAGCGCGTCGAAGTGGTGTTCGTTCTGCGCCAGGCGGGCGCGGCTTCTGGCCAGGCTGAGCTGAACGGCCAGTAGCAGCGCGAGGGTGACGAAGGCGATGACCGCCGCCATCAGGGCCGTTTTCTCCCACAGCGCGAACTGCTCATCCACACTGCGCCCGACCACCACGAAGAAGGGGTAGTCGTCCAGCGTCTGGAAGCCGAAGATGCGCTCGACGTCGTCGCTGGTGCTGAGCCCGCGCACTACGCCCGCGTGCGCTCCAGCTTGCACCTTGACGAAGGGCGCGAGCTGCGGGGCGGGCTGGTTGATTCGGGTCGGCGCCTCGGGCCAGCGCATGACGAGACGGCTGTCGTCACTGCGGCGTACGGCCACCATGCCCTTGCTGCCCGTTGTGGCCCCGGCCAGCAAGGACTTGAAACTCGACAGGTTGATGGCGATGGAGACGACTCCATCGAACTCGCCTGCGGCGTCGAGGATGGACTGGTAGCCGACGACCGCGGGGGCGGGTGGGTCCTTGGCGAGCAGTGCGGGCGAGAACAGGGTCGTTTCCGACGGGGTCGATCGTGCCCGTTGAAAGTATTCACGATCGGCAATGTCCCACTTGGGCGGCTCGGCGAAGCCGCTGGCGCGCACCTTTCCCGCGGCATCGGTGATGAGGATTGAAAGGATCTCGGGAAACTTGCGGGAAAGCTGGTGGATGTGACTTCTCAGGTCGTCTGCTCCGCCCTCCGCAGTGTCGCTGGGCGAGTGGAGGTCGGCTACGACATAGTGCTCGCGCAAGGTGGTGAGGCTCATGTCGATGCGGCGCAGTGTCCCTTCGAGCTTGGCTGCCAGCAGGCTCGCTTCCTTGCTCACCGCCTCTTCGGCTGCAATGGTGGTCGATCGATACGAAAATACCAGAAAGCTGCCCAGCAGCCCGACCACCAGCACGATCACGACCAAGGCGTGGACCAGCGTGGGCCCGATGCGGCCTCGCACGGCAGAATGTCGCGCGGTCATCTGGTTGGAGTGCAAGCAAGGCTCCGGCTGAATCGAAGGACGTCGTGCAGCGTTGACCGTGAGCAGGTGCTTGCCGCGTTCAGAAAAGTCCGGCGGGGCGGCGCCGGCGGGTGGAGATTATCTCGATGGTCGCGATTATCCACAGGATGTCTGCACTGTCACTGCAGAATGTCACGAATCACGGTTGAGCCCGGCAGAGCCCTTGCGAAGCCAACCCAGCAGCCCGGTGCGGCTTGGGCGTGGATCCGCTGCCTCCCATCTTTCTCTTCTACACATCTGACGCTGTCGACGAAGAGGTGAGTTATTATATC
>DMCZ01000001.1:4003-4966 GCA_003446655.1 Thauera sp. | reverse complement strand
CGACCCCCGAGATCTACCTTATCCTCTTGGTCGGCAGCGTCAGATGTGTATAAGAGACAGAGGCAGTCCGAGACGAAGCCGGGGCACATCACATCGACCCGCCTGATGCCCTGTTGGGCGAGTGACTCAAGCGTCGGCTGGGTATAGGGCTTGAGCCACTCCGCCTTGCCGAATCGCGACTGGAAGGTGACCAGTACGCGCTCGCGCGCGATCCCCAGCTCTTCGGCGACCAGGCGGCCAGTCTTGTGGCATTCGCAGTGGTAGGGGTCGCCGAGCTCAAGCGAGCGCCTCGGCACGCCATGGAAACTCAGCAGCAGCCGCTCGGGTTCACCGTTGGCCGTCCAGTGTTCGCGTACGCTGCGCACCAGGGCGGCGATGTAGCCGGGGTGGTCGTGGAAGTTGCGCACGAAGCGCATCTCCGGCTGGTTGCGCCAGTGCGCGAGGCAGCGACCGACTTCGTCGACGACGGTCGCCGAGGTGCTTGCCGAATACTGGGGGTAGAGCGGCAGGACGAGTATCCGGGTGCAGCCACGGGTGCGCATGGCCTCGAGGACATCCGGGATCGAGGGCGCGCCGTAGCGCATTGCATAGTCGATGTCGAGTCCGTCGTGTCCTGCCTTGGCAAGGTAGCCGGCCAGCAGCTTGGCCTGGCGTTGGGTGTGAACCTTGAGCGGCGAGCCTTCGTCGGTCCACACGCTCGCATATTTCTTCGCTGATGCGGCAGGGCGGGTATTGAGGATGATGCCGTTGAGGATCGGCCACCAGACCAGCCGGGGGATCTCTACGACCCGCGGGTCGGACAGGAACTGTTTCAGGTAAGGCCGCAGTGCCGCGGCAGTTGGTGCCTCGGGCGTGCCGAGGTTAACGAGAAGAACGCCCGTGCGAGAGGCGCTGTCATGCTTGAACGGCGGTTCGGTCCAGTAACGAGACATCGGGTTCCTTGTCTGGGTGGGGCGGTCGGCG
>DMCZ01000001.1:3312-3761 GCA_003446655.1 Thauera sp. | reverse complement strand
ACGATCGGGATCACGCGATCGTAAGCCATGCGGGTTGGACCGATCACCCCCAGCGAGCCGACGACCTGGCCGTCGACCTCGTAGGGCGCGGTGATGACGCTGCAGCCATCAAGCGGCGCCAGCCCTGACTCGCCGCCGATGAAGATCTGCACCCCCTCCGCACGATTGGAGAGATCGAGCAGCTGCATCAGTCCGGTACGCTGCTCGAAGAGCTTGAACAGTTCGCGCAGCCGCGTCATGTTGGAAGAGAGGTCCTCCACGTCGAGCAAATTGGTCTCGCCCGATATTACGTAGTGCGTGGCGGTCTCTTCGGCCGCCTGGGCGCCGGCATCGACGGTGGCCGTCATCAACTCCGTCATGTCGCTGCGAAGCTGGCGCAGCTCGTCGGTAACGCGACGGCGAATCTCGTCGAAGGACAGGCCGGTGAAGTGCTCGTTGAGGTAAGTGGC
>DMCZ01000001.1:0-3033 GCA_003446655.1 Thauera sp. | reverse complement strand
CGGTTTTCGGCAAGGCTGATGAACTCGAACTGGCGGATGCGCACCGCATCCTTGCGCGGTGCGACCACGACGCCGGCGAACTGGGTGAGCTCGGACAGCAGGTGGGACGCCGAGTTGATGAGGCGCTGCGGCTGGTCCGGAACGAGCTGGCCCTGGAGGGCCTGCACGCGCGCGCTTTCCAGGGGCTGCACGGTCAACAGCGAGTCGACAAAGAAGCGATAACCGCGGGCGGTGGGAATGCGGCCCGCCGAGGTGTGCGGGCTGGCAATGAAACCCATCTCTTCGAGGTCGCTCATCACGTTGCGCACGGTGGCCGGCGACAGCTCGAGCCCGGAGTAGCGCGACAAGGCGCGCGAACCGACCGGCTGACCGTCCGCGATGTAGCGTTCGATCAAGGTCTTGAGCAGGATCTGGGAGCGGGCGTCGAGGGAATTCATGGCAGGCAGCAATATAGCCGGGATTGTATGAAAGCGCGCCCGCGCTGGCCACCCGCGAGCCGCCGGCGGGCATGACAAGCCGCGGGATGATTGTGGTTTAATCGCCGTCCATGAGCACCACATTCCGCACGATTGCCCTCATCGGCAAATACCAGAGCCCCGATGTCGCAGAGTCTGTATTTACCATTGCGCGTTATCTGCGTGACCGTGGTCTGTCGGTCCTGATCGAGCAGGGCACGGCCAGTGCGATCGGCGGCGCGCAGGACTTTCCGGTGGCGAGCCACGAACACATCGGAGCCGAGGCGGACCTCGCCGTCGTGATCGGTGGCGACGGGAGCATGCTGCACACAGCGCGCAGGCTTGTGGAGCATGGTGTGCCGCTGGTCGGTGTGAACCTCGGGCGTCTTGGCTTCCTGACCGACATCGCACGCAGCGACGCCTGCGTGCGTCTCGGCGAGATGCTCGATGGCGCCTACACGGAAGAGGACCGGTTCATGCTCGACGCCGAGGTGCTGCGCGGGGGTGAGCGGGTGTTTCACACGCTTGCCCTCAATGACGTGGTGGTGAACAAGGGTGATCTCGGACGCATGATCGAGTTCGAGTTGTTCATCGACGAGGAGTTCGTCTACACGCAGCGCTCGGACGGAATGATCGTCTCGACGCCGACGGGCTCAACCGCGTACGCGCTGTCTGCTAACGGCCCCATTCTGCATCCGAGCGTGGGCGGAATCGCGCTCGTTCCCTTGTGTCCGCACGCCTTGACGGCACGACCGATCACGCTGCCCGATGCGTGCATGATCGACATCGTCATGCTGCCGCCGCAGGATGCGCGCGTGCATTTTGACGGGCAGACGCGTTTTGACCTGCGCGCAGGTGACTGTGTGCGGCTCAAGCGCTCGCCGCGTTCGCTACGCCTGCTGCATCCTCAGGGCTACAGCTATTTCGCCATGTTGCGTCGAAAGCTGCACTGGAGCGCCACCCCGCGCGTGTGATCGCTCGATCCGGGGGCTTGCGCATCATCATTCGCGCATCGCGCCCGATTCTCCTCCTCATCGTCCCCCGCTCAACCACCTCTCGCGAACATCCTCGCCATGCTCCGCAGCCTCAACATCCGTGACTTCGTCATCGTCGATCGCCTGGAGCTCGAATTCGCTGGTGGATTCGGCGTGCTGACCGGAGAGACCGGTGCGGGCAAGTCGATCCTGCTAGATGCCCTCGGGCTGCTCCTCGGCGGGCGCGGCGAGGCCGGCATGGTGCGCACCGGACGCGAGCGGGCCGAGGTCTCGGCGGAATTCGATCTGCCCGGAGATGGCGCGCTGGCCGGGTGGCTTGCGGAGCAGGAGCTGCCCGCCGAGGAGGGAGTCGTGATCGTTCGACGCACGATCGATGCCGGCGGGCGCAGCCGGGCATGGATAAACGGCAGTTCGGTGACGCTGGCGCAACTGCGCACGGCGGGAGAGTGGCTGGCCGACATCCATGGCCAGCATGCCCATCATGCCCTGTTGCGCGCGGACGCCCAGCGCATGCTGGTCGACGTCCAGGCCGGCGCCTTGCCGCTGGCAGCCGAGGTGGCCCGGCTCCATCGGGAGTGGCAGCGCTTGCTTCGCCTGCAGCGCGAGGCCGAGGTCGACTCGGCAGGCTCGGCGCGCGAACGCGAGCTGCTGTCGTGGCAGTTGCAGGAACTCGATCAGCTCGCCTTCGACCCCGAGGCCTGGCAGGAACTGAACGCCGAGCACAGCAGACTGGCCCATGCAGCGAGCCTGATCGAGGGCGCCGACGAGACCCTGGCAGCGCTCGGCGAAGGCGAGCTGGCGGTGTGCGCCGTCCTGCGCCACCTCGATGCGCGCGTAGCGGCGCTCGCGGACTATGACGCCGGCCTGGGGGATGTGCGCGAGCTCATCGGTGCCGCAGCCATACAGGCCGACGAGGCGCTGTATGCGTTGCGCCGCTACCGCGAGCGGCTCGACATCGAGCCGCAGCGGCTCGCCGAACTGGAGCAGCGCATCGCGACGGTAATGGATATGGCGCGCAAGCATCGCGTGGCGCCCGAGGGGCTCCCGGAACTCGCACGCCAGTGGCGCGCGCGTCTTGAGATGCTTGAGGCGACGGCTGATCCTGCCCGTCTCGCCGTGGCGGCCGCGGCTGCGGCAAAGGCGTTCGAGGCGGCGGCGGTACAGCTCTCGGCGGCACGAGGACCCGCCGCGCGCCGGCTCTCGCAGGAGATCACCGAAGCCATGCAGACGCTGGCGATGGCTGGCGGGCGCTTCGAGGTTGCACTCGAGCCGTGTGACCCCGCAGCTACCGGCTTGGAGGCGGTCGAGTTTCGCGTTGCGGCCAACCCGGGGCAGCCGCTGCGTAGTCTGGCGAAGGTGGCGTCGGGTGGCGAACTGTCGCGAATCGGACTGGCCATCCAGGTCATGGCCAGCCGCGACACGTCGGTGCCGACGCTGGTCTTCGACGAGGTCGATGTCGGCATCGGCGGACGTGTTGCCGAGATCGTCGGGAAATTGCTCGCCCGTCTTGGGCGGGATCGCCAGGTTCTTTGCGTCACGCACCTGCCGCAGGTCGCTGCGTGCGCTGTCTCTTATACACATCT
>DMCZ01000011.1:7292-20077 GCA_003446655.1 Thauera sp. | reverse complement strand
CCGCTGATCGCGCCCGGCTTCTCGGCCGACGAGGACGTGATCCAGGCGGTGGGCGAGCCGATGCTCGGCGTGCTCAACACCGCGCACTGGACGCACGACCTGCAGAACCCGGCCAACGCCGAGTTCGTCGCCGCCTTCCGCCAGAAGTACGCCGGCCGCTACCCGTCCGTGTACGCGGCGATGGCCTACGACACCGTGATGGCGATGGACGCCGCGGTGCGCGACGTCGGCGGCAAGGTCGAAGACCGCGAGGCGGTGCTGAACGCGCTGAAGAACCCGAGCTTCAAGTCGGTGCGCGGCGAGTTCAAGTACGGCGCCAACAACTTCCCGGTGCAGAACTACTACCTGCGCGAAGTGGGCAAGGACGCCGAGGGCCGCATCACCAACAAGCTGGTGGGGGTGACCCTGGAGCAGCATCAGGACGCCTACGTCGGCGCGTGCAAGATGTAAGGCGCAGGCCGGTGCGGACGGATGCCAGCGGACGCGGGCTTGCCCGTCAAGGCCGTGGCTGAGTCCGCTCCACGGTCCGACGACTCCACATGGATGCCATCTTCGTCCTCGAGCAGCTGCTCAACGGCCTGGGCTACGGTCTGATGCTGTTCCTGATCGCTGCCGGCCTCACCCTGGTGTTCGGCATCATGGACACCATGAATCTCGCCCACGGCTCGCTGTACATGGCCGGGGCCTACGTCGCTGCGCGCGTGCATGAGGCGAGCGCCTCGTTTGCGCTTGGCGTCGCCCTGGCGGTGGCGGTGACGGTGGCCGTGGCGGCGGTGCTCGAGCTCGTGGTGGTGCGCCGTCTGTACCGGCGCGATCACCTCGTCCAGGTGCTGGCCACCTTCGGCATCATCCTGATCGCCGATGACGTGGTGAAGGCAATCTGGGGCGTGGCGCCGCTGCTGGCGTCCACGCCGGCGGCGCTGGCCGGGCCAGTCCAGCTGCTCGACGGGCTGCCGTATCCGTCCTACCGCCTGCTCTTGATCTGCGCCGGGCTGGCGGTGGCGTTCGGGCTCTATCTGCTGGTCAACAACACCCGCATCGGCATGCTGGTGCGCGCCGGCGCGTCCAATCGTCAGATGGCCGAATTCATGGGCGTGCGTGTCGGTGCGGTGTTCGCCTTCGTGTTCGCGCTTGGCGCCGGGCTGGCGGCGCTGGCGGGGGCGCTGATGGCGCCGATCAGCTCGGTGCAGATCGGCATGGGCGAGGCGATCCTGATCCCGGCGCTGGTGGTGATCGTCATCGGCGGCATCGGCTCGGTGCGCGGCGCCTTCGTGGCCGCGCTGCTGGTCGGTATGGTCGACACCGCCGGCCGCGCCTTCCTGCCGCCGGCGCTGCGCGCGGTTCTGCCGCCTGCGGTGGCGGCCGACCTTGGCCCGGCGCTGGCGGGCATCTCGATGTACGTGCTGATGGCGGCGGTGCTGGCGCTCAAACCCGCGGGGCTGTTCCCCGCACGCGGGTGAGGCCGATGGAGGACCCCGTGCGCAAGCCCGCCGGCAGGCACAGCGCCCATCTCCCCGGGCTCGTGCGGCGTCTGCCCTGGCTGGTGCTGGCGCTGCTCGCGGCGTTTCCGCTGGTCGCGCCGGCCTTTGGGCTGGAGTACTACGTCGGCTTCGTGCGTCGGGTGCTGATCGTGGCCATCGCCGCGACCAGCCTCAACTTCATCCTCGGCTACGGCGGCATGGCGGCGCTGGGGCACGCCGGCTTCATCGGCGTCGGCGCGTACACCGTAGTGGCCCTGGTCGAGGCGGGGGTCTCCTCGGCCTGGCTGGCCTGGGGGAGCGCGGCCGTGATCGCCGGGCTGGCGGCGGCCGCGATCGGGGCGGTGTCGCTGCGCACGCGCGGGGTGTATTTCATCATGATCACGCTCGCCTTCGCGCAGATGCTCTACTACCTCGCGGTGTCGCTGCGCACCTGGGGCGGCGACGACGGCTACGGCCTCTACACCCCCCTGGAGATGGGCGCATGGCTCGATGGCGCGCATGCCCAGGTCTTCTACTGGGTGGTGCTGGCGATCGCGGCGCTGATCTTTGCGCTCTTCAGCCGCGTGGCGCACTCGCGCTACGGCCACGCGCTGCGTGGCATCCGCGACAACGAGACGCGCATGGTGGCGCTCGGCTACCCGGTCTTCCGCCTGAAGCTCGCCGGCTTCATCGCCGCCGGTGCGGTGGCGGGCCTGGCCGGCGGACTGCTCGCCAGCCACAACGCCTTCGTCAGTCCGTCACTGATGCACTGGACGCAGTCGGCGCTGCTGCTAGTGATGGTGATGCTCGGCGGTCTTGGCCGGCGCTGGGGCGCGCCGCTTGGCGTGGCGCTGTGGCTGGCGCTCGAGGAAGCGCTGAAGATGCACACCGACTACTGGCACTGGCCGCTCGGTGTCTTGCTGCTGCTGGTGGTGTTCCATGCCCCGCAAGGTGTCTCGGCGCTGTTCGAGCGCCGCGCCGGCAAGGAGGCGGCGCGATGAGCCTCTTCAGGGCCGAAGGCCTGGTCAAGCGCTTCGGCGGCCTGCTTGCCACCGACCACGTCGACCTCGCGGTCGAGCGCGGCGAAATCCACGCGCTGATCGGCCCGAACGGCGCGGGCAAGTCGACGCTGGTCAACCTGATCTCCGGGTTGCTGGCAGCGGATGCCGGGCGCGTCGTGCTCGATGGCGTCGACCTGACCGCGCTTGCGCCTCACCAGCGCAGCCGCCACGGTCTCGCGCGCTGTTTCCAGATCACCAGCGTGTTCCGCAACGACTCGGTACGCGACAACCTGATGCTGGCGGTGCAGGCGCAGTCCGGTTCGAGCTTTCGTTGCCTGGCGCGGCGCGACGCCGAGCACGCGCTGCAGCAGCGCGCCGAGGCGCTGGCGCAGCGGGTGGGGCTGACCGAGATGCTGGACCGCAACGCCGGCACCTTGCCGCATGGGGTGCAGAAGCGGCTCGATGTGGCGCTCGCGCTCGCGTCCCGGCCCAGGCTGTTGCTGCTCGACGAGCCGATGGCGGGCATGGGGCCCGAGGACTCGGCGCAGATGGTGGCGCTGATTCGCAGCCTCGCCAGCGAGACGGCAATCCTGCTCATCGAGCACGACATGGACGCGGTGTTCGAGCTCGCTGACCGCATCTCGGTGCTGGTGTATGGAAAGGTGCTGACATCGGGCGATGCCGCGCATGTGAGGGGCCATCCCGAGGTGCAGTCGGTGTATCTCGGTACGGAGGCGCCGGCCCCGCTCACGCGCAGGCGCGAGGCGGTGCGATGAGCCCTGCGCTGCCGCTGCTGAGTTGCCACGGACTGGAGGCGGGCTATGGGGCCAGCCAGGTGCTGTTCGGGCTGGATTTCGATATCCGGCCCGGCGAGGTCGTGGCGCTGCTCGGGCGCAACGGCATGGGCAAGAGCACCACGATCAAGTCCGTGGTCGGCGGTCTGACGCCGCATGGCGGCGAGATCCGGTTCGACGGCCAGCCCATCCACGGCGCGCGCGCCGACCTCATCGCCCGGCTCGGCGTGGCGCTGGTGCCCGAGGGCCGGCAATGCTTCCCGAATCTCACCGTCCGCGAGCACCTCATCGCCTTCGCTGCCAGGCGCAACCGGAGCGCCGAGCCCTGGACGCTCGAGCGTCTCTACGGGCTGTTCCCCCGCCTGGCCGAGCGCGCCGGACACATGGGCAACCAGCTCTCGGGCGGTGAGCAGCAGATGCTGGCGATCGCGCGCGCGCTGTCGACGAACCCTCGCCTGCTGATCCTCGACGAGGCCACCGAAGGTCTCGCGCCGGTGATCCGCGACGAGATCTGGCGCTGCCTGGCCTTGCTCAAGGCGCAGGGGCAGACCACGCTGATCGTGGACAAGTACGTGGAGAAGCTGCTGCCGCTGGCCGATCGCAATCTGATCCTCGAGCGCGGACGCATCGGCTGGCAGGGCTCGTCGGCCGAGCTGGGCGCCCGGCGCGAGCTGTGGACGCGTTACCTGGGGGTGTAGGCGACCGCCCTCATAGAAACGCGAGCGCGGCCGCCAGAACCGTGCCGTGGATCAGCACCGCGGCGAGGCTGCGCCGGACGGCGGGGCCGAGGCTGAGCGGGTCGTCGGCGTGTTCGATCAGGTCGCGCCCGGCGGGAAAGGACAGCGCCACCGTCAGCGCCGCGGCTGCGCTCTTCTGCGGCAACCAGTCGTTGGCGACCATCAGCACCAGCCAGGCGTAGGCGACGATCGCGATCAGCAGGTAGCCCCATTTGGCGACCTCGCGATCCAGGCCCAGCACGGAAGGGTCTGCCCGATCGCCGGCGAAGCGAGCGATCACGAACAGGTTGGCGGCGAGCAGCAGGTACGAGGGCGCCGCCAGCGCGAGCGCCTGCACCGGCTGGCGCCCGAAGGCCGTCGCCGCCGCCATCAGGCAGGCGACCGCGGCCAGCGCGAACCACGACCCGCGCATCGCCGCCGCGCTCACAGCAGCACGATGTCGAACTGTTCCTGCGTGTAGCTGCCCTCGGCGTGCAGGGAGATCTTCTTGCCGATGAAGTCCGACAGCATCGCCAGCGACTGGCTCTCCTCGTCGAGGAAGAGGTCGATGACGTTGGGGGCGGCGAGCACGCGGAATTCCTTGGCGTTGAACTGGCGCGCCTCGCGCATCAGCTCGCGCAGGATCTCGTAGCACACGGTGCGGGCGGTCTTGACCTCGCCGCGACCGCTGCAGGTGGGGCAGGGCTCGCACAGCAGGTGGGCGAGCGATTCGCGCGTGCGCTTGCGCGTCATCTCGACCAGGCCGAGCGCGGTGAAGCCGTTGATCGTCATCTTGGTGTGGTCGCGCGACAAGGCCTTGCGGAACTCCTCGAGCACCATCTCGCGATGCTCGACGTTCTCCATGTCGATGAAGTCGATGATGACGATGCCGCCGAGGTTGCGCAGGCGCAGCTGGCGGGCGATGGCCTGGCTGGCCTCGAGGTTGGTCTTGAAGATGGTGTCGTCGAAGTTGCGCGCGCCGACGAAGCCGCCGGTGTTGACGTCGACGGTAGTCATCGCCTCGGTCTGGTCGATGATCAGGTAGCCGCCGGACTTCAGATCCACCCGGCGCGCGAGGGCCTTCTGGATCTCTTCCTCGACGTTGTAGAGCTCGAAGAGCGGGCGTTCCCCGCTGTAGTGCTCGAGCAGCGGCAGCACCTTGGGTGTGTATTCGGCGGCGAAGGCGGTGAGCTTCTGGAAGTTCTCCCGCGAGTCGACGCGGATGCGAGAGGTCTCGTCGGTGACCAGGTCGCGCAGCGTGCGCTGGCCCAGGCCGAGGTCCTCGTGCAGTACCTTGGGCGGAAACAATCCCACGGTCGAGCCGGAGATCTCGCCCCACAGCTTGCGCAGGTAGGCGATGTCGGCGGCGAGCTCTGCGTCCGAGGCCGATTCGGCCATGGTGCGCACGATGAAGCCGCCCGGCTCGTCCTCCGGCACCAGCGCGGTGAGCCGGCTGCGCAGCGCCTCGCGCTCGGCCTCGTCCTCGATGCGCTGGGAGATGCCGATGTGCTTTTCCTGGGGCAGGTAGACGAGCAGGCGGCCGGCGAGGCTGATCTGGGTCGACAGGCGCGCGCCCTTGGTGCCGATCGGGTCCTTCAACACCTGCACCATCAGGCTCTGGCCCTCGGACAGGATGCGCTCGATCGGGCGCGCCGATTCGCCGTTCTGGCGCTCGCTCCAGATGTCGGCCACGTGCAGGAAGGCGGTGCGTTCCAGCCCGATGTCGACGAAGGCCGACTGCATGCCGGGCAGCACGCGCACCACCTTGCCGAGGTAGATGTTGCCGACGATGCCGCGGCTGGCGGTGCGCTCGACGTGAAGCTCCTGCACTACGCCCTGCTCGACCAGCGCGACGCGGGTTTCCTGCGGTGTGAAGTTGATGAGGAACTCGATGCTCATGGCCGGCGCGCGCTCATAGCGGATAACCGAAGACTTCGAGCAGCGCGGCCGTGTCGAACAGCGGCAGGCCCATGATCCCGGAGTAGCTGCCGCGGATCTCCTCGATGAAGATCGCCGCGTGGCCCTGGATGCCATAGGCGCCGGCCTTGTCCATCGGCTCGCCGGTGGCGACGTAGCGGCGGATGTCGTGCTCGGACAGCGTGCGGAAGCGCACCTCGCTCACCGACAGCCGGCTGCGCGTGCGCTCGCCGTCGCTCATCGCGATCGCCGTGAGCACCCGGTGCTGCCGGCCCGACAGGCGGGCGAGGATGGCGTGGGCATCGGCAGCGTCACGCGGCTTGCCGATGATCTCGCCGTCGAGCTCGAGCGTGGTGTCGGCCGCCAGCACCGGGTGCGCGAGCATCTTGCGCCAGCGCACGCGGCGGACGCCGGCCTGCGCCTTGGCGAGCGCGAGGCGCTCGACGTAGCGCTCGACCGCCTCGCCTGCGACCGGTGTCTCGTCGACGTCGGCATCCTCGCCGCGTTCGCCGGAGCGGAAGGTGAGCACGTCGAACTGGACGCCGATCTGGCGCAGCAGGTCGCGGCGGCGGGGGCTCTTGGAGGCGAGATAGATGCGGGGCGCGGGGTTCATGGGCGGAGGTCGACAAGGCGGGGCACAGGCGCATCCATGCGTGCAGGCGCACGGTGCGATGGATTGCCCCGAATTCTAATGGGTTTTACCCGGGGTCGCCGCGGTCGGGACGGAGGGCCGCTGCCCGCGCGCCGGGCGGCGATCCGCTCACTCGCGGTGGTAGGGGTGGTTCTTCAGCACCGTCCACGCGCGATACAGCGCCTCGGCCAGCAGCGGGCGCACCAGGGCGTGGGGCAGGGTGAGGCTGGACAGGCGGATCGCCTCGCGTGCCGAAGCCTTGAGTGCGGGCGCCAGGCCGTCCGGGCCGCCGATGATCAGCGCCACGTCCTCGCCTTCACCCTGCCAGGCCTCGAGCCGGCGCGCGAGCGCTACGGTGGTGAGGTCGGCCCCGTGCTCGTCGAGGATCACGCGGCGGCAGCGCGGCGGCAGCGCAGCTTCGATGCGGGCCGCTTCAGCGCTCATCATCGCCTCCACCGTCTTGCCGCTGGTGCGCGGCTCGGCCTTGACCTCGATGAGCTGCAGCGGCAGCTCGCGCGGCATGCGGCGCGCGAACTCGTCGAAGCCCGCCGCGACCCAGCCGGGCATGCGGTGGCCGACGGCGATGACGAAGAGCTTCACGAGGGCGGCTGGATGGCTTGGCGCGCGGCGCTCAGTGCGCGGCGCTGCGGCGGCTCGCCGGCGGGGTGCTCCACAGCTCTTCGAGCTTGTAGTGCGCGCGCACCGCGGGCTGCATCACATGGACGACGATGTTGCCGAGGTCGACCAGCACCCACTCGCCGGTCTCCTCGCCTTCGGTGCCGATGATCTCGCCGCCTGCCTCCTTGACCTTGTCGTGGACATTCTGCGCCAGCGCGCGCGTCTGCCGGCCGGACTCGGCGCTGGCGATGACGATGCGGTCGAACAGCGGGGTGAGCTTCGAGGTGTCGATGACTTCGATGTCGCGTGCCTTGATGTCTTCGAGCGCGGCGACGACGATCTTTTCGAGGGAGGGGGTGTCCATTCGGGTCCTTGGGGGTGGCGGGGGCGTCGCTGTGGAAGCGGGTCTCGCGGGAAAACGGCTGGGCCGGAGGAAGGTAGCGGGGGCGACACAAACGGGGGCAGTCCGCGGTCGCCGTTCTATTTCCGGTACAGATGGTGCGCGGCAATATAGTCGAGAACGGAATCGGGCAGCAAATAGCGGGCGCTGTGGCCGTTACGCACCAGGTCGCGGATCAGCGAGGCGGAGATCGCCAGCGGCGTCATGTCGAAGGGCATGACGCGGCCGGCAGGCGCGGCGCGCAGATCGGCGGCGTTGGCTGTGTGTCGGTTGCGGCAGGCGGCGTCGAGTTCGGGGGACAGCGTGGCCGGCCAGCGCCGGCCGTGGGGGGCGTAGCCGGGGCGGTTGGCGACGGCAATGTGGGCGAGCCCGAAGAGCTCGATCCAGCGGTGCCAGGTCGGCAGGCCCTCGAAGGCGTCGGCGCCGAGGATCAGCACCAGCGGGCGCTGCGGCCCCACCTCGGCGCGCAGGCGCTCCAGGGTAAGCACGGTGTAGCTCTTCTGTTGCGCACGCACCTCGCCGTCGTCCACCTGCAGCGCGGGGTTGCCGGCGACGGCGAGGTGCGCCATCGCCAGGCGGTCCTCGGCGGTGCTGCCCGGTTCGCCCCGGTGGGGCGGCCGGCCGGCGGGGATCAGGCGCAGGCCGCCGAGCCCGAGTGCCTCGCGTGCCTCCTCGGCCAGGCGCAGGTGGCCGAGGTGGATCGGGTCGAAGGTGCCGCCGAGCAAGCCGAGCGGCAGGCCATGGAGGGCCTGCATGGGTTGTGCGGACGGCATGGGCTCAGCCGCCATTGTGCTCGTCAGCCGGGGCGTCGAGCGTGCGCGGCGCCTGGCCGTCGGGCAGGCCGAAGACGTCGCGCGTCGCGGTGTAGAAGGTGGTGAAGATCACCGGCAGGATGATCAGCGGGATGGGCAGCGAGGCCAGGCTGCCGAGCGTGGGCGACAGCAGGCCGAGCACGCCGATCAGGATGCCGGGCAGGATGGCGCCGAAGATCGCCAGGCCGATGGCGTAGGCGACGAACGGGCGCCAGTTGCGCAAGCAGGCATAGAAGCTGAAGAACATCGCCTTCGGCGCCGGGACCTTCCACCACGCGGCCAGCGCCGGTGCGAACCAGTAGGCCATCATCACCGGGGTGGACAGCGCCAGCCCGACCAGCAGCGTGAAGCCGATCGAGGTGTCGCCGCTCATCTGCGCCTCGATGTCCTCGCCGCGCATCACCGCCGCCAGGCTGCCGTCGTCGACCAGGGAGACGAGCAGCAGCACGATCAGCGTGGCCGCCAGGTAGAGGCCGCCGATCGCGACCAGGGCGGGCAGATTGGTCTTGAAGCCCGAGAACAGCACGTCCGGGCCGACCTTGCGGCCGGCGTCGGTGGCGCGGCAGGCGTTGAGTACGCCCACCGACAGCGCAGGCATCACGAGCGAGGCGACGAGCTGGCCGAGGAGCGGCACGATGCTGATCACGACGATGGACAGCAGGTAGCCGAAGGTGGCGAAGGTGATCAGCGCCGGGTTGCGGCGCCACAGCTGAAGGCCCTCGCGCAGCCAGGCCCAGCCGCGCTGCATCGGGAGTTGTTGTGCTTGCATGGAGAGATGGGTCTTCGAAGGTATCGGGGGAGGGTCGGGTTCAGGGGCGGGGGGTGTCACCAGGCGGTGCATCGGGTCCGGGGGCGGACGGCGGTGCAGGGGGCTCAGGTGCCGCCGGCGTGGTTCCCGCGGGTGGGGTCGGCTCCGGTCCGGGAAGCGCGGGTGCCTGCGCGAAGGTTTCCTTCCACGCTGCATAGAGCGCGCCGGCGGTGACCGGGATCAGCACCAGCATGCCCAGCCCGGCGGGGAGCATTGCGACCCACACGCCCACATAAAGCAGCGCGGCGAGCACGATGAAGGCGAGCAGGTTGTGCACGCAAGCGCGCACCGACAGCCTCATCGCGTCGAGCGGCGCGACCTCGTGCAGCATCACCAGGGCCGGGGCGAACCACATCGCCATCATCACCAGCGCCCACAGCACGGTGAACACCAGCACCCCGAGCATCATGCCGCCCGCTGCCACGCCGGCTCCAGCCAGCGCGCCCACAGCCATGCCTGTGAGCGCAGCGCTGCCGCCGACCGCTGCCGCGGCCATTGCCGCCAGCAGCAGGCCGAGCAGGTGGAAGGCGCCGACCAGCAGCAGGTTGCCGGCGTGGCGGCGGATGCCGTCGAAGAGCGCGTCGATGCGCAATGGCTCGCCGCGGTCCAGCGCCTGCGCGCCCGACAGCATGCCGGCCACCAGCACGGGCAGCGCGCCCGGCGCTGCCGCCCAGCCGAGGAAGGGCAGCATGCCGAGCGCGGCGATGATGATGAAGAAGAGCAGCGCCTGGATGATCCAGAGGCCGGGCGCCTTCATGAACAGCCGCCAGCCTTCGGCCAGCCAGTTGAGGGCGTGGGCGGGGGCGACGTCGCCGGGAGCTGGCGGCGGCGGGTGGGGCGGGCGTGGTGAGTTCTGATTCATTGCGGGACCGTTCCGAGGCTTGGCGCGCGTCGTGGGCGGCTGTCAGCGGGGCAGCGGCGGCACGCCGGCGCTGCGCAGGCGCAGGATGTCGCGGTACTCGTCGGGGTCCTTGACCAGCACCATCTCGCCGGTGCGCGGCAGGTGGAAGTCGGCTGCGCGCGACAGCCAGAAGCGCAGCGCGGCGGCACGCAGCATGGCCGGCCAGGCCGCACGCTCGGCGTCGGTGAAGGCGCGTTCGGCCTGATAGGCCTCGAGCAGGGCCGCGACGCGGGCGTCGTCCAGTCCGCCATCGGGTGTCGAACACCAGTCATTGACCGTGACGGCGACGTCGAACAGCAGCGCATCGAAGCCGGCGAAGTAGAAATCGATGACGCCGCCGATGCGCACGCTGCCGTCGGTGTCGGTGTCCCACAGCACGTTGTCGCGGAACAGGTCGGCGTGGATCGCGCCGCAGGGCAGGGCGGCCAGGTCGATCGTCGCCTGGCTGGCGATCTCGGCATCGAGCAAGGCCTGATCGCCTGCGGGCAGGAAGGGACGCACGATCTCCGCCGTGGCGGTGCGCCACGCGGCGCCGCGCGGGTTGTCCTGGCGGCGCCCGTAAGACTGGCCGGCGAGGTGCAGGCCGGCAAGCATGGCGCCGACGCGCTCGCAATGGCGGACACCGGGGTTCATCTCCGAGCTGCCGGACAGGCGCACCACCAGCGCGGCCGGGCGCTCCTGCAGGGTGCCGAGGTATTCATTGTCGCGGTTGGCGATCGGGCCGGGCACCGGCAGGCCATGGCGTGCAAGGTGCGCCATCAGGTGCAGGTAGTAGGGCAGTTCGGCGCGCGACATGCCTTCGAAGAGCGTCAGCACGTAGCGTCCGAGCGTGGTCGTGACGAAGAAGTTGCTGTTCTGCACCCCTGCAGAGATGCCCTTGAGCTCGACCAGGCGGCCGACGGCGTAGTCCTTGAGCCATTCGGCGAGCACGGATTCGGGGACGGGGGTGAAGACGGACATGCGGGCTCCGGGTGGGGCGGTTGAAGCGGATCAGGCGGCGCGCACCGCCTGCCAGGCGGCGAGCTTGGCCTCGAAACTGCGCGCGGCATGCGCCGGGCTGGTCGAGGGCAGGCGCGTGAAGTGCAGCGCCGGCAGGGCGATCCGGCCACGTACATGGCGGCGGAAGACGGTTTCGGCGGCGGTGCCGTTGAAGAAGACGTGGCCGATGTGCGGGCAGTCGCGGAACAGACCGGCGAAATCGTTGGCTTCGATGCTCGCGGGCGTGATCGCACTGTCGAGGCTCCCCCGGCGCTCGCAGCCAGCGATCACGTCCCACAGCGCCACGCCGGCGTCCTTCAGGCGCTGCAGGCGTTCGGGGTAGGGCAGCTCGGGGCCGGCGCCGAAGAGCGCGCCCATGATCGGCCAGAAGGCATTGCGCGGGTGGGCGTAGTACTGCGCTGCGGCAAGCGAGGCCGCGCCCGGCATGCTGCCGAGGACGAGTACGCGCGCATCCCTGGCGCAGACCGGGGGAAAGCTGCGGCGAACCGGGGACGATGGAGCGGGGAAACGGGAGGCAGCCCGTGATTCCCCGGGGGCAGTCGGGATCTGTTCCCTGTTTCCCCGAGCTGCGACGGTCGTGCTCACCAGGACTTGATCACCCACATCGGCACGGCGAGGTTGGGTGCGGCGTCGTCGCGGACCATCCGGCCGTTGCCTTCCTTGTCGATCAGGTAGTAGGGCACGCCATGCGGCGGCGTCACCTTGACCATGTAGAGCTGGCCGCGGATGCGGTATTCGGTGACGGTGTCCTCACCGCGCTTGACGATGGTGACCTCGGGTTCCTCGGTCGCGCCATTCTCCGCCGGGATCGGTGGCGGCTCGGGAATCGGCTCGAGGCCGGCGGGCTGCTGGGCGAAGGCCGGCGCGGCAACGGCCAGCAACAGGGCGATGAGGGGGCGGCGCATGGTGGTCTCCTGAAGATGCCGTAATTCTAGCCCGTAATGCCGGCGCACGCCCCCGGGGGCTTCACAGGTTCAGCATCATCTCGCGCTCAGCGGGCAGGGGCTGGAAGCCGCGGCGCTCGTAGTGCTTGAAGATTGCCTCGACCACCTCTTCCGGCTTGTCGATGACCTGCACCAGGTCGAGGTCCTCGCGGCTGACCATGCCTTCGGCGACCAGGCGGTCGCGCAGCCAGTCGAGCAGGCCCTGCCAGAACGGGCGGTGCACCAGGATGATCGGGATCCTGCGGCTCTTCTTGGTCTGCACCAGCGTCATCGCCTCGAGCAGCTCGTCGAGCGTGCCGAAACCGCCCGGCATCACCACGTAGGCGGTGGCGAACTTCACGAACATGAACTTGCGCGCGAAGAAGTGCTGGAAGGTCTGCGAGATGTCCTGGTAGGGGTTGGCCGCCTGCTCCAGTGGCAGCTGGATGTTGAGCCCCACCGAGGGGCTCTTGCCGAAGAAGGCGCCCTTGTTGGCCGCCTCCATGATCCCCGGACCGCCGCCGGAAATGACCGCGAAGCCCGAATCCGACAGCAGGCGGGCGATCCTTTCGGTGAGCATGTAGTACATGTGGTCGGGCGGCGTGCGTGCGCTGCCGAAGATCGACACCGCCGGGCGGATCGCGGACAGGCGTTCGGTCGCCTCCACGAACTCTGCCATAATCCCGAAGATCCGCCAGGACTCGCGCGCGTTGTAGCGCGGCGTGGTGCTGTCGGGCACGCTGCGGGGGAGTTTGTCTTTCGCGGTCATGTTGTTCTCTATGGGGGTCAGGTCTTGAATTTACTC
>DMCZ01000011.1:0-7034 GCA_003446655.1 Thauera sp. | reverse complement strand
AAATTCAAGACCTGACCCCTTGTCGCCCCAAGGATGTTCCAGAAGATGCCCACCCTGCTGCTCGTAGACGGCTCCAGCTATCTCTATCGCGCCTTCCATGCGCTGCCCGACCTGCGTAATTCGCGGGGCGAGCCGACGGGTGCGATCCGGGGGGTGCTGTCGATGCTAAGGCGGCTGGAAAGCGACTACAAGGCAGAATTTCGCGCCTGCGTCTTCGACGCCAAGGGCAAGACCTTCCGCGACGACTGGTATCCCGAATACAAATCCCACCGCCCGCCCATGCCTGACGACCTGCGCGCGCAGATCGAACCGCTGCACGAGGCGGTGCAGGCCGAGGGCTGGCCGCTGCTGTCCGTCGAGGGCGTGGAGGCGGACGACGTCATCGGCACGCTCACCCGCCAGGCGCTCGAGCGTGGCTGGGAGGTGGTGATCTCGACCGGCGACAAGGATCTCACCCAGCTCGTTCGCCCTGGGGTGAAGTGGGTCAATACCATGAGCGAGGAAGTGCTGGACGAGGCCGGCGTGGAGGCCAAGTTCGGCGTGCCGCCGGAGCGCATCGTCGATTACCTGGCGCTGGTCGGCGACACGGTGGATAACGTGCCCGGGGTGGAGAAGTGCGGGCCGAAGACCGCGGTGAAGTGGCTGACCGAGTACGGCACCCTCGACAACCTGGTCACCAACGCCGACAAGGTTGGCGGCAAGGTGGGCGAGAACCTGCGCAAGCATCTGGATTTCCTGCCGCTCGGCAAGAAGCTGGTGACGGTGGCGACCGACGTCGAGCTGCCGGTGGGACTGGACGAGCTGCCGGCGCGCGAGGACGACAAGGCGGCGCTGCGGGCGTTGTACGAGCGCTTCGAGTTCCGTGGCTGGCTGAAGGATCTCGATGGCGGTGCGGCGAGTGTGGCCGCGTCGAAAGCCGCGACGGAGGCGCGCCGCTTCGACGGCCAGGGAAATCGGGGACAGACCCCAATTACCGATGTAGGAGCGGCGCCAGCCGCGAGCCTTTCCGCCGATGGCGGCGTCGCGGGCGCCCACCGCAGCGGTTACGTCACCCTACTTGACTGGGCGAGCTTCGACGACTGGCTGGAGAAGATCTCCGCAGCCGAACTCATCGCCTTCGACACCGAGACCACCAGCCTCGACCCGATGGCGGCGAAGCTGGTCGGGATGTCGTTCTCGGTGCAGGCGGGCGAGGCCGCCTACCTGCCACTGGCGCACCACGGCACGGATGTGCCGGTGCAGTTGCCGCTCGCCCAGGTGCTGGACAAGCTCCGCCCCTGGCTGGAGTCCGAGCAGCACGCCAAGCTCGGCCAGAACCTCAAGTACGACGCCCACGTGCTCGCCAACCACGGCATCACGCTGCGCGGGATCGCGCACGACACCCTGCTCGAGTCCTACGTGCTGGAGTCCGACCGCCCGCACGACATGGACTCGCTCGCCAAGCGCCACCTCGGCCTCACGACCATCACATACACCGATGTCTGCGGCAAGGGCGCCAAGCAGATCGGCTTCGACGAGGTCGCCATCGAGCGCGCCACCGAATACGCCGCCGAGGACGCCGACGTCACGCTGCTCCTGCACCAGCACCTGTGGCCGCAGCTCGAGGCCGTGCCGCAGCTCGAAGCCCTGTACCGCGACATCGAGATGCCGGTGCTCGGCGTGCTGCAGCGCATGGAGCGCACCGGCGTGCTGATCGACCCCTTCCTGCTCAGCCAGCACTCCGAGGAGCTCGGCCGCCGCCTGCACGCGCTCGAAGGCGAGGCGCACACCCTCGCCGGCCAGCCCTTCAACCTCGGCTCGCCCAAGCAGCTCGGCGAGATCATGTTCGGCAAGCTCGGCCTGCCGGTGGTCAAGAAGACCGCCACCGGCCAGCCCTCCACCGACGAGGAGGTGCTGGAGAAACTCGCCGAGGACTACCCCTTACCGAAGCTGCTGCTCGAGCACCGCAGCCTGTCCAAGTTGAAGAGCACCTACGCCGACAAGCTGCCGCGCATGGTCAACCCGAAGACTGGCCGGGTGCACACCAGTTTCTCGCAGGCCACCGCGGTCACCGGCCGGCTGTCGAGCTCCGAGCCCAATCTGCAGAACATCCCGATCCGCACGCCCGAGGGCCGCCGCATCCGCGCCGCCTTCATCGCCCCGCGCGACCACCTGATCGTCTCCGCAGACTACTCGCAGATCGAGCTCCGCATCATGGCCCACCTGTCGGGCGACGCCCGCCTGCTCGAGGCCTTCGCCCACGGGGAGGACGTGCACCGCGCCACCGCCGGCGAGGTCTTCGGCGTGGCGCCGGCCGAGGTCACTAGCGAGCAGCGCCGCTACGCCAAGGTGATCAACTTCGGCCTTATCTATGGCATGAGCGCGCACGGCCTGGCCAAGAACCTCGGCATCGAGCGCGCCGCCGCGCAGAGCTGGATCGACCGCTACTTCGCCCGCTACCCCGGCGTCGCCGAGTACATGGACCGCACCCGCGCCGAGGCACGCGAGCAGGGCTTCGTCGAGACCGTGTTCGGCCGCCGCCTCTACCTGCCCGACATCCGCGCCAGCCAGGCCGGCCGCCGCCAGGCCGCCGAGCGCGCGGCGATCAACGCGCCGATGCAGGGCACGGCCGCCGACCTGATCAAGAAGGCGATGATCGCCACCGACGCCTGGCTGGCGTCCTCCGGCCTCGAGTCGAAGCTGGTGCTGCAGGTGCACGACGAACTGGTGCTGGAAGTGCCCAGGGCCGAGCTCGACACCATCCGCGAACAGCTGCCGAAGCTGATGGGCGGCGTTGCCGAGTTGAAGGTGCCGCTGCTGGTCGAAGTCGGCGCCGGCGACAACTGGGACGAGGCGCACTGATGACCGCGCCGACGCTCGCGGAGAAGCCTGCCGCCAGCAGCATGAAGGTGTATCTGCGCCTGCTCGGCTACACCCGGCCCTTCCTCGGCTACTTCGCGCTCAGCATCCTCGGCTTCGCGATCGCCGGCGCCTGCAAGGCGGGGCTGGCGAGCGTGCTCAAGTACTTCATCGACGGCCTCGCCGCGCCCGACGCGCCGATCGCGACCGGCCTGCCCTGGCTGGACGCGCTCGACCTCATCTTCGCCATCCCGCTGATGATCGTGGTCATCGCGCTGATCGAGGGCCTCGGCACCTTCCTCGGCAACTACGGCATCTCGCGCGTCTCGCTCGGGCTCATCCACGACCTGCGCACCCAGCTCTTCGGCAGCTTCCTGGTGCTGCCCAACCGCTTCTACGACGCCAACAACTCCGGCCACCTGGTCTCCAAGCTCACCTACAACGTGTCGATGGTGACCGACGCAGCCACCGACGCGGTCAAGATCCTGTTCCGCGAGGGCCTCACCGTCGTCGCCCTGCTCAGCTATCTGCTGTGGATGAACTGGCGCCTCACGCTGACCCTGCTTGTGGTGCTGCCGGCGATCGCCTGGCTGGTGTCGAACGCCAGCCGCAAGTTCCGCCGCCTGTCGAAGAACATCCAGACCTCGATGGGCGAGGTCACCCATGTGGCCTCCGAGACCATCCAGGGCTACCGCGTGGTGCGTAGCTTCGGCGGCGAGGGCTACGAGCGCGCGCGCTTCGTCAAGGCGAGCACCGACAACACCAAGCGCCAGTTGAAGATGGTGCGCACGCAGGAGACCTTCTCGGCGCTGATGCACCTGATCGTGTATTCGTCGATGGGCCTGCTGCTGTTCACGGTGCTCAAGGTGCGCGGCGACGCCTCGGCCGGCGACGTGGTCGCCT
Source organism: Thauera sp. (assembly GCA_003446655.1). Lineage (GTDB taxonomy): Bacteria > Pseudomonadota > Gammaproteobacteria > Burkholderiales > Rhodocyclaceae > Thauera. The sequence continues at coordinate 3,293 of DMCZ01000011.1, read as the reverse complement.
ACATCACCGCCGCCGGCCTGCTGCCGCGCGCGATCCAGCTCCTGGGCGGGGTCAGCGCGCGCATCCAGCGCGGCGTCGCGGCGGCCGACAGCATCTTCGAGCAGCTCGACGAGGCGCCCGAGCCCGATACCGGCACGGTCGCGCGCGAGCGCGTCGCCGGCCGCGTCGAGGCGCAGGGGCTTGGTTTCGCCTATCCCGGCGCGGAAGGGCGTGCGCTGCAGGGCATCGACTTCAAGGCCGAGCCCGGCCAGATGATTGCGCTCGTCGGCAAGTCGGGCAGCGGCAAATCGACGCTCGCCAACCTCATCCCGCGCTTCTACCAGCACGACGAGGGCCGGCTGCTGGTCGATGGCGTGGCGGTCGAGGACTACACGCTGGCCAACCTGCGTCACCACATCGCGCTGGTGACCCAGCAGGTCACGCTGTTCAACGGCACGGTGGCCGAGAACATCGCCTACGGCGAGCTCGCCGGCGCCAGCCGCGAAGAGATCGTCGCCGCCGCCGAGGCGGCGAACGCCCGCGAGTTCATCGACCGCCTGCCGCAGGGCTTCGACACCGAGATCGGCGAGAACGGCGTGCTGCTCTCCGGCGGCCAGCGCCAGCGCCTGGCGATCGCGCGCGCGCTGCTGAAGAACGCGCCGATCCTGATCCTGGACGAGGCGACTTCGGCGCTGGACACCGAGTCGGAACGGCTCATCCAGGCCGCGATCGAGCGCCTGATGGCAGGGCGCACGACGATCGTCATCGCGCATCGGCTATCGACGATCGAGAAGGCGGATCAGATCCTGGTGATGGAGGCGGGGCGGATCGTGGAGCGGGGGACGCATGCGGAGCTGGTGGCGCGCGGTGGGGTGTATGCGAGGTTGCAGGCGATGGGGGAGGAGCAGGGGCCGGCCTGAGCCGTGGAAGCGGAACCAGGCCTGGCCGGAATGGCCGACCCGCAGCTTGAGCCCGCTTTATCGACCGGCTATGCTCGGCCGACACAAGGAGTACGCGCCATGGCCCTGCCCAAGACTGCCCCCGAATTCGATGTCGACGCCTACATGGCGTGGGAAGAGGATCAGCCCGAACGCCACGAGTACCTCGCTGGCGAGGTGTTCGCCATGTCCGGCGGTACGGATGCCCATTACACGATCCTGGGCAACGCTTACACCGGGCTTCGTGCCGCCCTGTCCGGCAAGCCCTGCCGCGCCTTCGTCTCCGGCATGAAGCTGCGCATAGAGCGTGCAGACGCCGTCTTCTATCCCGATGTCTTCGTTACCTGCGATGCGCGCGACCGCCAGCCCGAGGCCAGCCTCGCCAAGCAGCATCCGGCCCTGATCATCGAGGTCCTCTCCGACTCCACCGCCGCCTTCGACCGCGGCCGCAAGTTCGAGCTCTACCAGCAGATCGACACCCTGCAGGAATACCTGCTCATCGAGCAGGACCGCAAGCACGCCGACCTTTTCCGCAAGAACAGCGAAGGGCTGTGGGTGCTGCACCCGGCGGGAGAGGGCGACGTCGTCCGGCTGGAAAGCGTCGGGGTCGAGCTGGCGCTGGATGGGTTGTATGAGGATGTCGAGTTGTGAGCGGGTTCAAGAACGCACATTGGCTCGTCGTGCCGCCGCGATGAGTCGGGTGGGAAGAATCAAGCCCTTGACGGAGGGATAGTCGGGTAGCAACGGAATGACAATCAGTGCAGGGTCGGGCCACAAAAGGTCGTTTTCGACCACAACCATCGCCACCAGGGCAATTGCGCCTTCATGTCATAACCCCGAGCAGTTCGGCGCGAAACTCGTCAATCGTCGCAGCCAGCATCCGCTTGGACTTGATGCTCGCCTTGCGCGTCGTGTTGAGCCGCAGCAGGTTCATCACGATGTGGCGGACGATGGCCAGGTTGTTGGCGACGTAGCCGCTGCGCACCCGTGACTGATCCTCGTTGAACTGCACATCCAGACACCAATGGAGCCGGTTCTCGATCTCCCAGTGACTGCGCACGGCGGGCGCGATGCGTTCGGCGTCGGCGGGCAGGCTGCTGATGTAGAAGACGCGCTCGGTGCTGGTGTGATCGCCCACGGTGCGGAGGCGCTCGACGACGGCGAAGCTGGCCAGATCCTGCCAGTCCTCAGACTTGTAGAGACGCTCGATTGCGGCGTAGGCATGGCATCGACGCACTTCGATACGAGCGTGGTCCTTGATCGTGGTCTCGTGCGTCGAACTCGGCATCAGCGGGCCACGCGGATCGATGTCGGCAAACAGGATCGAGTCGTACAGGTTCGGATGGTTCTCCTTCACACACAGCACGTAATGCGCGCGCGATCTTCGTCTGGGTGCCCATCGCGTCGATCGCCACGACCGTGTCGCCCGCCAGTGCCGGCACGACCATGCCCACCCATTGCCGGAACGCCGACTCGAATTCGTCGGGCGCGATCATCCCGAACACGCGTCCGATCGTGTCGTGAGGGGGAATGCCGTGCTCAAGCTGTCTGCATTGTCATTCAGCCACTGCTTGCGACGGGCTTCGGCCACGGCCGATACATTGATCTCCAGTGCCTTGGCGGAGGCAAGCACCTCGGCGCTTTCGGCCGAAACAGGATCCGCCGCATTCAGTCGGCCGCTCACCTGCCGCGCGCAGCCGATCGGATCTCCTGCCAGTCGATTGCGGTTTCCGGCTCGAGGTCATCCTCTGCGCGGCGACACTCAAGCTCGGCAACTGCTGCGTCGCCTGGTGGTGTTTGCTCAAGCGACTCCGCTACAGAGTCCCAGATCTCCTGCGCAAGCGCGATCCTGTCTGCAACGCTGAGGCGGTCGATGCCGAGTTCCTTTATCGATCGGTGCATTGGCTTTCCTGTGCTGTTACCGACTGCGTTCGTTTCTGAATCGTAGCCTACTTGCCTTACACCGCCTCCTGCATCGGCACGATCGCTTCCAGCGAAGCGCCAAGCGCGTCGCGAGCACGGAAGACGTCGCAGCGCCGCTGCAGATTTAGCCAAAGGTCTTCGGACGCGTCGAAGTGATCGTGTCCCGGGGCGTGGTGTAAGAAGCGTCAGCAGAAGCGGTCGGCGGGTCATCGTCTCCGGTTCAGTAGGAGCACATGTCAGGCTGCGACCGCAGGCAGACTGACGTTGGAATTGTCACCAACTTCGGCGAGCGTTTCCAGCGTCATGTAACGGCGCTGCAGTGCCCACTCGTCGTTCTGCTCGAGCAGCAAGGCCCCTACCAGACGGTAGATCGAGGCCTCGTTCGGGAAGATGCCCACGACGTCGGTGCGGCGCTTGATCTCGCCGTTCAGCCCCGACTTTGACACCACCAAG
>DMCZ01000266.1:2315-4918 GCA_003446655.1 Thauera sp. | reverse complement strand
CTCAACCGCGATGCGCTGAGCCTGCTGCAGGGGCTGGAGGAGCTCAGTCTCGCGCGCTACGAGCTCGGCCTGCTGCCGCAGCAGGCGGTGCTGCGCATGCAGCGCGAGATCACCGCCCAGCGCCTGGCGCTGGTCGAGGTCGAGCAGCGGCGCGCCGGGCTGGCCGCCGGTCTCAACGGCCTGCTCGGCCGCGCGCCCGCTGCGCCGCTCGCCGCGCCCGCCGATCCGCCGCCCTTGCCCGACGGGCTGGCGCCGGGTGCCCTGTTCGAGGCCGCGGCCCACGCCAACCCGGAGGTCCAGGTCGCCGCCAATGGCATCGACGTCGCTCGCGCCGAGCGCGAGCGCACCTACCAGGACCGCCTGCCGGACTTCGCGGTCGGCGTCACCAACAACCGCCCTGATGAAGGCAAGTCGTCCTGGGATGTGATGTTCGAGGTGATGATCCCGCTGCAGCAGGCCAGCCGCCGCGCGAAGGAGCGCGAAGCGGAATACATGCTGCTGGCGGCCGAGGCCCGGCGTGAGGACGCCCGCGCGCGCGCCTCCGGCGAGCTCGGTAGTGCCTGGTCGATGTACGCCCAGGGCCGCGAGACGCTGCGCCTACTCGCGCACACGCTGCTGCCGCAGGCGCAGGCCACGCGCGACGCCAGCCGCGCGGCGCTCGCCAGCGGCACGGTGGACTTCGACAGCGTCATCGAGGCCGAGCGCCAGCTCATCGACATCCGCATGCGCCAGCTCCAGACCGAGCTCGACACCCGGCTGGCGCTGACCGAAATCAGGAAATTGACAGGGGAATACAAGTGAGCGTTGCGCTGCGGATGACGATGGTCGCGGTCGCGGTGGCGATTGCGGCAGGCGGGGGCTACTGGTTCGCGCGCGTGCAGCATGGGGCGGCGTCCGCCGTGGCGGGCGGCGCGGTCGCTGCCGTTGCGCCGGCTGCACAGGCGGCGGACGCGAGTGGTGGTGCAGGAGGTGGCCCCGCTGGCGGCGAACGCAAGATCCTCTACTACCGCAACCCGATGGGGCTGCCGGACACCTCGCCGGTGCCGAAGAAGGACTCGATGGGCATGGACTATATCCCCGTCTATGCCGACGACCGCCCCGACGACAGCGGCGCGGTGGTGGTGAGCCCGGCGCGCATTCAGACGCTGGGCGTGAAGACCGCCGTGGCCGAGCTCCGTGCGGTGGATGCGGCGGTGCGTGCCAGTGGGCGGATCGAGCTCGACGAGCGCAGGCAGGTGGTGGTGGCGCCGCGCTTCGAGGGCTGGATCGAGCGCCTGCACGTCAATGCCGTGGGCGACGCGGTGAAGAAGGGCCAGCCGCTATTCACGACCTACAGCCCCGAGCTGCAGTCCGCCGGCGAGGAGCTGCGCATCGCCGAGCGCCTGGCGCATGCGAGCGCCGGCCACGACCCGGTGGCGAGCGAATCCGCCCGCCGCCTGGCCGAGGCGACGCGCGCGCGCCTGCGCAACCTGCAGGTCGGCGGCCAGGCCGGGCCGCGCCAGGTCTTCCATGCGCCGGTAAGCGGCGTGGTGCTGGAGAAGATGGCGATCGAGGGCGGGCGCTTCATGCCCGGCGAGGCGCTGTTCCGCATCGCCGACCTGTCCAGGGTGTGGATCATCGCCGACGTCTACGAGCAGGACCTCGCCCGGGTGCAGGTCGGCCAGGTGGCGCAGGTCAGCCTCGACGCCTGGCCGGGACGCAGCTTCGAGGCGCGCGTCGACTACCTGTATCCGACGCTGGATGCAGCCACGCGCAGCACGCGCGTGCGGCTGGAGCTGGACAACCCAGAGGGCCTGCTGCGCCCGGGCATGTTCGCCCAGGTCGCGCTGCCGGCGGGCGACGGCAGTCCGAAGACGGTGGTGCCGAGCTCGGCGATCATCGACGACGGCGAGCGGAGGGTGGTGCTGCTCGCGCTCGACGAGGGACGCTTCAAGCCGCAGCCGGTGAAGCTCGGCGCGCGCGGCCGCGACGTGGTGGAGGTGGTCGAGGGCGTGGCGCCGGGTGATCGCGTGGTGGTGTCCGCCAACTTCCTGATCGACTCGGAGAGCCAGCTCAAGGCGGCGCTGTCGAATCTGGTCGATGCCGAACCGGATGCCGGCGGCCCGGGCGCTGCCGGCGCGACCCGCTACGAGGCCGAGGGCACGCTCGAGGCGGTCGATGCCGCGGCCGGCAGTCTGACCCTGACCCATGGCGAGATTCCGGCGCTGCAATGGCCGGCGATGACCATGGACTTCCTGATCGCCGATCCCGGGCTGGTGAAGGACATCGCCCCGGGCACGCCGGTGCGCTTCGTGTTCGAGGCCGGCGAACCGGGCGAGTACATGGTCACCGGCATCGAGCCGCTGCCAGGCGCCGCCGCCGATGCCGGCGACGCCCACCGGGGGCATTGAGATGCAGGCTCCGCTCAGCCCTCCGGCCGCCTCCGCCGGCGTCCTCGACCGCGTGATCGACTGGTCGGCGCGCAATGTCTTCCTGGTGCTGCTGGCCACGCTGTTCCTGATCGGCGGCGGTCTCTACGCGGTCAAGCACACCCCGCTCGACGCGCTGCCCGACCTCTCGGACGTGCAGGTGATCGTCTACACCGACTACCCGGGCCAGGCGCC
>DMCZ01000266.1:0-1991 GCA_003446655.1 Thauera sp. | reverse complement strand
GACGGCACCGACATCTACTGGGCACGCTCGCGCGTGCTCGAATATCTGAGCTCGGCTGCCGGCCGCCTGCCGCAGGGCGTCGCGCCGCAGATCGGGCCGGATGCGACCGGCGTGGGCTGGGTCTACCAGTACGCGGTGCTCGGCAAGGACATGAGCCTGGCCGACACCCGCAGCCTGCAGGACTGGTACGTGCGCTACCAGCTCACCAAGGCGCAGGGCGTGTCCGAAGTCGCCAGCATCGGCGGCTTCGTGCGCGAGTACCAGGTCACCGTCGATCCGCTGCGCCTGGCCGGCTACGGCATCACGCTCGATGCAGTCACGCAGGCCATCCGCGCCTCCAACCGCGACGTCGGCGGGCGGGTGGTGGAGCTCGCCGAGAAGGAATACATGGTGCGGGGTCGCGGCTACCTGCAAAGCGAGCAGGACATCGCCGACATCGTGCTCAAGGCCGAGCGCGGCACGCCGGTGCGGGTGGGCGACGTCGCCCGCGTCGAGCTGGTGCCCGCCGAGCGGCGCGGCATCGCCGAGCTGAACGGCGAGGGCGAGGTGGCCTCCGGCATCGTCATGGCGCGCTTCGGCCAGAACGCACTCGACGTGATCGCCAACGTCAAGGCCAAGATCGCCGAGATCACCCCGGGCCTGCCGGCCGGGGCCGAGATCGTGCCGGTCTATGATCGCTCCGAGCTGATCGAGCGTGCGATCGACAACCTGAAATGGACGCTGTTCGAGGAAAGCCTGATCGTTGCTGCGGTGTGCGTGATCTTTCTGCTTCACGTGCGCAGCGCACTGGTGGCGATCATCACGTTGCCGCTGGGCATACTGATCGCCTTCATCGGCATGCGCAGCCTGGGCCTGGGCTCGAACATCATGAGCCTGGGCGGCATCGCGATCGCGATCGGCGCAATGGTGGACGCCGGGATCGTGATGATCGAGAACGCGCACAAGCGCCTCGAGCACCTGCCGGCCGATGCGCCGCAAGCGCAGCGCGCAGTCGTGCTGGTGCAGGCGTGCAAGGAGGTCGGTCCGGCGCTGTTCTTCTCCTTGCTGATCATCACCGTGTCCTTCCTGCCGGTGTTCACCCTCGAAGGCCAGGAGGGGCGGCTGTTCTCGCCGCTGGCCTATACCAAGACCTTCGCCATGGCCGGTGCTGCGCTGCTGTCGGTGACCCTGGTGCCGGTGCTGATGCTGTTCTTCGTGCGCGGGCGCATCCTGCCCGAGCACCGCAACCCGGTGAACCGCTTGCTGATCTGGCTTTACCGGCCGGTCATCCGTGGCGTGCTGCGCTTCAAGGTCATCACGCTGCTGCTCGCCGTGCTGGCGATGGCGGCCACCATCTTCCCCGCGCGCCAGATCGGCTCCGAGTTCATGCCGACCTTGAACGAAGGCACGCTGTTCTACATGCCGGCGGCGCTACCGGGGATGTCGGTGACCGAGGCCGGACGCCTGCTAGCGACCACCAACCGCATCATCAAGACCTTCCCCGAGGTCGAATCGGTCTATGGCAAGGCCGGCCGTGCCAACACCGCGACTGACCCGGCGCCGCTGGAGATGTTCGAGACCGTCATCAACCTCAAGCCGCAGGACCAGTGGCGGCCCGGCATGACCACCGACAAGCTGATCGCCGAGATGGACGCCGCGCTCAAGTTCCCCGGCCTCGCCAACTCGTGGACCATGCCGATCAAGGCCCGCATCGACATGCTCAGCACCGGCATCCGCACCCCGGTGGGGGTGAAGGTGTTCGGCACCGACCTGGAGACGCTGGAGAAGGTCGCCCAGGCGGTGGAAGCCGCCGTGCGCAAGGTGCCGGGCGCGAGCAGCGCCTACGCCGAGCGGGTGGCGGGCGGCTACTACGTGGACATCGTGCCGCGCCGCGAACAGCTCGCGCGCTACGGGCACACCATCGACATGGTCCAGGACGTGCTCGCCACCGCGCTCGGCGGCGAGATGGGGACGACCACGGTCGCGGGCCTGGAGCGCTACGGCGCTGTCTC
>DMCZ01000128.1 GCA_003446655.1 Thauera sp. | reverse complement strand
AGATGTGTATAAGAGACAGAGAAAAATATATGTAAATCAATCTGTTCTTCTTTTGGCACGCTTGATGCTGGACCGCCCGAAGCGAGGCGTAACAGTTTGTTCCGCGCCTCGTCCTCGTCAGATCGACCTCGGGAGGTTTGCATCATGAAGAAGGAACTGAGTTTGCGCATGTCGCTGGCAGCGACCGCGCTTGCGGTGGTGCTCGGCGGTGCCGCCGGGTTTGTTCATGCCAAGGGCCCCGCCTGGCTCAGCGGGCCATCGATCGCCACCCTGGGGTCGAAAGCCAGTTTCTCGGCCGGCAATCTGCCGCCCGGGGCGGTGGTGCGCGTCGTTGTTCAGGAGGCCGCCGCCGCCTCGCATCAATCTGACGTGCTGGTCGCCCAGGACGGCACCCTTTCCTATGAAGTCAATCCGAGCATCGAGGGCGAGCACAGTGTGACGGTGCTCGATGCGAGCGGACAGGCGCTTGCCACGGCTCGCCTCAACGTGATGCGCTGAGGGGGAACGCATGAAGCCCGCTCAGATTGTGCTGGCCCTGGGTCTGACCGTGCTCGCGCACAGCGTGGCTGTCCATGCGCTGCCCGCGACCGCCGCGGATGCCGAGGTGGCCTTCGTTTCCATCCGCAACGGCAACGCGCACATCTTCCTCAGTGACGGACGGGGCAATGACCGCGCACTGACTGCCGGCGAGTCCGTCAACCTGCAGCCGAGCTGGTCGCCGGACGGTGCCCGGATCGCGTTCACCTCAAATCGCGAAGGCGTCAACAAGGTGTTCGTGATGGACGCGCAGGGGGGCGAGGCCCGCCGGCTGACATCGGACGATGCGATCGAGACCACGCCGTCATGGTCGCCCGATGGCAGCGCCATCGCCTTTTACTCGCGCGGCGCGGCGTCCGATCAGGTTGAGTTGCGCATTGTCGAGCTTGCGAGCGGCAAGCACGTCTCGATCGTCGGCAACGGCCTGGACAAGGGGCCGGACGTGCCCGCCTGGTCGGCCGATGGCAAGCGGATTGCCTTCCCTGGCCTCGGCGCCAGCGGCAAGAGCGAGATCTGGGTTGTCGAGCGCGATGGATCGAACCTGCGCGAAGTCAGTGCGAATGCCTCGAAGCGGACCAAGGGGCAGCCCTCGCTGTCGCCCGATGGCAGCCAGGTGGCCTACGTCGCCGACATGCGCGGCACGATCGCCATCTTCGTCACCGATCTGGCGACCGGCGAGAGCCGCAACCTCACCGTGGGCGTCGAGGCCTCGCACGAGAACCCGCGCTGGTCGCCGGACGGCAAGCAGTTGCTGTTCTCGAGCTCGCGCGACGACGAGGGCCGGACGCGGATGGACATCTTCGTGATGAACGCCGACGGCTCCGAGGTGCGCAACCTCACCCGCCATCCGCACGAGGACTTCAATGCGCAGTGGTCCGGCGACGGGCAGCGCGTGGTGTTCAACAGTCTGCGCACCGGGACCTCGCAGATCTTCGCACTCGATGTGGCATCCGGCGAGACGCTGCGCGTCTCCGAGAACACCTCGCACGACCTTGAGTTCGCGGCCCGACCGGCCAGCCAGTGAGCTTCAAGCGAGCAGGACTTACGCTTTTCCAAACGAAATTGCATCCGATCCTGAAGGAGCAGATGGAAATGAAAAAGACACACTCGATGCACCCCGTGCCCAAGGGCCGGACGCTGCGCCTGCTGAGCCTGGCGCTGATGGGCGCGCTCGCGGGGCAGGCCGCGGCGGCGGACAAGATCTACACCGTCAATGCCGACTTTGCGCTCGGTATCCTCGATGGCGTCAATTACACCGTGGTCGCCAATCAGCTGCAGCTCAATGCGGTGGGCACGACCTTCCCGGTGGCGTGGATCGCCAACGCCGGCGAGGACACGGTGTCGAAGTTCGACACCAATCTCAACAAGGAAGTCGCGCGCTATCGCACCTGGTTCGGACCGGCGGGGCAGCCTGGTTACTTCAACCACCTCAATAACGCGTACAGCGGTCCAGCTCCGTCGCGTACTTCGGTGGATATTCACGGGAATGCCTACGTGCTGAACCGCCACTTCAGCCAGGGTACGTCGAGTGGCGGCACGATCGTCAAGATCCTCGCCGAGGGTTTTGTTGACCGTAATGGCAACGGGGTCATGGACACCTCGGTTGATCTGAACGACGACGGCATCATCTCGGGCGCCGAGATCCTGCCGATGGGCGACACCAACGGCAACGGCATCATTGATGACAACGAGATCCAGGACGAGCGCATTGCCTGGGTCAAGCGCGTACCTGACGGAATTGGGGCGCCGCTAATCTCAACGGGGCGACTCGGGCGAGCCATGTGCATCGGCACCGACGGCAACCTGTGGGTCGGTATCTTCAATGATCGGACCTACTACAAGGTGCGCTCGTCCGATGGCGTAACAATCGCTGGGCCGGTCAGCACCACGCCGACAGCGAACCAGCCCAATGCCGGCTCGTGGACGCCCTACGGCTGCCTGATCGACGCCAACGGCACCCTGTGGAGCGCTTCGCTTGGGAGCGTACTGGGACGCATCGACAACACCGCCAGTGACACGGGGCCTTATATCGTCTCCTCCTACAGCAACTGCAGCAACTACGGTATCGGCCTTGGTAATGGCAAGGTTTATCTGGGAAGCGGCAATCGGGTGTTCGACCCGTCTTCTGGCGCGACATCCTGCGGTGCATTGGCCGGCATGAGTGGTGTCGGCACTTCCGGCATCGTGGTCGATGGCGGCGGCAACATCATCGGCGGCCAGACCACAGTTCGTAAAGTTGCCCCTGATGGCACCACGATTCTGTGGACGCAGCCGCTGCAATCCGGTGGCAGCTCTTCCGTGGGCATTCAGGTCGACGCCAACAACGACGTGCTGCAGATCGGCTTCACCAGCGCGGGCCGCATCCAGAAGTACCGCGGCACCGACGGTGCGCCGCTCGGCACCTTCCCGGTCGGTAACATGCCCTACACCTACAGCGATGCGACCGGCCTTGCCGCGCGGACGGTGACCAGCCCGACCGGCACGTGGACGGTGACCCTCGACGGCGGGACTGCGGGCACGGACTGGAGCAAGGTGCTGTGGAACGACCTGACGCCCAACGGCACTGCCGTAGTGGTGTCGGCACGGGCGGCGGACACCGAGGCCGGCCTGCCGGCCCAGCCCTATGTGCCGGTCGCGAACGGCGCCGACCCGATGGTCGCCGGCCGCTTCATCCAGGTCCAGGCCCGCCTCAACGGCAACGCCGCGGGCGACTCGCCGATCCTGTACGACCTGACCGTGCAGGGACCGGCGCAAGGCACCTGCGACGTGGACCGCGACGGCGACATCGACAAGGCCGACCTGTCGCTGATCAGCCGCTCGCGCAACCAGACCGCGCAGCCGGGTGACCCGCGTGACGCCGACGGTGACGGCCGGATCACGCCGAACGACGTGAAGGTGTGCACCCCGCAATGCACGCGGCCGAATTGCGCGCTGCAGTGATTCCCGAACGAACGCCCCCGGCGTGGCCGGGGGCTTCGATCCTTGACTTAGGAGAGACATCATGAAGAAGCGAATCATTGCCGCCTGCATCGCGGCGTGTGCGATGGCAGGTAGTGCGCAGGCGGCGTTGCTGTCGGATCTGATTCTCGGCGGCAGCATTACCGCCGGCGACAAGCTGTTCGACAATTGGGAGGTGTTGCAGGCAGAGTCAGTCGATGGCCGAGAGTTCGATTACAGCAAGATCGACGTGACGCCGATCGCGGTGGAGGGTGAGGACTACGGTTTGAGCTTCGACATCTCTGACGGGTTATTGAGCGTCGACTTCACTGACGACCCTGATGGAATCTATGCGTTTGTGGATCTCATGTTTGGATTCAAGGTCACTTCCTTGAATCCAAACATGAAGATCAGCGGGGTGACACTGGAGCACGGTGGGGCTAGCCTGGGGTGGACGGGTGACGGCGAGGGCCCAGTGGATGCAGGTTCCTACATCAGGGAGGTTGTTGGTTCGGCGCAGGGTGCAGGCGATCTGGTGAACTTCATCAGCACCGAGTTCAGTTCATTGGAGGGATCCACCTCGGCGGTGGATTCCGCGTTTGCCGCTTTTTCGCCGATGCAATCCGTTTGGGTGACCAAGAACATTCTTGTGTGGGCGGGTGTCGAGGGTGAGTCCGCTGGGCTATCTGGCTTTGAGCAACGCTTTTCGCAGACGAGCGTTCCGGAACCCGCGTCCTTGGCTTTGTTGGGCATCGGCCTCTTCGGGCTGGCTGCGGCACGTAAGCGCAACGCGGCTAGCTGATCGCCCTCTCTCGGCGCCCTCAACCGGGGACAGACCACGATTTCAAGCCGCCCTGTCCCCGCAGAAGAGTTGCTCCACTTCGCGCCGTCGCCGGCATTCACGCCCGCGGCGGCGTTTCCTTTTGCCCCATCAGCTTGCCGAGCAGATCCACCGGCACCGGAAACACCAGCGTCGAGCTCTTGTCGCCCGCCACCTGGGTCAGCGTCTGCAGGTAGCGTAGCTGCATCGCGGCCGGTTCCTGTGACAGCATCTGCGCGGCCTCGAGCAGCGCGACGGCGGCCTGCTTCTCGCCTTCGGCGTGGATCACCTTGGCGCGGCGTTCGCGCTCGGCCTCGGCCTGACGGGCGATGGCGCGCACCATGCTTTCGTTGAGGTCCACATGCTTGATCTCGACGTTGGCCACCTTGATGCCCCAGGCGTCGGTCTGGGTGTCGAGGATCTGCTGCACGTCGAGGTTGAGCTTCTCGCGCTCGGCCAGCATCTCGTCGAGCTCGTGCTTGCCGAGCACCGCGCGCAGCGTGGTCTGGGCGAGCTGGCTGGTGGCCATCAGGTAGTTCTCGACCTGGATGATCGCCTTCTGCGGATCGACGACGCGGAAATAGACCACCGCATTCACCTTCACCGAGACGTTGTCCTTGGAGATCACGTCCTGCGGCGGCACGTCCATGGTCACCACGCGCAGGTCTACCTTGACCATCTGCTGGATGCCGGGGATCACGATCACGAGGCCGGGGCCCTTGACCTTCCAGAAGCGCCCGAGCAGGAAGATGACGCCGCGCTCGTACTCGCGCAGGATCTTGATCGAGGCGACGACGAGGAAGATCAGCAGCAGGAAGAGGGGGGCGAGCCCGAACTGGAGGTCGAGGATCATGGTGCGCTCCCGGGGGTGAGGTGAGGGGAATGAGGTGACTGGGGTGGGTCAGGCGTGGCCGGCGCACTGCCTGCCGGGTTGTGCGGCGCGACCTCGAGCGTGAGCCCCGCCATGCCGGTCACGCGCACAGGCTGGCCTGCAGTCAGCGCCACTGAGCTGCGCGCGCGCCAGTGCTCGCCATGGATTGCGATCCACCAGCCGCCGCCGTCGGCCGCGCGCTCGACCACGCCGAGGGCGCCGAGCATCTCCTCGCTGCCGCTCACCACCGGGCGGCCCAGGCTGCGCGCGGCAAAGCTGCCGATGGCGATGATGATGGCCGCGCTGGCGAGCGCCATGCCGACGATGAGCGCGAGCGGGATGCCGAAGCCGGGCACGTCCGCATCCATCAGGAACAGCCCGCCGACCACGAAGGCGATGATGCCGCCCACGCCGAGCACGCCGAAGCTGGGCAGGAAGGCCTCGGCCAGCATCAGCCCGGCACCCACCGCCAGCAGCAGCACGCCCGCCCAGTTCACCGGCAGCAGCTGGAAGGCATAGAGCGCCACCAGCAGTGAGATCGCGCCCGCCACGCCGGGCACGCCGAAGCCGGGCGAGGTGAATTCGAAGAACAGGCCGTAGATGCCGATCATCATCAGGATCAGCGCCACCTGCGGGTTGGCGAGCGCGGCGAGGATGCGGTTGCGCCAGTCGGGCTCCAGGCGCTCGATGGCGATGCCGGCGGTGGCGAGCGTGCGCGTCCCATCGAGCACAGCGATTTCGCGGCCGTCGAGCTGCTTCAGCAGGGCGGCGGTGTCGATGGCGATGAACTCGATCACGCCCCTGGCGAGCGCCTCCTCGGCGGACAGACTGGCGGCCTCGCGCACCGCGCGTTCGGCGAAATCGACGTCGCGCCCGCGCAACTGGGCGAGGCTGCGGATGTAGGCGGTGGCATCGGACATGGACTTGGCGGCCATGGCGTCGGTGGGGGCAGGTGCCTGCGGGCGCTGGGCAGCCTCGCTGCGGGCGGACGAAGGGGCCGGGCGCGTGTCGCCCGATGCGGCGCTGTCGGTGCTGGCGTCATCGGTGGCGGCGGGCTTGTCATGTTGCGCCGGGGCGTCCTCGCGCGGCGCGGTCTTGCCAGGTTGCGCGCCGCCGATGCCGATCGCGACCGGCGTGGCCGCGCCCAGATTGGTGGCCGGCGCCATCGCGGCGATGTGGCTGGCGTACAGGATGTAGGTGCCGGCGCTCGCCGCGCGCGCGCCCTCGGGCGCGACGAAGGTGGCCACCGGCACCGGCGAGGCGAGGATCTCCTTGATGATCGCGCGCATCGAGGTGTCGAGCCCGCCCGGGGTGTCGAGCTCGATCACCACCAGTTGCGCGCCACTGGCAGCGGCGCGCGTGAGGCCCTTGTGGATGAAGTCGGCGCTGGCCGGGCCGATGGCGCCGTCCACCTTGAGCACCAGCACGCCCGACGCGCTCGAGCCCGCGTTCGGGGCAACGATGAAAAGCAACAGGCCGATCAGGGCAAACGCCCATGACAGCGTTCTGCGCAGTGCCGAGGGGTGAAGAGCGGGCATTCCAGTCTCTCCATGGTGGCCGGCGGGCGGGTGGCCCGCGACTCTTCAGTCGGAGTGTAGAAGCTGCGTCCGAGTTCTCGAGGCGGCTGATTTTCTGTTGCCCGGTGACGGCAGGTTCGTCGTACCGGTGTGCGCGCCGATGCTCGGCTTGCGCTTCAGTAGCCCCCGAAGCGGTCCATTCGCCGGCGATCGCGCTTGGTCGGCCGGCCGTGCAGGTCGGCGCCGGGCGTCGCGGCGAACTTGCGCAGCTCGCGGGCGTGTTCGCGCGCCTCGATGCTTTCGGCGGTTTCCTCATAGAGCGTCTGCGCCACCGTGGCCGAGCCGCGCTTGTCGGCGATCGCGCGCACGATCACCGTGCGCGTGTCCTCGCCGATGGTGATGTCGAGCCGGTCGCCCGCCTTCACCTCGCGTGCCGGCTTTACCGCCGTGCCGTTGAGCTTGACCTTGCCGCCCTCGACCGCCTCGGTGGCGCCGGTGCGGTGCTTGAAGAAGCGCGCGGCCCACAGCCATTTGTCGAGGCGGGTGCGGGAAGTGTCGGCTGAGGTCGTGGCTTGGGACATATGGGCGGACGGAAAGAAGGCGGCGCTGCCGACATTATCGGCAGCGCCGCAACGGTGCGCAAAGCGGATCGTCCGACCGGATGCTCAGCCGAACATCCCCGCGCCCACCGTGTTGTTGGTGCTCTCGTCGATGATGATGAAGGCGCCGGTCGCCCGGTTGTCCGCATAGCGGTCGGCGACGATCGGCTGGGCGAGCTTGAGCGTGACGCGTGCGATGTCGTTCATCGCCAGGCCGGTGGTGGCTTCGTGCTCGAGCGTGTTCACATCCAGCCGGTAATCGATCTTCGCGACCTTGGCCTTGACCTCGCGAGTCGTGTGGCGGACGAGGTAGGTGCGTGCGGGCGACAGCGGGGTCTCGGACAGCCAGCACACGGTGGCGTCGA
>DMCZ01000095.1 GCA_003446655.1 Thauera sp. | reverse complement strand
CTCAAGGTGAAGGCGATCGCCTCGCTGACGCAGACCGGTTCCACCGCGCTGTGGATGAGCCGCCTGATCGCCGGCGTGCCGATCTACGCGCTCACCCCCGAGGTCTCGGCGCGCAACCAGATGACGCTCTACCGCGAAGTCCATCCGCTCCTGATGAGCCAGACTCACCAGGACCGTGACGTGCTCCTGTGGGAGGCAGAACAGGTATTGCTCGAGCAAGGCGTGGTCGACTACGGCGACCTCATCGTGCTCACCATCGGGGAGCCGATCGGCAGTGCCGGCGGCACCAACACGCTCAAGATCGTACGCGTCGGCGAACACCACATGCCGGGCACCCTGGACGACCCGGTGTAAAGCTGGCTGCAGGGGTGGGCCTGCCCGCAAGCGGCGCCTTCTCGGGCGCTGCATTCGCGGGCAGGCCCGCTCCAGCAATTCCAGCCCCGGCGCCCGCGCTCCCCACAACTCCGCTTCTCCTGCCTGCCAGCTCTGTCCCCGAACGCGCCCCACACGGGCAGGATCGTTTTCGCCACGACACAGGCTAAAATACCGGCTTTCGATCGCACTGCCGCCGAGCGCGGCCCCCTTCCGGAGAGACTCCATGCCCCTCGTTTCCATGCGCCAGCTGCTCGACCATGCCGCCGAACACAGCTATGGCCTGCCCGCGTTCAACGTGAACAACCTCGAACAGGTCCAGGCCATCATGGAAGCGGCGGCGGAATGCGACAGCCCGGTGATCATGCAGGCCTCGGCCGGCGCGCGCAAATACGCGGGCGAAGCCTTCCTGCGCCACCTGATCGACGCCGCCGTCGAGGCCTACCCGAGCATCCCCATCGTCATGCACCAGGACCACGGCCAGAGCCCGGCGATCTGCATGGGCGCGATCCGCTCGGGCTTCTCCAGCGTGATGATGGACGGCTCGCTGCTGGAAGACGGCAAGACGCCCTCCTCCTACGAGTACAACGTCGCCGTCACCCGTGAGGTGGTGAAGTTCTCGCACGCCATCGGCGTCAGCGTCGAAGGCGAGCTCGGCTGCCTCGGCTCGCTCGAGACCGGCCAGGCCGGCGAGGAAGACGGCGTTGGCGCCGAAGGCACGCTCGACCACAGCCAGATGCTGACCGACCCCGACCAGGCCGCCGACTTCGTCAAGCAGACCGACTGCGACGCACTCGCGATCGCGATCGGCACCAGCCACGGCGCCTACAAGTTCAGCCGCAAGCCCACCGGCGACATCCTCGCCATCGAGCGCATCAAGCAGATCCACGCCCGCATCCCCAACACCCACCTGGTGATGCACGGCTCCAGCTCGGTGCCGCAGGAACTGCTCGAGATCATCCGCCAGTACGGCGGCGACATGAAGGAGACCTACGGCGTGCCGGTCGAGGAGATCGTGCAGGGCATCAAGTACGGCGTGCGCAAGATCAACATCGACACCGACATCCGCCTGGCGATGACCGGCGCAGTGCGCAAGTTCCTGGTCGAGAACCCCTCCAAGTTCGACCCGCGCGAGTTCAACAAGCCGGCGCGCGAAGCCGCCAAGCTGGTGTGCAAGGCCCGCTTCGAAGCCTTCGGCTGCGCCGGCATGGCCAGCAAGATCAAGTCGGTCTCGCTCGAGAAAATGGCGGCGCGCTACAAGGCCGGCGAACTCACGCAGATCGTGCGCTGAGTCGTCGCGGCTTCCCAGGCAGTTCGAAACGCGCCCATGTGGCGCGTTTTTTCTTGCGCGGCTCTCAGCGCTCCATCGCCCGCATCATCTCTGCCGCCTCGGTCTGCAGGAACTCCAGCAGCGCATCGAGCGCTGGCGTCAGCGGGCGGTCCATGCGCGAGACGACGTTCCACTCCCGGATCACCGGCGTATCGGCCACGTCCAGCCGCACCAGGCGCCCGCTTTCCACCTCCATCGCAAAGGTGTGATGCGACAGGAAGGCGATGCCCATGCCCGCCATCACCGCCTGCTTCAAGGTCTCGTTGCTGCCGAGCTCATCCGCAGCCAGCGGCTTGACGCCATGCGTGCGCAGGTAGCGTTCGAGGTTGTCGCGCGTGCCGGAGCCCTGCTCACGCAACAGCAGGCGCTCCTCGGTCAGCGCCGCGGGCGGGATGCGCTTGCGCCCGGCGAGGCGGTGATCCGGGCGCGCCACGAATGACAGCCGGTGCGGCGCGAAGGGAATGCGCCGCAACTCCAGGCCGCGCGGCGGCTGCCCCATGATCGCCACGTCGCAGCGCTGCTCCTGCAGCAGCGCGCGCACGTGCTCGCGGTTCGCCACTGTGAGCCGGAAGGTGATGTCTGGAAAGCGGCGGCCAAATTCCGCGAGCAGATAGGGCACGAAATACTCCGCCGTGGTGATCGCGACCACGTCCAGCGTACCCGCTGCCACACCCATCCTCGCTTTCAGCTCGACCTCGGCCAGTTCCAGGCTGTGCAACACCTGCCGCGCCGCGCGCACCAGAAGCTCTCCCGCCGGCGTCAGTCGCACCTCGCGCCGCCCATCCACCAGCACCTGCCCGACGATGGCCTCCGCGTCACGGACCTGCATCGAGATCGCCGGCTGGGTGAGATGCAGCAGCCGCGCCGCCTGCGTGAAGCTGGCGCTGTCGGCGACGGCGACCAAGGCGCGTAGCTGCTTCAGGGTCATGCGCTGGGCGAGCTTCATCAGAAAACCTTATCTGAAATACACAAAAAACGTCATTGGAGCTTATTTGAGCAAGCCCTTATTGTCCAGTCACCCCACCGCTCGAAGCACCACTCGCAGCCGATCAAACAAAGGAGACACGATATGGGCGCCGCAGACACCCCGCAGCAGATCCTCGACCCCAGGAAGCGCTACCAGGCCGGCGTGCTCAAGTACGCGCAAATGGGCTACTGGAACGCCGACTACGAGCCCAAGGACACCGACGTGCTCGCCGTGTTCCGCATCACCCCGCAGGAAGGCGTGGATCCGATCGAGGCCGCCGCTGCGGTGGCCGGCGAATCCTCCACCGCCACCTGGACCGTGGTGTGGACCGACCGCCTGACCGCCTGCGACAAGTACCGCGCCAAGGCCTACCGCATCGAGCCGGTGCCGGGCCAGGAAGGCCAGTACTTCTGCTGGGTGGCCTACGACCTCGACCTGTTCGAGGAAGGCTCGATCGCCAACCTCACCGCCTCCATCATCGGCAACGTGTTCAGTTTCAAGCCGCTCAAGGCCGCGCGCCTCGAGGACATGCGCCTGCCGGTGGCCTATGTGAAGACCTTCCGCGGCCCGCCGACCGGCATCGTCGTCGAGCGCGAGCGCCTGGAGAAATACGGCCGCCCGCTGCTGGGTGCGACGATGAAGCCCAAGCTCGGCCTCTCCGGCAAGAACTACGGTCGCGTGGTGTACGAAGCCCTGCGCGGCGGGCTGGACTTCAC
Organism: Thauera sp.; assembly: GCA_003446655.1. Classification (GTDB taxonomy): domain Bacteria; phylum Pseudomonadota; class Gammaproteobacteria; order Burkholderiales; family Rhodocyclaceae; genus Thauera. The sequence continues at coordinate 179 of DMCZ01000095.1, read as the reverse complement.
CAAGGACGACGAGAACATCAACTCGCAGCCCTTCATGCACTGGCGCGACCGCTTCCTGTACTGCATGGAGGGCGTCAATCAGGCCGCGGCGCAGACCGGCGACTCAAAGGGCCACTACCTCAACATCACCGCCGGCACCATGGAGGAGATGTACAAGCGCGCCGAATTCGCCCGCGAGC
>DMCZ01000125.1 GCA_003446655.1 Thauera sp. | reverse complement strand
AGATGTGTATAAGAGACAGCTGCTGCGCCTGATCGATGAGGTGGTCCGCGAGCTCCAGCCCGGCACCGCGCGCCGCGCCAGCCTCGACAGCGTGCTCGACCGCGAGCTCGGCCTCGACAGCCTGAGCCGCGTCGAGCTGCTCGCGCGCATCGAGCGCCGCTTCGCGCTGCGCCTGCCGACCGAGGTGCTCGCCGGCGCCGAGACGCCGCGCGAACTGCTGCGTGCGATGACGCAGGCCGCCCGCGCGCACGCTTCACCGCGCACGCCGGACCGCGCCACCGCCACGGAACCCGCCGCCCCACACGCTACCCGACACGACGCCGACGCACACGCGGCCGCAGCGGATGGCGCTACGTGCCCGGCGCCCCCACCGCTTCAATCGCCCGCGCCGGCGACAGACGGCGCCCCGCCCGCGCTGCCCGACTCGGCCGCGACCCTGGTCGAGGTCCTCGAATGGCACCTCGCCCGCCACCCCGAGCGCACCCACGTGCGCTTCCTGGTCGACGACGAGGAGGCGGAGACGCTGGGCTACGGGCAGCTGCACGAGTCGGCCATGCGCTTCGCCGGCGCGCTCGCCGCACGCGGCGTGCGCCCGGGCGACTGCGTGGCGCTATTAACCCGGCCCTTAAATACGCTCACTGCGCAGCATATGCAGCGGCCGGGTGCTCGAAGTAGGACCGGACACGCTCGGGGAGCGATGCGATGCGGTCCATGATGGCGTGGGCCTTCTTCAAGAGCTGCGAATCATCGCGGCTGGGAGGCTCCAGGCGCAGGGCGGTCTTGAAGTCGTGGTTCAGGTATTCGTCCGGATTGGACTCGGGCGCATAGGGCGGCAAGTAGAACAACTCGATCTGCGCACGACGCGGCTCGACCCAGGCCTGGACGAGCTTGGCGTGATGCACCCTCAGGTTATCGACGATCAGGAACACCTTGCTCGCCGCACTGGCGATCAGTCGGTCGAGGAACTCGATAAAGCGTTCTGCGTTGATCGTGCCCTCGACGATCTGGAAAGCGATCTCGCCCCGATTGGTGATGGCCGAGATCATCGACAGCTTGGCCCAGCGGGCCGACGCCTCGAGCACCGGCGTGCGACCGGCCGGCGCAAAGCCTCGAATCCAGTTCGTGTCTTCCTTGACGGCCGTTTCGTCGGCCCAGTAGATGACCGCGCCCTCGGCCTTGGCGCGCGCGGCAATGGCAGGGTAACGCTCGCGCAGCCAAGCCTGGACCAGATCGTTACGCTGCTCCATCGCTTTTTTGACCGGGCGCTGAGCGGTGTAGCCCCAGCGCTTCAGGTACTTGCCTACGAGACGATCGGACAACTGCAGTCCGAATTGTTGCTCCACCAAGGCCTGGATCGCCCGCCGGGTCCACAGGGCGAAAGGCAAGCTCAACTGCTCGGGCACCGCGGCCACGATGCGCTGGCGCACCCACACTTCCTGCGCCATCGTCAGTTTCCGGCAGGCCCCATAGGGCCGGCCTCGCGTCTTCTCGACCAGCGCCCCGACACCGTCCGTGCGCGCTTTCCTCAGCCACGCCTGCACCGTGCGCACATGGACGCCGGCGATCTTCGCCAACTCCACGCCGTTCATTCCAGACTGCGTATTCAGGCGCAGCACCATCTTGCGCAGCGTCTCGCGCCCTTCAGGCCCCAGCTTGCGTGCATCGATCTTTTCCATGCACACATTATAGATAAAACAGTTTATTTAAGGGCCGGGTTAATAATGCTACCCTCGGGGCTGGACTTCTTCCGCTGCTTCTTCGCCATCCTGTTCGCCGGCGCGGTGCCGGTGCCGATGTATCCGCCGGCGCGCCCCAACCAGATCGAGGAGCACCTGCGCCGCCAGGCCGGCATCCTGCGCAACTGCGAGGCGCGGGTGCTGATCACCTTCAACCGCGTGCGCCCGCTCGCGCGCATGCTCGCCGGGCTGGTGCCGACGCTCGCCCATGTCAGCACGCCAGCCGCCCTGGCCGCGGCCGGAAGCGCGCCACAGCCCCCACTCCCCCTGCGCAGCAGCGCGCTCGGCCTCATCCAATACACCTCCGGCTCCACCGGCGACCCCAAGGGCGTGGCGCTGAGCCACGCCAACCTGCTCGCCAACATCCGCGCCTGGGGCGCCGCCGCCGCGGTGGTACCGCAGGACGTGTGCGTGAGCTGGCTGCCGCTGTACCACGACATGGGTTTGATCGGCACCTGGCTGGGCAGCCTGTACCACGGCTGCACCCTGGTGCTGATGTCGCCGCTCGATTTCCTCGCCCGCCCCGAGCGCTGGCTGTGGGCGATCCACCGCTACCGCGGCACGGTCACCGCCGCGCCCAACTTCGCCTTCGAGCTGTGCGTCAAGCGCCTCGCCGACACCGCGCTCGACGGCCTCGACCTGTCGTGCTGGCGGCTGGCCGCCAACGGCGCCGAGCCGGTCAACCCCGACACCCTGGCGCGCTTCGCCGCCGCCTTCGCCCGCTACGGACTGGATGCGCGCATCCTGACGCCGGTCTATGGCCTGGCCGAATGCGCGGTCGGCCTGTGCGTACCTGCGCCCGGCCGCGGGGTGGTGATCGATCGGGTGCGGCGGACGAGCGTGCGCCTGGGCGATGAGGTCGAGCCGGCAACGGATGCGGCCGACGCACGCGAAGCCGCCGACACGCTCCGCCTGGTCTCCTGCGGCCCCGCCCTGCCCGGCCACGCACTGCGCATCGTCGACACCGACGGCCATCCGCTGCCCGAGCGCCACGTCGGCGCGGTCGAGTTCCGCGGTCCCTCGGCCACCGCCGGCTACTACCGCAACCCGGCCGCCACCGCGGCGCTGATCCGCGACGGCTGGCTCGCCACCGGCGACCACGGCTACCTCGCCGGCGGCGAGCTCTACCTCACCGGCCGCGCGAAGGAGATGATCATCCGCGCCGGGCGCAACCTCTACCCCTACGACCTCGAGCAGGCGGTGGGCGCGCTGCCCGGCGTGCGCAAGGGCTGCGTGGCGGTGTTCGGCGCCCATGCACCGGGCGAGGCGGACGAGCGCCTGGTCGTGGTGGCGGAGACGCGGGTGCGCGAGGCACGGGCCCGGGCGGCACTCGAGGCGCAGATCACCGCCAGCGCGATGGACGCGCTCGGCCTCGCCCCCGACGCGGTCGTGCTCGCCCCGCCGCATGCGGTGCTCAAGACCTCCAGCGGCAAGATCCGGCGCGCTGCCATCCGCGACGCCTGGCTCGCCGGCACGCTCGGCGCCCCCAGCCGCGCCGCCTGGCTGCAGGTGCTTCGCCTGCAGCTGGCGAGCCTCGCCGGCCGTGCGCGCCGCGCGGCCGGGGCGGTGCCGGGGCAAGTGCGGGCGGCGTGGGCGTGGACCAGCTTCCTGCTGCTCGCGCCGCTCGCCGCACTGGCGATCCTCGGACTGCCCCGGCTCGAGCAACGCTGGACGGTCTGCCACCGCCTCGCGCGCCTGCACGCACGCCTGATCGGCTGCCCGCTGCGGGTCGAGGGCGTGGACAGCCTGCCCGCGACCGGCTGCGTGCTGGTCGCCAATCACGCCAGCTACGCCGACGGCCTCGTGCTCGCCGCCGCGCTGCCCCGGCCCGTGCGCTTCGTGGCCAAGGCCGAGCTGCGCGACAGCGCGCTGCTGCGCCCGCTGTTCGAGCGCATGGGCACGCACTTCGTGCGCCGCTTCGACCCCGGCCACGGCATCGAGGATGCCGACACGCTCGCCGCCGGCGCCGGCGACGGCGTGCCGCTGCTGTTCTTTGCCGAGGGCACCTTCAGCGCCCGCCCCGGCCTGCAGGCCTTCCGCCTCGGCGCCTTCCAGGCCGCCGCACGCCAGGGCCTGCCGGTGGTGCCGGTGGCCCTCGCCGGCACCCGCGCGCTGCTCCCCGACGGCAGCTGGCGACCGCGGCCCGGACCGCTCACGGTGACGATCTGCGCACCACATGCGCCCGCCGGCGAGGACTGGCACGACCTGCTCGCGCTGCGCGACGCGGTACGCGCAGACGTCCTCGCCCACTGCGGCGAGGACGATGCGACCCGCCGCTGAGGCTGCCCCCAGGCCTCTCCAGCGTGCGCTGAAGCTGCGCGGCCGTGCCCCGGACGCCGCCGCGCAACATGGCCTCGGCACCTCGCCCCTGCCTATACTGCAGCCATGGGCGACGTCCGCCCGTCCGTCTTCCACATGAGGAAATCCGCATGTCCCACTGGTACCCCGACAACGCCGAGTCCATCGGCCACACCCCGCTCGTCCGCCTCAACCGCGTCACCGACGGCGCCGCCGCCACCGTGCTCGCCAAGATCGAGGGCCGTAACCCGGCCTTCTCGGTGAAGTGCCGCATCGGCGCGTCGATGGTGAAGGACGCCGAAGCCCACGGCCGCCTCGGCCCCGGCAAGGAGATCGTCGAGCCCACCAGCGGCAACACCGGCATCGCGCTCGCCTTCGTGTGCGCCGCGCGCGGCATCCCGCTCACGCTGACGATGCCCGAGACGATGAGCATCGAGCGCCGCAAGCTGCTGGTGGCCTATGGCGCGAAGCTGGTGCTGACCGAAGGTCCCAAGGGCATGAGCGGGGCGATCGCGAAGGCGAAGGAGATCGTCGACAGCGACCCCGACCGCTACGTGCTGCTGCAGCAGTTCGAGAACCCCGCCAACCCGGCGATCCACGAGACCACCACCGGCCCCGAGATCTGGAACGATACCGACGGCGGCATCGACATCCTGGTCTCGGGCGTGGGCACCGGCGGCACCATCACCGGGGTGTCGCGCTACATCAAGCGCGTGCGCGGCAAGGAGATCCAGTCGGTCGCGGTGGAGCCGACCGCCAGCCCGGTGCTGACCCAGCACCTCGCCGGCCAGCCGCTGGCGCCGGCGCCGCACAAGATCCAGGGCATCGGCGCGGGCTTCGTGCCCAAGGTGCTGGACCTGTCGCTGGTCGACAGCGTCGAGCAGGTGAGCAACGAGGACGCAGTGCTCTACGCCCGTCGCCTGGCACGCGAGGAAGGCATCCTCGCCGGCATCTCCTGCGGCGCGGCCACCGCGGTCGCGGTGCGCCTGGCGCAGCGACCGGAGAATGCGGGCAAGACCATCGTGGTGATCCTGCCGGACTCGGGCGAGCGCTACCTGAGCTCGATCCTGTTCGAGGGGATGTTCGACGAGAAGGGGTTGGCGGTTTGAGTTGCTGCGTGCCGGCTTCCTGGACCGAGGCCGTGGCGCGGGGTGGTCGTTCAGGCGCTTGTGCTTGAGGCAGGCGTTGTTTTTTGAACCTTCTGTGCTCGACCGCCTGGGGCGAGGGACGCGCACGGGGTGTTCGTGAAGGGGCGAGGACTGTCCGAGCCGAGCGAAGCGAAGGTGAGTTCCGCAGCCCCGGAAGGAATACCCCGCGCGTCCCCGGCGGATCGCAAGCGCTCAAGCCCAAGCTCAAGCACAGCTTGCAAGGCTGAGCAGTCATTCCGACCTGGGAGCACGTCCAACGATGCCGATCGAGACCCGCCGCGCCTACGACCCACCCACCCCCGACGACGGCTGCCGCGTGCTCGTCGACCGCCTGTGGCCGCGCGGCCTCAAGCGCGAGAGCGCGGGCGTCGACCACTGGCTGCGCGAGCTCGCACCGTCGAACGAACTGCGCAAGTGGTTCGGCCACGCCCCCGAACGCTGGGATGAATTCCGCCAGCGCTACGCCGACGAGCTGCAATCCCCCGCCGCCGCCCCGGCGCTTGCCGAACTGCGCGGCCTGATCGCCGCGTATCCGGTCCTCACCCTGGTCTATGGCGCGCGGGACACCACGCACAACAACGCCGAGGCGCTGCGCCTGTGGCTGGAAGGGGAGGCCGGTCCGGGCGGGCTGTGAAGACGCTCCCCGGCAACCGCCGCCCCCCTCAGGCCCCGGCCAGCCCCTGCCGCGCCGCGCTCGCGCTCTCGTAGAAGCGCGCCGGGATGCGGCGCTTCTCCAGCTCCTCGCCGAGCTTCATGCGCAGGAAGCCGTTGGTCGTGTAGCGCGTCACCGTGCGGTAATGCGCGTCCAT
>DMCZ01000085.1:827-4050 GCA_003446655.1 Thauera sp. | reverse complement strand
GGAAGCGTAAGATGTGTATAAGAGACAGCTCCGCGGTTTCCGCTGGCGACGAGGTCGAGGTCATCTGCGCGGCCAAGGGCGGCGCCTCCGAGAACAAGTCCAAGATGGTCATGCTCAACCCCTCCGACTCGATCGTCGACTGGGTGCTGAAGACCGTCCCGACCATGGGCGCGGGCTGGTGTCCGCCGGGCATCCTCGGCATCGGCATCGGCGGCACGCCCGAGAAGGCGATGCTGCTGGCCAAGGAATCGCTGATGGAGCCGGTCAACATCCACGAGCTGCGCGAGAAGGCCGCGTCGGGCGCCACGCTCTCCCGCGTCGAGGCGCTGCGTCTGGAGCTGATGGACAAGGTCAACGCGCTCGGCATCGGCGCGCAGGGCCTGGGCGGCCTCACCACCGTGCTCGACGTCAAGATCATGGACTACCCGACGCACGCTGCCAGCCTGCCGGTCGCGATGATCCCCAACTGCGCCGCCACCCGCCACGTTCATTTCCACCTCGACGGCTCCGGCCCGGCCCACCTGCCGACCCCGAAGCTGGAAGACTGGCCGCAGGTCACCTGGAAGGCCGACACCAACGTCGCCACCCGCGTCAATCTCGACACCCTCACCAAGGAAGAGGTCGCCTCCTGGAAACCGGGCCAGATCCTGCTCCTCAACGGCAAGATGCTCACCGGCCGCGACGCCGCCCACAAGCGCATCCAGGACATGCTGGCCAAGGGCGAGAAGCTGCCGGTCGATTTCACCAACCGCGTCATCTACTACGTCGGCCCGGTCGACCCGGTGCGTGACGAGGTCGTCGGCCCCGCCGGCCCCACCACCGCCACCCGCATGGACAAGTTCACCCGCATGATGCTGGAGAAGACCGGCCTCATCTCCATGATCGGCAAGTCCGAGCGCGGCCCGGTCGCGATCGAGGCGATCAAGGACAACAAGTCGGCCTACCTGATGGCGGTCGGTGGCGCGGCCTACCTGGTGTCGAAGGCGATCAAGGAAGCGAAGGTCGTCGGCTTCGAGGACCTTGGCATGGAAGCGATCTACGAATTCACCGTGCAGGACATGCCGGTGACGGTCGCGGTCGACGCCAACGGCACCAGCGTGCACAACACCGGCCCGAAGGAGTGGCAGGCGAAGATCGGCAAGATCCCGGTCACCGTGGCGTAAGCACCCACGATGGGGGCGGCGACCAGCTCGCCGCCCAGTCGGGAATCTGCTCGGCCGCCATCGGCCGGGCGATCCCGTAGCCCTGGGCGATCTCGCAGCCGAGCTGCAGCAGCAGCTCGCCGTGCTCGACGAGTTCCACGCCCTCGGCGATCACCTCTCGTCGGAAGGCACTCGCCAGGCCGAGAATCGCTTTCAGGATGGCCAGGTCCTCGGTGCCTTCCAGCATCCCGCGCACGAACACCTGGTCGATCTTGAGCCGCGCCGCGGGCAGGCGCTTGAGGTAGGCGAGCGAGGAGTAGCCCGTCCCGAAGTCGTCGAGCGCGAAGGACACGCCGATCGCGGTGCATGACTCGACGATGCGCGACATCTGCCCGATGCTCTCCAGCGCACTCGTCTCCAGCACCTCGAGCTCCAGACCACCGGGCCACACCGCGGGATGCCGCGCCAGCGCCGATTGCAGCCGCACCATGAAGTCCGGCGCCTGCAGGTGGTGGGCGCTGATGTTCACGCTGACCGGCAGCACCAGCCCTTCCCGCTTCCAGGCGACGATCTGCGCCAACGCCTGCTCGATGACCCAGTCGCCAAGCTCGATCGCGAGCGGATCGCCCTCGACCGCCTGCAGGAAGGACGCCGGTTCGAGTTCGCCCTGCTCGGGGTGCAGCCAGCGGACCAGGGCCTCGACGCCGATCAGCGCGCCGGTGCGCATGTTCACCTTGGGCTGGTAGACGATGCGGAATTCGCCGCCGCGCAGGCCGTGGCGGATGCGCGCGAGGTTCGCGTGCTGGCCGCGCAGGCTGCGGTCATGCACGGTGTCGAAGACGTGGTAGCGGTTCTTGCCGGCGAGCTTGGCCTGGTACATGGCGAGGTCGGCCTGGCGCAGCAGCTGGTCGGCATCCACATCCTCGGGCTGCGGGAACATCGTCAGCCCGACGCTCGCCGACAGCTTGAGCTCGTGGCCCGCGAGCAGCACCGGCTGCGCCACCGCGGCGAGCAGACGCTGGGTCAGCAGCAGACAGGACTCGGTGTGCGGCAGGTCGATCAGCACCGCGACGAACTCATCGCCGCCCAGCCGCGAGATGGTGTCGCCCTCGCGCAGCGTAGTCTTCATGCGCGCGGCCACGGTGGTCAGCAGCTGGTCGCCCACCTGGTGGCCGTAGGTGTCATTGACCGCCTTGAAGCCGTCGAGGTCGATGTAGGCCACCGCCAGCTGCTGCCCGCGCCGGCGCGCCTGCGCCATGCCGCGCTGCAGGCGGTCGTTGAGCAGCACCCGGTTCGGCAGTCCGGTCAGCGGGTCGTAGTGCGCGATGTATTCCAGACGCGACTCGTGCTCCTTCTGGTTGGTGATGTCGTTCAGGGTGCCCGACAGTCCCACCACCCTTCCATCGGCGTCCGCCACCGGCCGCGCGCTCACCTCCAGCCAGCGGTAACCGCCGCCGGTGCGCAGGTATCGCACCGGCAATGCCCCGCTCGCGGCCTCGCCGCGCAGGATCTGGTCGAACATTTCCTGTTGCGCGTCGCGATCCTCCGGGTGCACATGCTCGAGGCAATTCGCGCCCAGGCTCTGCGCCACCTCGTAGCCGGTGATGTCGGCCCAGGCGCGGTTGAGGAAGACCCAGCGCCCCGCTGCATCGACCTGGAAGATCACTTCCTTGACGCTCTCGACCACCGAACGGTAACGTGCCTCGCTCGCGCGCACACTCTCGTCGGCGCGCTTGCGCTCGAGTACGCCGGTGAAGGCATTGCCCACCAGCGTCACCAGCGTCTTCTCCTCGTCCAGCCACGACCGCGGCTTGCGCACCGAATCGAGCCCGATGAAACCGAGCAGGCGCTGGTTCGCCACCATCGGCACCGCAAGCAGCGACTGGATGGCCTGCGCCAGCAGCACCGCACGGTCCACCGCAGCCTCGGCGGGCAGCTCGTCGATGCTCGGGTAATCGACGAAGCCGAAGCGCTTGATCGTGCGGCAGAACAGCATGGAGTCGTCGAAGGGCACGTTCTGCAGACGCTCGATCTGCGGCTCGATGCCCGCGGCGCACCACTCGTGGGTGTTGTTGAGGAAG
>DMCZ01000085.1:0-575 GCA_003446655.1 Thauera sp. | reverse complement strand
TCCTCAAGCGCCCGCGCGAGGTGAGTGTCCAGATCCTCCGGGCGGGCGAGGATCAGTTCGGAGGAAATCCGCGCCACCAGGCGCTCGAAGGCGATTCGCCGGTTCAGCACCGCCTCGGCGCGCTCGCGCTGCAGCTCGGCGGCGACGCGGTCGTCGAAGATGTCCAGCAGCGTGCGCACCGCCGCCTCGTCCTCGAGCGGATGGCGTGTGAGCCCGACGATCAGCCCGAGCGGCCGGCCGTCGCGGCCGACCAGTGGCGTCCCCACATAGCCCTCGATGCGCGCCTCGACCAGCGCCCGGTCGCGCGGGAAGCGCCGCCAGACCTCGCGCGGATAAAGACAGGCCCCCTTGCCGATCGTCCCGTCACACGGCGAGTCGGCGAGCGCATAGGCAAAGGGCTGGATCGGCCCGCCCTCGCCCCAGCCCGCCCGCACCTCGATGCCGAGCCCATCGCGCGACAGCTCGCCGATGAAGACGCGGTCGAGTTCGAGTGCGTCGACGAGATGGCGGCTCACCGCCTCGTAGAACGCCACGCCGGAGAGGAACGCATAACGCGCCGCGAGCGCGTCGAGGGC
>DMCZ01000248.1:439-2973 GCA_003446655.1 Thauera sp. | reverse complement strand
CGAGCCCAGGTCGGGGAGCCAGCGCACTTTCAAGTCGTGCCCATGTGGCTCAGTGGTAGAGCACTCCCTTGGTAAGGGAGAGGTCGGCAGTTCGATCCTGCCCATGGGCACCACCTGCTTCGCCGTTCGGTCGGCCGCCCTGCGGCCGATTCGCGCCAGCCCGCCATTGCCGTCGAGAATGGCGTGTGTCGACGGCGGCGTGGGATGTCAACCTGGACTGCCGACATGAACGCGCTCGAAGCCGAATCCATCGAGATCATCCGCGAGGCGGTGGCGACCGCGCGCAATCCGGTGATGCTGTACTCCATCGGCAAGGACAGCTCGGTGATGCTGCACCTGGCGCGGAAGGCCTTTCATCCTGCGCCGCCGCCGTTTCCGTTGTTGCACGTCGATACCGGCTGGAAGTTTGCTGCCATGTACGCCCACCGCGACAGAATGGTGGCCGAGTCCGGCATGACGCTGCTCACCCACAACAACCCCCAGGGGCGGGCCGAGGGTGTGGGGCCGTTCACCCATGGCAGCAACTATCACACCGACGTGATGAAGACCCAGGCCTTGAAACAGGCCCTGGACGCCCACGGCTTCGACGTGGTGTTCGGTGGCGCGCGCCGCGACGAAGAGACGTCCCGCGCCAAGGAGCGCGTATTCAGCTTCCGTGCCCCGGGCCACCGCTGGGACCCGAAGGCCCAGCGGCCGGAACTGTGGAACCTCTACAACACCCGCATCCAGCCGGACGAGACGATCCGTGTGTTCCCGATCAGCAACTGGACCGAACTCGACGTCTGGCAGTACATCCACCAGGAAGCCATCCCCATCGTGCCGCTGTATCTGGCCGCCGAGCGCCCGGTGGTCAAGCGGGGCGGGCAGTGGATCATGGTCGACGACGCACGTTTTCCGTTCCAGCCCGGCGAACAGGCCGAGATGCGCCAGGTGCGTTTTCGTACCCTGGGTTGCTGGCCCCTGACAGCTGCGGTCGAGAGCGACGCCGACACGCTGGAAGCGGTGATCGCCGAGGTTTTCAATGCCCGCAGCTCCGAGCGCCAGGGCCGCCTGATCGACGCCGACGTGCCGGGCTCGATGGAGAAAAAGAAGCAGGAGGGTTACTTCTGATGCGCCCCCTCCAGGCCCAGGACATCGCCGCCTTTCTGGACAGCCAGCGCAACAAGGAGACCGTGCGCTTCATCACCTGTGGCAGCGTGGATGATGGCAAGAGCACGCTCATCGGCCGATTGCTGTTCGAGAGCAAGGCGATCTTCGACGACCAGCTCGCGAGCCTGGCGCGTGATTCCAGGCAATACGGCACCCAGGGCGAGCGGATCGACCTGGCTTTGCTGGTTGATGGCTTGCAGGCCGAGCGCGAGCAGGGCATTACCATCGATGTGGCCTACCGCTTCTTCGCCACCGACCGGCGCCGGTTCATCGTGGCCGACACGCCGGGACACGAACAGTACACGCGCAATATGGCCACCGGGGCTTCGACCGCCGACCTGGCGGTGATCCTGGTCGATGCGCGCAAGGGGGTGCTCACGCAGACCCGTCGTCACAGCCGTATCGCGGCGCTGATGGGCATCCATCACGTGGTGCTGGCGGTGAACAAGATGGATCTGGTGCATTTCAGCCAGGCGACCTTCGAGCAGGTCGTGGCGGATTACCGCGCCTTTGCGGCCGGGTTCGGCTTTGCCGGCGTGCAGGCGATTCCGCTGTCGGGGCTGGAGGGCGACAACGTGCTGCAGCAAAGCGTGCACACCCCGTGGTACGAGGGCCCCAGCCTCATGGCCTACCTCGACACGGTGGACGTGGGCGACACCCGCGACCGTCACGCCTTCCGGATGCCGGTGCAGTGGGTGAATCGCCCGAACCTGGATTTTCGCGGCTTCTGCGGTCGGGTGGCCGAAGGTCGAGTGCGCCCGGGTGATGCGGTGCGCGTGCTGCCCTCCGGGGTACGGACCCGCGTCAGATCGGTCATTGCCGGTTTCGAAGAGGTCGAGGTCGGCCATAGCGGAGATGCCGTCACCCTGACCTTGGCCGATGAGGTGGACGCCAGCCGGGGCGACGTGCTGGTGGCCGCAGACAGCCCGCCTGAAGTGGCCGACCAGTTCGAGGCCCGCCTGCTGTGGCTGCACGAGCACGCCATGAGCCCGGGGCGGCCCTACCTGATGAAGCTGGCCACCAAGGAGGTGACGGCGACCGTCACCGCGATCAAGTACCGCGAGGACGTGAATACGGGGGCGCATCTGGCCGCCCGGACCCTGGGCCTGAACGAGATTGCCGCTGTGAACCTGGCGACCAGCGCGCCGCTGGTGTTCGAGCCCTACGGCGTCAACCGCGTGCTGGGCAGCTTCATCCTGATCGACAAGCTGAGCTTCGACACCGTGGGCGCCGGGATGATCGATTTTGCGCTGCGCCGCGCGAGCAACATCCACTGGCAGGCGCTGGAGCTCAGCAAGGCCACGCGCGCGGCGCAAAAGCACCAGAGACCGCAGTGCATCTGGTTTACGGGGTTGTCGGGCTCGGGCAAGTCGACCCTCGCCAAC
>DMCZ01000248.1:0-152 GCA_003446655.1 Thauera sp. | reverse complement strand
GACCGGGTGGAGAACATCCGCCGTGTGGCCGAAGTGGCCAAGCTGATGGTGGATGCGGGCTTGATCGTGCTGGTGAGCTTGATCTCGCCGTTCCGCAGTGAGCGGCGCATGGCGCGCGAACTGTTTGATGCAGGCGAGTTCGTGGAAGTGTT
>DMCZ01000072.1:9999-18636 GCA_003446655.1 Thauera sp. | reverse complement strand
CGCCGGGCGTAGGCACGCAGCAGCAGCCAGCTCTTGTCGAGCGCGCCGCCGGCCACGCCGAGGCGCTTGCCCTTGAGGTCGGCAAACTGCGCGACGCCCGCGTCCGGCCGGACGCTGATGCCGCCCACGGCCTGCGAATACGGGGCAAACGCGTAGTCGCTCCCCTCGGAGCGCATTCGCGAGACCCAGATCCAGTCGTTGGCGATGACGTCGACCTCGCCCCCCTGGATCGCAACGTTCGCGGCGTCCTTCAAGGCCAGCGGCACGATGCGCAGCTCGATCCCTTCGCGCTCGGCCAGACCATGACGCTGCATCACCTCGAGCTCCCAGCTCACCGTGCCGAACTGCAGGATGCCGATGCGAACGACCGCACGCTCGGCAGCCAGCGCGCCCGTCATCGCGAACGCGGTCAGCAGCAGCGCCAGCAGGCGTCGGATCAGGGCCGCCATGTCATCTCTCCTCGTCGTTCGTGCACGCCGCCGGGAGCGCGGGGCACAGCCTGTCGGGAGCCGAACGCAGGATCCATGCCAGCTAGTCGTCGGCCAGAGACGGCAAGCCCTTGCACACCGGGCATGGCGGCGCCTATTCCCGGATCGTGGAGAAGTGCTCCGAATGGGAACACCTGCTGTTCAATGACGACACAGCCCGACGGGGCGGGGAGCGGGGCGGGGAGCGCGGCGCAGGCCGCAGCCATCTTGCCCTGGCAGCGCCGGCGGGCGGCCCGCGGCGCGCAAGCGCGGGCCGACGGATACCCGGCATGAATCCTGCAAAGTGCGTCTGGTCACCATCAGCGCGCGACGTTCCCAAGGAACATGAACCCGATCACCGTCCCCAGCCAGTCGAGCCTCACCGGCGGCGCCGTCGCGGAGGGGGAAGGCACCGCCGGGGCCTCGCGCGGACTCGAGCTCGAGCGCCTGGTGACCCTGTCGGCGCCAGCCATGGAAGATCTCTACCGCCAGCTCGACAGCCCGACCACCACCGTCCTGCTCGCCGACAGCCGGGGCGGCGTCCTGCGCGCCATCGGCAGCGGGCACGAAGACGGCGTTTCGCCCACCGCGACGGGTGCGCTGTCCCGAGCCAGCGCGGCCCACACGGCCTCCGCAGGGCATGACGCGAGCGCCGCCCTGCCCGCCCGCACCCCGACGCAGCGCGTCGGGATCGCGGTGCCGATCCTGCCGCCGGACGGCGGCCTGCTCGGCTTCGTGGACAGCGACGCGTCACCGCTCGACTGGCTCAGCCACGCCAACGCCCTGCTCCAGACCGCCGCACGCATCATCGAGCACCGTCTGATCGAAACCGAGCCCAGGGGCTTCCTGCTGCTGCGTTTTCACCGTTACCCGACCGTGCTCGGCACGCCGCTGGAAGCGCTCGCCCTGTTCGATGCGGACGGAGGTGTGCTGCTCGCCAATCGCATCGCCATCGACCTGCTCGCACCCGCCCCGCTCGGCTGCGGCGTCGCGGTGGCGAGCTGCTTCACTACCCAGTGGTGCGGCATCGTCGGCTACGCCGCGCTCGGCCTGCGCCAGCCCTTCGTGCTCCGCGACCACCGCGGCACTGATTTTTCTGCACGCGCCAGCCTGAGGAGGGCCACCGCATGAACATCGTCCGCTCGCCCAGCCTGCGCGGGCGCCTGAGCCTGGTGCTGACCACCCTGATCGCCGTGATGATGCTCATCGGCACCGGGGTCTGGCTGCGCGAAACCCGCCAGGCCATTCACGAGGAAGTCGAGGCGGCCACCCGGGTCGCCGAACAGTGGTTGAAGGTGCTCGTGCCCGAAACCCTGGCCGACGGTCCGCAGGCGCGCGAGCGGCTGATGACGAACCTGGCCGCCATCGGCCGCATCCGTGCCAACCGGCTCGAGGTCTTCGATGCCGATGGCCAGCGCCTGTACGTGTCACCCGAGTCGCCCTACAAGGCGGGGCGCCATGCCCCCGGCTGGTTCGCCGGCTGGGTGGCACCCGAAGTCGCCGAGCGCCGGTTCGAAGCAGGCGACCTTGCCGTCGTGCTCACCCCCGACACCTCGCGCGCCGTGCTCGACGCCTGGGACCACCTTAGCGCCGCCATCGGCTGGGCGCTCGCACTGCTGCTGGCGATCTGGCTCGCCACCCGCCTGGCGATCGATCGCGCGCTGGCGCCGATCACCGAGATCCACCGCGCACTCGAGCGCGGTGCCGCCGGCCAGTTCGACCAGCGCCTGCCCGAATACGCCACGCGCGAACTCGCGCGCCTCGCGCACAGCTACAACCGGCTCGCCGACAGTCTCGACGAAAGCCTCGCCGCGAACGCCCGCCTCGAGCAGGACCAGGCGCTTGCGCGCGCCCTCCAGCTGCGCCTGGAGCAGGAGCGGCGCGCGATCGCGCGCGAGCTGCATGACGAGCTCGGCCAGGGCATCACCGCGGTGCGTTCGATCGCCGGCGCCATCATCCAGCGCACCACCGGACAGCCAGGCATAAACGGCAGCGCGCAAGCCATCCTGGCGATGACGACGCAGATGCAGGACGGCGTGCATACCATCCTGCAGCGCCTGCGCAAGGGCAGCACGGACAACCGGGTGCGTGTCGAGGAAGCGGTCGAGAGCTACTGCGCGCTGTGGGCGAGCCATCACGGCGACATCCACGTCGACTGCACGATCGAAGCGCTGGGCGAGCAGGTCACGGACGCGCTCGGGCTCACGATCCTGCGCATGGTCCAGGAGAGCCTGACCAATGTCGCCCGCCATGCTCACGCCACCCGCGTGGAGGTTCGGCTCGGCGTGCGTGACGACCAGATCGAGATCGAGGTCATCGACAACGGCCGCGGCCTCGGCGAGAATCCGGCGCCCGGACGCCACGGCCTGGTCGGCATGCGCGAGCGCATCGCCGAACTGCACGGCGAACTCGAACTGAGCCAGCCGCCCCACGGCGGACTCAACGTACGCGCCCGGCTGCCCTTGCCGCCCACCACGGCACACCCGTGATCGCGTCTCCACCCTGAAAGGATGACCGTGCAGTCGCTCCAAGGAATTCGCGTGCTGCTCGCCGACGACCATGCCACCGTGCGCATGGGGTTTCGGCTGCTGCTCGAAGGCGCCGGAGCCACGGTGCTCGCCGAGGCAGACTCGGGCGAGGCTGCGGTGAGCGCCTACGCCGAGCACCGCCCCGATGTGCTGATGATGGACGTGTCGATGCCCGGCATCGGCGGCCTGGGCGCACTCGAGCGCGTACTCGCCCATCACCCGGAGGCGCGCGTGCTGATCCTGTCTGCGCACGATGACGCGCAGATTCCCGCCCGTGCGCTGCGCGCGGGCGCGACCGGCTACCTCTCCAAGCGCGCCCACCCGCAGGAGCTGTTGCGCGCCATGGCCAGCGTCGCGCGCGGCCAGCGCTACATCGACCCCGAGATCGCGCCGGCACTCGCGCTCGCCCAGTTCTCCGGATCGCAGGATCCGCTCGCCGCGCTCACCGAGAAGGAGTTCGCGGTCTTCCTGCAGCTCGCCCAGGGCCGTACGGTGGCCGAGATCGCCGACAGCCACAAGCTCAGCCCGAGCACCGTGGGCACGCACCTCTACCACATCAAGCAGAAGCTCAATGTCTCGAATGCCGCCGAGCTGGCGCTGATTGCCATTCGCAGCGGGCTGATCGAGGTCTGAGGCACGGACGGTCGCGAACAGGCAGCGAGGCTGACGCAGCCGCGGTCGCTTTGATATAAACCGGGCATCGACGTCCCTCCCCGCCATCCAGGTTTCATGCCCGACTCCACGCCCAGCCCCAACGAAGACCTCCCGCTGGTGCTTGCCGGCCCCATGCTGCGCCGCGTGGAAACGCAACGCATCGTGCTGTGGCTTGCGACCAGCCAGGCGCTGCGCGTGCACATCGACCTTGACCTGGGCAGCGCCCGGCCGCTGCGCCTCGAGCCGGCGCCCGGATCGCCCGCGTGTCGCGTGCTGACCGCGGGCGAGCATCTGCACTACATGCTGCTCGACCTCGCGCTCGAGACCGAGCTGCCTGCCGGGCGCTGGATCGGCTACCGCTTGGCGCTGGCGCCCCGCGACGAGTCCGAGCCACAGTGGCGCGACATCTCGGACTGGGCGCCGGACCTGTGCTACCCGGGCCGCGAGACCCCCGGCTTCGTGTTCGCGCCGCAGGTGGCGGCGCTGCTGCATGGCTCCTGCCGCAAGCCGCACCATCACGGCGGCGACGGCCTGGTGCGCGCCGACGCCCTGCTCGCCGAGCTGGTGGCGCGGAACGCGCTCGACGCCGACCCCGCCCCGGAGCCCGACGGCCTGCCTGCCTGGCCATCCGCGCTGGTGATGACCGGCGACCAGATCTACGCCGACGACGTCGCCGGGCCGATGCTGCGCGCGATCCACGGCCTGATCGCCCGCCTCGGCCTGCCAGTGGAGCGGCTCGAGGGCATCGAGGAGGCCGGCATCAGCGACGCCCGGGCCCTGAATCAACACCCTGATTGCTACTACCGGCGCGACAAGCTGCTGCCGCAGCACGAACGCAACTACGCGCTGATCGAGATCTTCTTCGGTGGCGTGGAGAAGCCGGTGTTCACCTCGGCCAGCGCGCACAACCACCTGATCACGCTCGCCGAAGTGCTGGCAATGTACCTGCTGGTCTGGTCGCCCGCCCCCTGGCGCGGGCTCGACCTCACGCCGCCGCGCGGCCTGGGCCCCGAAGACGCAGCGCTCTACGACCGCGAGCGTCAGGCGCTCGAGGCCTTCGTCGCCGACCTCCCGGCGGTGCGCCGCGTGCTGGCGCACATTCCGGTGGCGATGATCTTCGACGACCACGACGTCACCGACGACTGGAACCTGAGCCGCGAATGGGAGGAGATCGCCTATGGCCACCCGTTCTCGCGCCGCATCATCGGCAACGCCCTGCTCGCCTACGCCATCAACCAGGCCTGGGGCAACCGGCCGGAGGTGCTCGGCGACGAGGTGCTCGAGCGCCTGCAGCAGACGCTGGCGGCGCCCGGTGAGGCGGCCCACGAAGCCTGCATCGAACACCTGCTGCATTTCGAGGGCTGGCATTACACCTGGCCGACCACGCCCCCGCTGGTCGTCATCGACACCCGCACCCAGCGCTGGCGCTCGGAGCATGCAGCGCGCCGGCCGTCGGGGCTGATGGACTGGGAGTCGCTCACCGATCTGCAGCACACCCTGCGCGGCCTGCCCGCGGTGCTGCTGGTGTCGCCGGCGCCGATCTTCGGCGTAAAGCTGATCGAGGCCATCCAGCGCATCTTCACCTGGTTCGGCCACCCGCTGATGGTCGACGCCGAGAACTGGATGGCGCACCCAGGCTCGGCACAGGCCATCCTCAACATCTTCCGCCACCGCAGGACGCCGCGGAATTTCGTCGTGCTGTCGGGCGACGTGCACTACTCCTTCGTCTACGACGTCGAGCTGCGCGGCCGCGTGCGCGGACCTGACATCTGGCAGATCTGCAGCAGCGGCGTGCGCAACGCGTTTCCGCGGCGCCTGCTCGGCGTGCTCGACCGCCTGAACCGCTGGCTTTATTCACCACGCTCGCCGCTGAACTGGTTCACCCGCCGCCGTCACATGCGCGTCACGCCGCGGCGCTTCGAGGGCGCCGCGCAAGGCCGGCGGCTGCTCAATGGTGCGGGGATCGGCCTGGTGGAACTCGACGCCGAGGGCGTGCCCTGGCGCATCCGCGAACTGCTGGCCGACGGTCAGACAATCGCCTTCGAGCGCGACGAGGACGCCGCGCGCTGGGATTGACGCGGCGCGCGGCGCCTCAGCGCTCTGCGCGCAGTTCCCACACGCCGGCGGGCGGCGTGTTGCGCCACACCACCTCGCGACGGTGCCAGCGGAAATGGCGCGGCACAGCAAAGGGCACGCGAGGCTGGTAGGTAAACTGAACGAGCTTGCGTTCGCGGCTGCGCGCCAGGAAGGCGCAGATGCTGTCCACCGTCTCCGCACCCACGGCCTTGGGCAGCGAACGGAACGGCAGGCTCGAGACCAGCACAAGCCGCCCGGGGCGCTCGATCAGGCTGTCGACGACCTGCTTGGCCGGCGCCTCGCGCACATCAACCGTCGGAAAACGCGCTCGCAGGCTCCGCGCCAGCTTCGGCTGCAGCTCGACGGCGACCAGCGGCACGCCGGGCAGCCTGCGCAGCAGGGCCTCGGTCACCGGACCGGTTCCGGCCCCAAGCTCGACCACGGCGTCGGCGCCAAGCGCGGCGCTTGCCATGGCATTGGCCAGCGTGCGCGACGAGGGCAGCACGGCGCCGGTCGATGCGGGATTGCGCAGCAGCGCAAAAAGCAGATCGACAGGCATGTCGAATGGCCCCGTTGAAAAAAGTGGCTTTCATGTTAGCGCCCAGCCACCCAGCCGGCAGGGTTTTTTGCTTCCGGATACGCTTGCACGCGCGCGAACTGCCGCGCGCCTGGGCTGGATCGGGCGCGGCGGGGGGCATGGGGTAAGGAATTTCTGTCACCATCCCGCCTTTGCCAATTACGCACTGCTCATCATGGCCGGAACCACCCTGCTCGCGCTGATCGACGACATCGCCACCATCATGGACGACGTCGCTACCATGACCAAAGTCGCCGCCAAGAAGACCGCCGGCGTGCTCGGCGACGACCTCGCCCTCAACGCCCAGCAGGTTACCGGCGTGCAGGCCAGCCGGGAGCTGCCGGTGGTGTGGGCGGTGGCCAGGGGCTCGATGGTGAACAAGGCCATCCTGGTGCCGGCGGCGCTGCTGATCAGCTGGCTGGCGCCGTGGCTGATCACCCCGCTGCTGATGCTGGGCGGCGCCTTCCTGTGCTTCGAAGGCTTCGAAAAGCTCGCGCACAAGTTCCTGCATTCGAAACACGAGGACGAGGCCGAACACCGCGAGACGCTGCAGGCGCTGACCGACCCCAACGTGGACCTGGTCGCCTTCGAGAAGGAGAAGATCAAGGGCGCGGTGCGCACCGACTTCATCCTGTCGGCCGAGATCGTGGTGATCACGCTCGGCACCGTGGCCGCGGCCTCGCTTGGTCAGCGCGTAGCGGTGCTGGTCGGGATCTCGCTGCTGATGACGGTGGGCGTGTATGGACTGGTCGCCGGCATCGTCAAGCTCGACGACCTCGGCCTGCACCTGCAGCGCAGCGCATCGGCCGCCACCCGCAGCATCGGCGGCGCCATCCTGGGCTTCGCGCCCTGGCTGATGAAGACGCTGTCGGTGGTCGGCACCGCGGCGATGTTCATGGTCGGTGGCGGCATCCTGCTGCACGGCTGGCCGACGGCGGCGCATGCGGTGGAGCACTTCGCCGAAGGCTTCGGTGGGGTGGGCGGCGCGCTGATCCACACCGGCGCGGGCGCGGGCGTGGGTATCGTCGCCGGCGCGATCGTGCTCGCCGCGGTGATGGTGGTGCAGAAGCTGCGCGGGGCGAACTGACGCCGCTGCCGGCGCAGGTGCCACACCCCCGGTCGGACCGCGGGCGACGGCCCACCCGACGCCTGGGCCCCGGCCCTGTCCGCAGGACGAGGGGGACCGCTTCAGGCGTCCGGCTGCAGCAACCCGCCCTTGCGCCGGCGCGACTCCTCCGGCCCGCGGAACACCAGCGGGCGCTCCACCACCGCCACCTCGCCGCGATCGGCCCGCGCCACCGCTTCCACCACCTTGTGATGTGAAGGCGACTTGTCGCACACCGGGTCGGCCGCGGCCGGGTCGCCGGTGAGCATGAAGGCCTGGCAGCGACAGCCGCCGAGGTCCTTCTCCTTCTCCGGACAGCTGCGGCACGGCTCCTTCATCCAGCCGTCGCCGCGGTAACGGTTGAAGCCTTCCGAGTCGTACCAGATGCTGCGCACGTCCATGTCGCGCACATTGGGAAACGCCAGCCCGGGCAGCATGCGCGCGGTGTGACAGGGCAAGGCGGTGCCGTCGGGGGTGACGGTGAGGAAGACGTTGCCCCAGCCGTTCATGCACTTCTTCGGCCGGTTCTCGTGGTAGTCGGGCACGACGAAGAAGATCCGGATGCGGTCGCCGTAGCGCTGGCGGCGCTCGTTGGTGACGCGCTCGGCGCGCTCGATCTGTTCGCGCGAGGGCAGCAGCTGGTCGCGGTTGAGCATCGCCCACGAGTAGTACTGGCTGTTGGCGAGCTCCAGGTACTCGGCGCCGAGCGCCACCGCCATGTCGATGATGTGGTCGATGTAGTCGATGTTCAGGCGATGGATCACGCAGTTCATCACCATCGGCCAGCCGTGGTCCTTGATGGTGGCGGCCACCTTTTGCTTGAGGTCGAAGGTGCGGGTGTGCGACAGGAAGTCGTTGAGCTCCTTGGTGGAGTCCTGGAAGGAGAGCTGGATGTGGTCGAGCCCGGCATCCTTCAGCGCCCGCGCCCGCGCATCCGTCAGGCCGACGCCCGAGGTCAGCAGGTTGGTGTAGAAGCCTAGCCGGTGCGCCTCGGCGACCAGCACCTCGAGGTCGTCCCTCAGCAGCGGCTCGCCGCCCGAGAAGCCGCACTGCACGCTGCCCGCCGCCCGCGCCTCGCGCAGCACCCGGAGCCAGTCCTCGGTGGAGAGCTCGTCCGGGGTGTGGGCAAAATCGACCGGGTTGTAGCAGAACACGCAGTGCAGCGGGCAGCGGTAGGTCAGTTCGGCCAGCAGCCACAGCGGCGGGCCGGGCTGGGGGGGCACGGAATGG
>DMCZ01000072.1:3509-9750 GCA_003446655.1 Thauera sp. | reverse complement strand
GTGGCGAAGGCCTGCTCGAGGTCGGCGACCACCTCCGCGACGCTGCGCGCGCCGTCGCAGCGGCGCAGGATCTCGCCCGCGCTCTGGTTGAGCCTGACCATGCCCTCCGGGTAGAGCAGCACCCAGGCCTGCTGCGCCTCCTCCCACTGCAGGCGGAAGCGCTTCGACACGCGCGGGGTGGCGTCGACGCCGATCGTCGCCGTCTCGCTCATCGTGCAGCCCCCTTGCGCGGGCCGACGATCGCCACCTCGCACTGGCTCAGCATGATCGCGTCGGCCATCGCCCACAGCACGTCGAGCTTGAACTGCAGGATGTCGAGCGCGCGCTGCTGCATCGCCCGACTCTGGCTGAAGTAGTCGAGCGTGAAGCGCAGGCCGTGCTCGACGTCGCGCCGCGCCTGGGTGAGGCGGTTGCGGAAGTACTGCAGGCCGGCGGTATCGACCCAGGGGTAGTGCGTCGGCCAGGTGTCGAGGCGCTGCTGGTGGATGTGCGGCGCGAAGAGCTCGGTGAGGCTGGAGGCGACCGCCTCCTGCCACGGGCGCTGGCGGGCGAAGTTGATGTAGGCATCCACCGCGAAGCGCGTCGCCGGGGCGACGAAGCGCAGCGAGGTGACGTCGTCGCGGGTCAGGCCCGTCGCCTCGCCGAGGCGGATCCAGGCCTCGATGCCGCCCGGGTCCTTCACGTCGCCGATCTCGAAGCCGTCATGGTCGAGGATGCGTTGGATCCACTCGCGGCGGATCGCGCGGTCGGGGCAGTTGGACAGGATCGCGGCGTCCTTCACCGGGATCGAGATCTGGTAGTAGAAGCGGTTCGCCACCCAGCCCTGGAGCTGCTCGCGGGTGAGCTTGCCCTCGGCCATCATCACGTGGAAGGGATGGTAGATGTGGTAGCTCGTGCCCTTCTCGCGCAGCAGCGCTTCGAACTCTGCCGGGCTCCATGGCGGGAGATCATCCGCGCGGGCGGCCAGCGCTGCGGTGTGCTCGATGCTGGTCTGGTCTATGTAGCTCACAGCGCGATCTCCATGCCGTCGTAGGCGACCTCGATGCCGTGCGCGGTCAGCTCGGCACGCTCACGGCTGTCCTCGTCGAGGATCGGGTTGGTGTTGTTGATGTGGATCAGCACCTTGCGCGTGCTCGCCGGCAGCCTGTCCAGCCATTCGAGCATGCCGCCGGGGCCGGATTGCGGCAGGTGGCCCATGGCGCGCGAGGTCTTCTGCGACGCACCGAGGCGGATCATCTCGTCGTCGGTCCACAAGGTGCCGTCGACCAGCACGCAGTGGGCGGCCTGCATCGCCTCCCACACCTGCGGCTCCATGGCCCCGAGGCCGGGGGCGTAGAACAGGCGCTTGCCGCTGGCGGCGTCGATCAGGGTGACGCCGATGTTGTCGCCCGGCTGCGGGCGGTCGCGGTGCGGCGAGTACGGCGGCGCATTGCTGGTCAGCGCCAGCGCCTCGAAGCCGAGTCCGGGCGCACCGTCGATGGCGAAGCGCGTCTGCAGCGGCAGCTCGCGCCAGTCGATGCCGCTGTAGTGGCCGAGCACGCCGAACACCGGGTTGCCCACCGACAGGTCCTCGCGCACGCAGGCGGTGCACCACACCGGCCACGGCTTGCGGTGCTCGCGCAGCATGTAGAGGCCAGTGGTGTGGTCGATCTGGGCGTCGATCAGCACGATCGCCGCGATGCCGGTGTCGCGCAGCGCGCGCGCCGGCTGCAGCGCGGGAAAGCTGCGGATCTGCTGCAGCACGTCGGGCGAGGCGTTGAACAGCACCCAGTTCTCATCGTCGCCGCTGACGGCGATCGAGGACTGGGTGCGGGCCTGGGCGCGGATGCGTCCCTTGCGCAGGCCGTCGCAGTTGGGGCAGTTGCAGTTCCACTGCGGAAAGCCGCCACCGGCGGCGGAACCGAGCACGCAGATCTTCATCGGTTCTCCTGAGGCATGCGCGGCTCGGGGAGGCACGCGGGGGCACGCATGCGAGGCACACGCAAAAAGGGCGACCCGGCGCGGGGACGCGCGCCGCGCCGCCCCGGATCACGCCTTAGCGGTTGGCGATGTACATGGTGATTTCAAAGCCGAAACGCATGTCGCTGGCTGCGGGGGTTTCCCATTTCATGGTCGTCTCCTGTCTTGTCTCTGGGTGTGATCGGCGCCGCTTGCAGGCACCGCCGACCGGTTCGCCGGCCGTGTGTGTAAGAGTGGCTGGACACGGAATAATTCGCATCACGAAAGTCCGGAACCGCCCCTCATGAAAATCTTGAGGCCGGCGCGAACCTCCCGTGCCGATGTTTAACCCCGCCCCGCCCGCGGCCGTGGCCTGTCATCATCCGGGCTTCTGCAAACAAGACGCTGCCGCCCCGCTCGCTCCTGCGGCGACGCGCGACCAGCCATCAGGAGAGCTACACCGTGCACATCTGGGTCGACGCCGACGCCTGCCCCGTCGTCATCAAGGACATCCTGTTCCGCGCCGCGGAGCGCACCGGCCGGCCGCTCACGCTGGTCGCCAACCAGTGGCTGCGCGTGCCCGGCGCCCCGCACATCCGCATGATCCAGGTGCCCGGCGGCTTCGACGAGGCCGACAAGTACATCGCCGCCCACGTCCAGGCCGGCGATCTCGTGATCACCGCCGACATCCCGCTCGCCGCCGACGTCGTCGCGCGCGACGCCCACGCCCTGTCGCCCAAGGGCGAGCTGTACGGCAAGGAGAACATCCGCGAGCTGCTCGACCTGCGCAACTTCATGGACACCCTGCGCAGCACCGGCGTCGATACCGGCGGACCGCCGCCCTTCAGTGCCGCCGACCGCCAGGCCTTCGCCAACCGGCTCGATCGGCTGCTGCGCGCGTCGGGGCGGCGCTGAGCGCCGCACGCCGTGCGGAGCCTTCTTGATCGGCGTCAATGAGAACAGGTTGCATCTCCAACACCCTTGTCGCAATCCCAGACTCGGGATGATTTCGGGAGCGAGACATGGCGGGAAAGCTTGAAGGCAAGGTGGCCGTCGTCACCGGCGCCAGCAGTGGGATCGGAAAGTCGATCGTCGAGAAATATGCCGGAGAAGGCGCACGGATCGTGGCATTCGCCCGCAATCTCGACGCCCTGAAGGAACTGGAAGCAGCCTATCCAGAGCAGGTCAAGGCGGTGGCGGGCGACGTGACCCGCGCCGAAGACCTGAAGCACCTGGTCGATGAAACCGTGCACGCCCATGGCGGCGTGGATGTCCTCGTCCCAAATGCCGGCATTGCGCGCGTCGTGTCGTTCGAGAACAGCACCGCCGAAGCCTTCAACACCCAGTTCTCGGTCAATCTGTTCGGTGCGGCGGAAACCGCACGCCTGTTCGTCCCCCACATCCGGAAAGGGGGATCGATCCAGTTCATCACCACCTTCCTCACCCAGGTCGGCTTCCCCGGCCTCGCCATCTACAGTGCCAGCAAGGCGGCGCTGAAATCACTGTCGCAGACCCTGGCGGCCGAGCTCGCCCCGCAGGGCATCCGGGTCAACTCCATCGCACCGGGCCCGATCGGGACGCCGTTGTGGGGAACGGTCGGGCTGCCGCCGGAGATCCTGGGTGCGGTCGCGGAAAAGATCACCGCCCGGCTGATGCCCGGCGCATTCGGCCAGCCGGAAGATATCGCCGAGCTCTCGGTGTTCCTGGCCTCGGACGGTGCCAGGAACATCTACGGCCAGGAAATCGTCGTGGATGGCGGCTACACGATCGGATGAGCTGCGTCGCCGCTTGCCCGCTTCGACCCGCCGCTGGCGGGTTTTTTCTGGCCATCCCGCTGCCAATCCCGCTACCTTCTTGCAAGCCTCCGGTCGAGCCTTCGGGAACGCTGCCTCCGCACGCGAAGCGCCCGATCGACCGTAAGCGCAGCACCGCGTCGCAAGCGGGCAATCGATCCGAGCCGGGCGTATGATGCGCACGCACCTTGCGCGATGTTCCACGCCGCAGCATGACCTGAAGGATGTCGTGGCTTGAAGATTCGAGAGGTCCAGCACCCGGCTCGTATCGTTCCGCTGGCGTTCCTGATCACGATCCTGATCGGAACCGCGCTGCTCATGCTGCCGATGTCCCGAGCGGACGCCGTCGGCGCCCCCTGGATCGTGGCCCTCTTCACTGCCGTGTCGGCGGTGTGCGTGACCGGCCTGGTCACGGTGGATACCGGCACCTATTGGTCCGCCTTCGGGCAGTGGGTGATCATGGCGCTGTTCCAGGTCGGCGGCTTCGGCATGATGACCGCCGCCACGCTGCTCGGGCTGCTGGTGAACCGTTCCTTGCGCCTGCGCACCCGGCTCACGGCTCAGGCCGAAACCCATACCCTGGGGATCGGAGACGTGACCAGCGTCGCCAGGCTCGTGCTGTTCGTGACCCTGATCGTGGAGCTGGTCGCCGCCCTGGCGCTGACCGTGCGCCTGCGTGGCGCTTACGAACTGCCGTGGACCGACGCGGCCTGGAGCGGCCTCTTCCATTCCGTCTCCGCCTTCAACAACGCGGGATTCTCGATCCACGCGGACGGCTTGGTGCGTTACGCCTCCGATGGCTTGATCCTCACCCCGATCATGCTGGCAATCGTGATCGGCGGTCTCGGCTTTCCCGTGCTGCAGGATCTTCGCAGGAAGTTCAGGGATCCCCGGCATTGGTCGGTCCACACCAAGCTGACGCTCGTCGGAACGGCCGTGCTGCTGGTGGGCGGCACGATCCTGCTGCTTGCCTTCGAATGGTCGAACCCGCGCACCTTCGGGCCGATGCCGGCGGTCGACAAGCTGTTGTCGGCGATCTTCGCTTCGGTGTCGGCACGCACGGCCGGATTCAACTCGATCGACATCGGAGGCCTGACGCACGAGAGTCTCGGCCTGCACTACCTGCTGATGTTCATCGGCGGCGGCAGTGCAGGCACCGCCGGGGGCGTGAAGGTGGGCACCGCGATGATCCTGGTGATGCTGGTGATTGCCGAGATCCGGGGCCGCATGGACACGGAGGCCTTCGGCCGGCGCATCAGCCATTCCGCCCAGCGCCAGGCCATCACCGTGCTCGTGCTGAGCAGCGCGGTGGTCGTGCTGGGCACGGTGTTCATCCTGCACACCACCGAGATCGCCACCGACCGGGTCATCTTCGAGGTGATCTCGGCCTTCGCGACGGTGGGCCTGTCCACCGGAATCACCGCCGACCTGCCCGAATCCGCGCAGCTGATGCTGATCCTGCTGATGTATGTCGGCCGCGTCGGCACGATCACGCTGGCGACGTCGCTCGCACTGGGCGAGCATCGCATGCCGTTCCGCTATCCAGAGGAGCATCCCGTTGTTGGCTAGGCTATTTACAGAGCAGTTCGCCTTCTCGAAGGGCGACAGTGTGGTCGTGATCGGCCTGGGGCGCTTCGGCGGCGCCGTCGCCGACTCCCTGATGCAGCTCGGGCACGACGTGATGGGCATCGACCGCGATCCGGAACCGGTTCACGAATGGGCGGACCTGCTCACCCACGCGGTGCAGGCGGACTCGACCAGTGCGATGACCATGCGCCAGCTCGGCGTGGGCGATTTCGCGCACGCCATCGTCGGCATCGGTGGCGACCTCGCCGCCAGCCTGATGACGGTGATGGCGCTGACCGAGCTCGAGATCCCGGACATCTGGGTCAAGGCCATGACGCCCGAGCACGGCAAGCTCGCCGAGCGCATCGGCGCCCATCACGTGGTCTACCCCGAGGCCGACATGGGCGAGCGCGTCGCGCATCTCATCAGCGGGCGAATGATGGACTACATTGAATTCGACGACGGCTTTGCGATCGCGAAGATCCAGGCACCGAGCGTCACCCATGAGCTTTCGCTCGCGGAATCGGCCGTGCGCGAGAAGTTCGGCGTCACGGTCGTCGGCATCAAGCGCGCGCACGAGGATTTCCAGCACGGCAAGCCGGGCAGCGTGGTACTGCCGGGCGACCTGCTGATCGTTTCCGGCCCGACGAAGAAGGTCGAGGCGTTTGCCGCCAGCGGCCGGCGCCGCTAGCCGACCCACCCGGGGGTAGCGGCCGACCTGCCGCCGTACCGGCCCCTTCATGTCGTCACTCGCGCACTCGCGAAAAGGCCCGCGCCGAATGCTCAACTGGATCCTGAATCAGTTCAAGCGCCAGTCCGCCGAGGATCTCGAGCGCGCGCGGGAAATGGTCAAGGCTGCCGAGAAGGGGGCACGCACGGACCTCGCGAAGGCCCGTGACCTCGCGCGCGCGCTCGGGGTCGACGTGGCGGTCGATGCGAGCGCC
>DMCZ01000072.1:0-3245 GCA_003446655.1 Thauera sp. | reverse complement strand
GGGGGCAAACAAGGAGCTGGAAGGGGAATGCCGAAGGGGAGCCGTTCGCCTTCGCGCCCGGCGGGCAGGGAGCGAGGATGGAGGAGCGCTGCCATGTTCCACAGGGACCGTTTCATTGAGGACTGCATCAGGACCGTCGGTGAGGGCCAAGGCGCGATCAGCGAACTCGTCGCTGCGGCGGTATCCGACGGCGCGCGCGTGTTCGCCGAGCTCGGCGAGCCGGCCCATGCCGGCATCGGCATGCTGTACCGCGCGCCGAACCTGACCATCATCAACTTCGTGTGGGCGCCGTGCATGAGCCTCATGCCTCACGACCACCACATGTTCTCGGTGGTGGGCATCTACGCGGGCCGCGAGGACAACGTGTTCTGGCGGCGTACCGCAGGCGGCATCGAGGCCTGCGGTGCGACGTCGCTGGGCGCGGGCGACATCACGACGCTCGAACGCGACGCGATCCACTCCGTGCTCAACCCGATTGGCAAGATGACCTGCGCGATCCACGTCTATGGCGGCGATTTCCTGGCACCGCCCGAGCCCCGCAGCATGTGGGACCACGAGACGCTCGCCGAGACGCCATGGGACGTCGAGCGGGCCAAGGCGGCGTTTGCCGCCGCGGAAGCCCGCTTCAACGCGTGGCAGGAGACCGAAGCGGTCGCGGCGGCACAGTAGCGGTCGCGTCCGGGCGTTGTTGGCGTTCACGATGGAGGCTCCGCAGTGGAGCGACGAATGAGCCTCGTCGGGGCGACAGCTTCGCAGTCGGAGCGACCGGGAAGACGCTGACGGTTTTGCCGACGCTGATGGAGCGTCGCCTGACTGTCGAGTTCGGCCTGGGTCATACATGGCCGCCGCGAGAATTTCGCGAGTGCGAATGGCGGACAAGCGACCGGGAATGGGTCGCTCGCAGGTGTTGGCCGGCGGTCAAGTCGTCGGCCACTCCGGCCATCCAGGCCTCAACGACCTTATCCGAGATGGATGACCGCTCGGCCGAGTCGCCAATTTCCGTGTTCGACCCACAAGAGACACTCATGGCGTAGCTGGTCCTGTGGCAGGTCTCTGCGTGAAGCAGGCAGCCCAACGCACATAGGCCACGGGCCGCTACTGGCCGTTATGAACAGCTATCCATAACGGTCATGGTAAGGCCAACGCTCGTCGTTCCGGCAGCTGACCGCACAAAGGTGGCGCCGCCATGCATTCGCGCGATCGCAGCTACGATCGCCAAGCCGAGCCCGTGGTTATGGTCGCGATGTTCGCGGGCCCCATCAACCCGATAAAAGCGGTCGAATAGACGAGGCAAATGCTCCGGGGGGATGACAGGGCCCGTGTTGCTGACAGACAGGCAAATGCGGCCATCTGCGTCCTGCTTGATATCGACCTCGATCACCGATCCGCGCTCTGCAAAACGGGTCGCATTGGCGAGCAGGTTCGAGAGCGCACGCCTAACCAACCCAGCATCGACTGTGCCCATGCCGTCACCGCGTAAGCGCGCAGTCACGCCGGCCTCCTGCATTGACGCTTCGTGGAATTCGATGACCTCGGACACCAGTTCGGCCAGGCTATCCACACGGTGGCGACGGGCGCGCTCCCCGCGATCGGCCCGGGACAAGAACAACATGTCATTGACCAGCCCCGCTAAAAGTTGAAGATCCTCGAGGTTCGATCCGAGCACATCGCGCAGTTCGGCGACATCGCGCTGACGACTCAGAGCTAGCTCGGTCTCACCAATCAAGGTCGCCAGCGGTGTGCGCAGCTCGTGAGCGACATCGGCGTTGAACCCTTCCAGTTGTTGATATGCGCGGTTCAATCGAACCAGGAGCGCGTTGAATTGTGTGACCAACGGCTGAAGCTCCTGTGCCTGGGCGGAGCCGTCAAGCGGCTGTCCAACGCTTTCCGGGCTTAGGGCCGCTGCTTGTCGAGCCAGGTCGCGAACAGGCAAGAGCGCTCTACGAACGAGCCATGCGCCGCCCACTGAGATGGCCGCCGCTCCACCAAGGGCGCTCGCGAGTAGCGTCCAGGCCAACTGCTCCAAAAGCAGCGCGTCGGCGCTGCTGTCGAGTATCAATTCGGCGCGCAGCATGGTTGTGGGCGACCATGGCACGGAGATTTCGAACTCATCCCGCCGCAGGATTGCGCCGGGGCTTGAACGCGCCGGAGTTGCGTACAGAAGAGCGTCAGATCCCTGGATCAGCCGTAACTCGAGGTTGGCATGGCCCACAAAGAAGTCGTCGAGCTTGTGACGCAGGCTCGGCAACGCGTCCCGCGTTGCGATCTCGCCGACGAGATGGCGCACTATGTCCCGCTTGTGCCGCAGTTCGTCCGTCTGCTTGTTGGAGAGATTTAGACTCGCGCCCACGTAAACGATCGAGCAGACCAAGCCGAGCCCCAGCGAGGCCAGCACGGCGAGCCACCACGATAACCAGCGGCTAAGCGAACGCGGATTGCGCATTCTCAGGGCTTCCGGTCCTCAAGGACGTATCCCATGCCGCGCACGGTATGCAACAACTTCTTCTCGAAAGCGTCGTCGATCTTGCCGCGCAACCGGCGCACCGCAACTTCGACCACGTTCGTATTGCTGTCGAAATTCATGTCCCACACCTGCGCTGCGAGCGCGGTACGGGAAAGGACCTGCCCTTGCCGGCGCAGCAGCAACGTCAGCAACGTGAACTCCTTGGCGGTCAGGTCGAGGCGCTGCCCGGATCGTGACGCCTTGCGCCGAACCAGGTCGAGTTCGAGGTCCGCCAAACGGAGCACCGTTGAATCCTGGCTATCCGAGCGCAAGGCACCGCGCCGCAACAAGGCCTGCACGCGAGCGAGCAACTCGGACAGAGCAAACGGCTTCACCAGGTAATCGTCGGCACCCGCCTGCAGGCCTCTGACCCGATCCTCGACCTCGTCCCGCGCGGTCAGCATCAGGACGGGTACGTGTTTGCCCCGACGCAGTTCTTGCAAGACGGCATAGCCATCCAGCCCCGGAAGCATGACGTCGAGGAGGACGAGGTCGTAATGCCCTTCGGTCGCGAGATAGCGGCCATCCGTGCCGCTGTGCGCGACATCCACGATGTAATTGCTTTCGGTGAGCGCCCTGCGTAGGTATTCGGCGAGCTTGGGCTCGTCTTCCACAACCAGAATCTTCATGCAGCGATTATCGCGGAGATGCCGAAACCATCACATTACGAAATCGTAATCTGGCAGTTCGCGATTCGACGAGGATGGACCCTTAAAGTCCGCTGTCAAGCGACACGAAGATT
>DMCZ01000203.1:9354-10861 GCA_003446655.1 Thauera sp. | reverse complement strand
TCCCAGTTCTTCATGAACAGGCCGACGACCTCGTAGCCCTGCGACTTCAGCAGCCAGGCCGACACCGCGGAATCGACCCCGCCCGACAGCCCCACGACCACCCGCAGGCCCTCGCCCGGGCGCTCGCGCACCGCCTGCGCGCCGCCGGCGACCACGGCCTCGGCCAGTTCCGTGAGGGTGCCCGCGCCGCCCGGCGCCGCACCCCGATGCAGCGAATCTTCCATACCCGGATTCTATCGAAGCGCGCGGGCCGATCGTCCGTCCGGCGGGCGCCGTGATATAAATCCCGGTTTACCAGGCTTCGAGCAGATTTCAGGGAGGTTCCATGCTGATCGGGGTGCCGGCCGAGACGCGCGCAGGCGAGACGCGCGTCGCGGCGACCGCGGAGACGGTCAAGAAACTCGCGGGCTCCGGCCATCGCGTGCTGGTCCAGGCCGGTGCCGGAGCGAGCGCCGCCCAGACCGACGAGATGTACCGCACCGCGGGAGCGGAGATCGTCGATCGGGCCGCCGCGCTGGGCGCCGAGATCGTGCTCAAGGTGCGCACGCCGCAGGCCGACGAGATCGCGGCGATGCGTCCCGGCGCAGTGCTGGTCGGCATGCTGGAGCCGTTCAACGACGAGGGCATCGCGGCGATGGCCGCCGCCGGCCTGACCGCGTTCGCGCTGGAGGCCGCGCCGCGCACCACGCGCGCGCAGAGCATGGACGTGCTCTCCTCGCAGGCCAACATCGCCGGCTACAAGGCGGTGCTGATCGCGGCCAGCGTCTACGGCCGCATGATGCCGATGATGATGACCGCCGCCGGTACCGTGAAGGCCGCGCGCGTGCTGATCCTGGGCGCCGGCGTGGCGGGCCTGCAGGCGATCGCCACCGCCAAGCGCCTGGGCGCCGTCATCGAGGCCTCCGACGTGCGCCCCGCGGTCAAGGAGCAGATCGAGTCGCTGGGCGCCAAGTTCGTCGACACCGGCGTGTCGGCGGCCGGCAGCGGCGGCTATGCGCGTGAGCTCACCGACGAGGAAAAGGCCAAGCAGGCCGAGCGCCTCGCCAAGGCCGTGGCCCAGTGCGACGCCCTGATCACCACCGCGGCGATCCCCGGCAGACCGGCGCCGAAGATCATCACCGCCGACATGGTCGCGCGCATGAAGCCGGGCGCGGTGGTCGTCGACATGGCCGCCGAGACCGGCGGCAACGTCGAGGGCACGGTCGCCGGCGAGAAGGTGTGGATCAACGACGTGCTGGTGATCGGCCCCACCAACATCGCCAGCCGCATGCCGGTGCATGCGTCGGAGATGATCGCCAAGAACCTGTTCAACTTCATCTCGCCCTTCATCAAGGACGGCGCGCTCGCGCTCGACTGGGAAGACGAGGTCATGTCCGGCAGCTGCCTGACCCACGCGGGCGAAGTTCGCCACGCGGGCGTCAGGCAGGTGCTCGGCCTGTAAGGAGGATTGCGCCATGGATGGCTTTACCGCGCTGTATATCTTTGCGCTGGCCGCGTTCACCGGATA
>DMCZ01000203.1:7835-9072 GCA_003446655.1 Thauera sp. | reverse complement strand
GTCGTGCTGATCGGCGCCATGGTCGCGCTCGGCCACGCCGACCCGGAGGATCCGCTGCAGCTGGTGATCGGCTTCTTCGCCGTCTTCCTGGGCGCGGCCAACGCCGCCGGTGGCTACATCGTCACCGAACGCATGCTCGGCATGTTCAAGGCCGGCGGCCGCAAGGAAGGGGGTGCCAAATGACGTCGAACTGGTTCGTGAGCATGGCGTACTTCATCGTCACCGTGGTGTTCATCCTCGGCCTCAAGGCGATGGCCTCGCCGGTGACGGCGAGGAAGGGCATCGTCTGGGCAGGCTTTGCGATGGTGGGCGCCACCGTGGTGACGTTCTTCATGCCGGGGCTGAACAACGTCGGGCTGATGGTGCTGGCCATCGTGCTCGGTGGCGGCGTGGCCTGGTACAGCGGCAAGATCGTCAAGATGACCGACATGCCGCAGATGGTCGCCATCTACAACGGCATGGGTGGCGGCGCGGCGGCCGGTATCGCGGCGATCGAGCTGGTGCGTGGCGTGCAGCATGACGCGGTCACCTCAACACTGCTGGCGCTGGGCGCGATTATCGGCGCGGTGGCGTTCTCGGGTTCGTGCGTGGCCTTCGCCAAGCTGCAGGGCCTGATGAACAAGGCGATCCGCCTGCCGGCGCAGAACAACGTCAATTTCTTCCTGACGCTGGCGACCTTCGGCATCGGCCTCACCGTGGCGTATTCCGACGCCCCGAGTGGCTTCGAGATCTTCCTCTTCTTCCTGCTCGCGCTCGCACTCGGCGTGATCCTGGTGATGCCGATCGGTGGCGCCGACATGCCGGTGGTGATCTCGCTGCTGAACGCCTTCACCGGCCTGGCGGTCGGCTTCAAGGGCTTCGTGATCGGCAACCCGGCGCTGATCGTGGCCGGCATCGTGGTCGGTGCCTCGGGCATGCTGCTCACCCAGCTGATGGCCAAGGCGATGAACCGCCCGATCAAGAACATCATCTTCGCGCCAATCACCGGCGCGGCGGTCGAAGGTGGCGAGGCGGTCGAGGGCACGATGCGCGAGCTGTCGTCCATGGATGCGGCCGCACTGATGCGCTACGGCCAGAAAGTCATCATCGTGCCGGGCTACGGCATGGCGGTGGCGGGCGCGCAGCACAAGGTGTGGGAGATGTCGCAGCTGCTGGAAGAGGCGGGCGTCGAGGTGGTGTTCGCGATCCATCCGGTGGCCGGCCGCATGCCCGGCCACATGAACGTGCTGCTGGCCGA
>DMCZ01000203.1:3791-7580 GCA_003446655.1 Thauera sp. | reverse complement strand
AACCCGGTCGCGCGCACCGACAAGTCGAGCCCGATCTACGGTATGCCGATCCTCAATGCCGACATGGCCCAGAACGTCATCGTGGTCAAGCGTGGCAAGGGGGCGGGCTACTCGGGTATCGAGAACGCGTTGTTCTACAAGGACAACTGCCGCATGCTTTACGGCAGCGCGCAGGAAGCGATCGGCGAAGTGATCCAGCACGTCAAGGCGCTGGAGGCATGATCCCGGCCCCGCTGGCCCCCGGGCTGGCGGGGGCGCCCTCGCATCAGGCAGGCTGTGGCCGTGGGCGCGATGCCTGTCGCCACGGCCTGGCGTGTTCTGCGATTTTCATCGCGCGCGCCCTCTTGCTGGTTGCCGTGCTCGGCGGCTTGCCGGTCAGTGCCCCGGCCCAGCAGGGCAGGCCGCCTGCAGCCGCTGCCTCGACCGAACGGCCGGCGCAAGTGCCAGAATGGCGGCGTACCGACGCCTACGTGTTCCGCTCGATCGGGGATGTGAGCCGGCGCATGCAGTTCATTCCGCAGGCGATGCAGTTGCGTGATTTCTGCGCCGACCGGAGCGTGCCCGACGACTTCGTCCGGGAGCGCCTGCAGCGATTTGGCCGCATGACCGGTCGAGAAGAGACCTGCACGACCCTGCTCGATTACTGAGTTCCGCGCGCAAGGAAGGCGGCGAAGGCCTGCGTCGACATCGACGGGCCGAACAGCGGGCCTTGCTGGAGGTGGCAGCCAAGGGCACTGAGGAAGGCCTGCTGGCCCTTGCGGTCGACGCCGCGCGCGTAGATTTCAAGCCCGAGCGTGTTGGCGACGCTGCTGATCGCCTCGACGCTCGCCTCGCTGTCCTCGTTCCGGCCGACGCCACTCACGAGCCCCGGATCGAGCTTGATCGCGCGCACCGGGTAGCGGCGCAGGCGCGGTATGGACGACAGGCCGCGGCCAAAGTCGTCGATCGCCAGGCGAATCCGGCGCGCTGCGAGTTCGGACAGCGTGGCCTCGAGTCCCGCCGCGTCCATCTCGAATATCCGCTCGTCGAGATCGAGCTCGAGGCGCTCGGGGGCGAGATCCGTGCGGTGCAGGATGGCCGCGACGCGCTCGACGAAATCGCCACGCAGCAGCTGTTCGGTCGAGACGTTGACGGTCAGCCGAGGCCTGCCCGTGATCCCGGTCGTGGGCCAGTTTCGTGCAGTGCGGCAGGCTCTCTCCAGCGCCCAGTCGCCCAGCTCGGAGATCAGCTGGCGATCGTTCACTGCGCCGATGAAGCTGCGGAATGGCATCAGCCCGAGCTCGGGATGTTGCCAGCGCAGCAAGGCCTCGCCTGCGCACACCTGGCCGGAGCGCGCATCCACCAGCGGCTGGAAATGCAGCAGGAGGCCGTCCGCCGCCAGTGCTTCGCGCAAGCCCCGCTCAAGATATTCGCCATCGAAACCGGGCGTGCGGGCAAGCGTGCGGAAGCACTGGGCGTTGACCTCATCCGTGTCGGATGCGGCAGCGCCGCGCATGTACGGGCGCGCCGCAGCCGGGGACAGGTTGCGTGCGGCCTGCGGCCGGGTGGTGGCGCGGCCCGCTGCCGGCGGGGCGCTGAGCACGATGGCGTGAATGCCCGGACGCAGCCGCGGCGCGCAGATGAACTCCAGCGTCGCCGTGCCGTGGCGCGGCAGCGCAAAGTCCAGTGCGCCACGCCGCTCGCCGTGGATGAAGAGGCGCGCTCGCGCAGCGAGGAAGGCCTCCTCGCTCGGGAAAAGCTCCGATAGCGGCCGGCCCGCGATCTGCCGGTAGTCGCGCTCGAGCAGGCGGCAGGCGGCGCTGTTGGCGTCGAGGATCATCTCGTCGCCGGTGATGATCAGGCCCTCGTCGAGCAGCTCGAGCAGCGCAAGATAGACACCGGTCTCCGCCCCTTCCGAGAGGTCCGGCATGAAGGGTTCGGCGGGGTGGGGTGCGCCCGGGTCGGGGCGCGCGCCCGGGGGAAGTTCGGCAGGATTCACGGGAGGCAGCATCGGCAAGGTGTCAGACCATTACGGCATGGCAAGCAGGATACTTGATGCCTCGGCGACGCCGACCCCGGAATAGGCGTGTTAGCGCGCCGCTATTTTCGGCCGAGGCCGCCGAGCAGCACGGCAATCGGGCGCTTTCCGCGGCGCAGCGGATCGGGCTTGGCGGCTGCAGCGGCGGTGGGTTGCGTGTCGACGACGCTGAGGGCCACCGGGTTCGCCGGCTCATAGGGCTTGCTGAAATCGAAGCCGTCGGCGGCGACCGTCGAACGCACGCGGCGACTCGCGCCGCGGCTGCCGTCGCGCGATGTGTTGCGGGAGCCGTCGCGAGCCATCTCGCGTGCCGCGTCGCGCTGTCCGCCGCCCTGCTCGCGTGGCCCGCCACGCTCCGGGGCTGATGTGCCTTCGCCGCTGGCGGCAGGTCGGCGGCCACGCTGGCCACGGGTGCCCGCCTCATGGAAATCGGGATCGGGCTCGAACCCGGGCACCTTCTCCTGGGGAATCTGGAGCTTGATCAGTTTCTCGATCTCGGCCAGCCAGTGCTTCTCTTCCGAGCTCACCAGCGAGATTGCGTAGCCGTGGTGGCCGGCGCGGCCGGTGCGTCCGATACGGTGAACGTAGTCCTCGGCCGTGTGCGGCAGCTCGAAGTTGATGACGAAGGGCAATTCGTCGATGTCGAGACCGCGCGCGGCCACATCGGTGGCGACCAGCACGCGCAACTTGCCCGACTTGAAGGCCTCGAGCGTCTCGGTGCGCTGCTGCTGGCCCTTGTCGCCATGGATGGCGTCGGCCGAGATGCCGCTGCGCTCGAGGTAGTGGGCCAGGCGCCCGCACATCAGCTTGGTATCGACGAAGACCAGGGCCTGCGTGTCCGGTTTGTGGCGCAGCAGGTGGGCAAGCAGGTTGCGCTTCATGCCCGAGGACACCGGGTGCACGACGTGGGTGATGGTCTCGGAGACCATGTTGCGGCGCGCGACCTCGATGAGCTGGGGGTTCTTCAGCATCTGGTCGGCGAGGCGCTTGATCTCGTCCGAGAAGGTGGCGGAGAACAGCAGGCTCTGGCGCTGCGCTGGCAGCAGGCCGAGGATGCGTTTGATGTCGGGGATGAAGCCCATGTCGAGCATGCGGTCGGCCTCGTCGAGCACCAGCACTTCGACCTGGGACAGGTTGATCGACTTCTGCTCGACGTGGTCCAGCAGCCGGCCCGGCGTGGCGATGACGATCTCGATGCCGCGCCGCAGTTCGGCCTGCTGGGGACGGATATCCACGCCGCCATAGACGCAGATCGAGCGCAGCGGCAGGTGCTTGCTGTAGGTCTTGACCGACTCATACACCTGCATTGCCAGTTCGCGGGTGGGGGCGAGGATCAGCGCGCGCGTCTGGTGGCGGGCGGGCGAGGTGCTGGTGTTGGCGTGGCGGGCGATGCGGTGCAGCAGCGGCAGCGTGAAACCGGCCGTCTTGCCGGTGCCGGTCTGGGCGCCGCCCATGACGTCATGGCCGGCGATGACGATCGGGATGGCCTGGCGCTGGATCGGCGTGGGCTCGGTGTAGCCGGCGTCGGTGACGGCCTGAAGCAATTCGGGAATGAGGCCGAGGTCGGCAAAACTCATGGGTGCCTTCGGGTCTGAGGCGGTCGACAACCGACCGCCGGATTACGGAAAACCCGGATTATACACCGCACGAAAACCTTTACCGGACAGGGGCTTCGCTGCACCGGATGTGATATTCGCAGCCTGCCGCAAGCTGTTCGGGCACGTCCGGTTCCGCCCGCGCGGAGGCTGACCGGTTCAGCGCTTGAGCGTGAG
>DMCZ01000203.1:1927-3569 GCA_003446655.1 Thauera sp. | reverse complement strand
AGGGGCCGACGCTGTTGAGCCGCTTGCGGATCAGCTCGCGGCACTGTTCGACCGCCTCGACGCGGCGCTTCATCGGCAGCTTGAGGTTGAAGATCGCGTACCGGCAGCGTCCGGTGGCGATCCATTCGGCCATCAGCGACGCGATGCGCGAGGGCTGCTCGACCATGTCGCAGACCATCCAGTCCACCGGCCGCGGCGGGCGCCAGGTGAAGCCGTCGGCCTTCAGGTGCTCGACCATCTCGGTGGCCATGACGCTGTCGCGCAGCGGGCCATTGTCGATCGCGGTCACGCGCAGGCCGCGGTGCACAAGCTGCCAGGTCCATCCGCCCGGCGCCGCGCCGAGGTCCACCGCGCGCTGGCCGGCGCGCACGATGCTGTCGCGCTCGTTGTCCTCGAGCAGGGTCATGAAGGCTTCGGCCAGCTTGGCGGTGGAGCGGCTGGGGGCGTTAGACGGCATGCGCAGGCGCGGGATGCCCATCGGCCAGGTCGAGCATTGGCCGGGCTGCCCGGCGGCGAGCCAGGCGGTCGTGGCGTCGGTGAACAGCACGTGCAGCACCGGCAGGCCGGCACGACTCGTGCGCAGGCAGCCGTTCTTTTCCAGCGCCTTGGCGAGCGGTTCGGTAAAGCGCTTGCAGAAGCCGGAGCGCTGCTTGGCCTCGTCGGTGTCGGGGGTCTCCAGCATCACGCCCGAGAAGCGCTGGCCGCTGGCCTTGACCGCTTCGACGATCGGCGTCGCGCGATCGCGTTCGGGCAGGCCTTCGACTCGGGCGAACCATGGCAGCAACTGGCGCGCGAACGTGGCGCGGCGCCAGTCGGTAGCCTCGCCGAAGTCGCCGAGCGGAGTAAGGTCGAAGGTCTCGTAGACGACGAAGCCCGAGTCCGGCTCGGCGCGCACGTAGCCGATCAGCCCGGCCTCTGCGGCGAGGTCGTCGAGTTCGGCTGCCAGCTCTTTCTCGAAGCCGGCGCGGCAATAGCCGATGAGGCCGGCACATTTCAGGGCGGCGGCGGGGGTGTGCTGATTCATGGGGCGGGCGCGCGAGCGCAGAAAGAGGATCGGGGGCGAGACTGACCGCCGCGA
The DNA here is from genome assembly GCA_003446655.1 of Thauera sp. Lineage (GTDB taxonomy): Bacteria > Pseudomonadota > Gammaproteobacteria > Burkholderiales > Rhodocyclaceae > Thauera. The sequence goes on along the minus strand of DMCZ01000203.1, from coordinate 2,491 downwards.
TCCGCAGGAAAGCGGGGTTCGCGACGCCGCGGGGCCGGCTGCAAGTAGGCCAAGGCGGCGATGATAAGCCGCCAGCCCGCCGCTGGCGAGCGTGCTGCGCCGTCGGGGCCGGGTGGTGAACGCAGGATGCGCTGGAAGAACCCGGGTCAGTGTGCAGACGGGGCGGGCGTCGATGCGGATGCGGCAGCAGCTTCCGGCGCCTTGGGGGCGCCCGGCGTTAGCCGTGAGGGCACGACCTCGAGCTTGTGCTCCATCATGTAGTCGTTCATGTCGCGCCAGCCGGCAAAAACCGCGGCCTTTGCGGCGCTGGCGTTGAGCGTGTAGCAATCCTCGAGCGACCGCCCGGCATGACGGCAGGCGCTGCCGATGGCGCGCCCTTCGGACTCGAGCCGGGCAGCGTCGCGCGATGGATTCGGCAGCTCGAGCGCGTCAGCGATCTGCTCGCAGCCGGTGGTCATTGACACCACGGCGAGCAGGGTTGCAAGGGTGCGCAGGGGGGATAAGGGCGGGCGGCGCATGGCGGACTTGTCGAGAACGGGTTGATTTTCATAACGGCAGCCTCGC
>DMCZ01000203.1:771-1642 GCA_003446655.1 Thauera sp. | reverse complement strand
TTTCTTTCGCGTGTGTCAAGGCAATGAATACAAAGCGTTTCAAGGTTATTTTCGCGGGCGTGATCGCCTGCGCGGCGATGGGCTCGCCATGGGCCGTCGCGCAGGCTGCTGCGCAGCAGCGGATCGAGCTGTTCCATCGGCTGCCGGATACGAAGGCGGCGGCCCTGAAGGATCTCGTCGAGCGCTTCAATGCGCAGTCCAAGGACGTCGAGGTCGTGCTGTCCGCGGCCGACTGGCGTACTTCAACGCCTCACATGCTGATCCTCGAGGGGGACGACGAAGACGCATTCGTGGCCGGCAAGCCGCGCTTCAAGCCGCTTCATGCGCTGATGAAGGAAAGCGGCACGCCGCTGCAGACGCTGCGTCCGCCGGCGATGATGACGCGCACGCCTGTCGATGCGAAGGGGCAGTTGCTGGCGCTGCCCGTCGGTCTGTCAACGCCCGTGCTGTTCCTGAACCGTGACGCGCTGCGCCGCGCGGGCATGAACCCGGACGCCACCCGCATCAACACCTGGTTCGAGCTCCAGGAGACGCTCGGCCGCCTGGCCGACACCGGCCACACATGCCCCTATACGGTTTCCGAACCGGGGCGGGTGATGGTGGAGAACCTCAGCGCCTGGCACAACGAGCCGGTCGCCCGCCAGCAGGGCAAGGCTACCGTGCCCAGCTTCAATGGCATGTTCCAGGTCAAGCACGTGGCGATGATGGCGAGCTGGACACGGGCCCGCTATCTGCATGTCTTCCCGCAGCAGGCCGAGGCCGAGCAGCGTTTCGCCAGCGGCGACTGCGCGGTGATCGCGGCGCCCTCGGCGAGCTGGGCGGATTTCCGTCGTGCCGGCAAGGTTGATGTGGCGGTCTCCCGCCTGCCGTA
>DMCZ01000203.1:0-550 GCA_003446655.1 Thauera sp. | reverse complement strand
GCCGAGTACAAGGCGGTCGCGCGCTTTGTCAGCTTCTGGCTGCAGGCAGACAACCAGGTTGCCTGGCAGCGCGAGACCGGCTATCTGCCGCTGAACCGTGCAGGCCTGCTCGCTTCGCGCAGTGAGCTGCTCGGGGAAGACCTGGACAATGTGCGCGTAGCCGTGGAGCAACTCAGCAACAAGCCGGCGACTGCGCAGTCGTCGGCACAGCCCGTTGTCGAGCGCCAGAAGGTGCGCCAGATCCTGGACGAGGAGCTGGCAGGCGTGTGGGCGGATCAGAAGGCGGCGAAGGAAGCGCTCGACAATGCTGTCATGCGCGCCCAGAGCGCGAATTGAGCCGCGCTTGGCGGCTTCGTGACCCGGCGCGCGTGGCTTGACGCCGCGCGCGCGCGGCGCCTAACATCGCCGCTTTTGTCGCGAGCGTAACCGCCTTGTCCGTCAAGCAGCTTTTTGCGCCGATTGCCGCCGACATGCAGGCGGTCGATCAGGTCATCCGCACTCGCCTGCATTCGGACGTGGCGCTCATCCGTCAGGTTGCGGAGTACATCGT
>DMCZ01000255.1:3454-6256 GCA_003446655.1 Thauera sp. | reverse complement strand
CCGGCGCCGACGTAGCCCACCGCCTTGGCCGCATCGACCGCGGCCTTGCCCATCGCCGCTCGCCGTTCGGGCGTCATGCCGGGCGCGGGCGCTTCTTCCAGCACCTTCTGGTGGCGGCGCTGCACCGAGCAGTCGCGCTCGAACAGGTACACCACGTTGCCGTGGGTGTCGCCGAAGACCTGGATCTCGATGTGACGCGGCTTGGTGATGTACTTCTCGACCAGCACGTGGTCGTCGCCGAAGCTGGAGATCGCCTCGCGCTTGCAGGAGGCGAGGAGGTCGATGAAGTCCTCCGACTTCTCCACCAGACGCATGCCCTTGCCGCCGCCACCGGCCGCGGCCTTGATCAGCACCGGGTAGCCGATGGCGTCGGCCTGCCGGTGCAGGTAGGCGGGTTCCTGGTCGTCGCCGTGGTAGCCCGGGGTGAGCGGCACACCGGCCGCCTCCATCAGCTTCTTGGCCTCGGACTTCGAGCCCATGGCGCGGATCGCCGACACCGGCGGGCCGATGAAGACGATGCCTTCGCGTTCGCAGGCGTGGCAGAAGTCCTCGTTCTCGGACAGGAAGCCGTAGCCGGGGTGGATGGCCTGGGCGCCGGTGGCCTTGGCCGCGGCGATGATCTTGTCGATCACGAGGTAACTCTCGCGCGCCGCCGCCGGGCCGATCAGCACCGCCTCGTCGGCCAGGCGCACGTGGCGGGCATTGGCGTCGGCCTCGGAATACACCGCGACGGTCTTGATGCCCATGCGGCGGGCGGTCTTGATGACGCGGCAGGCGATTTCGCCCCGGTTTGCGATCAGGATCTTGTCGAACATGTCGTCTCCAGCTTCTTGTCGGAATTCAGAAATCTGTCTTTGCGGTTCAAGCCGTCATCGCGGCGCGGGCAGTTCGGGGCGCTCCGGTCGCCGCCGTGGTCGGAACACCCGCCGCAGGAAGCGCCACAGCATCACGATCAGGGCCACCGCCAGCACCACGAACACCCCCAGCGCCACCAGAAACCACAGCGGCTCCTGCAGCAGCATCCACAACCCGCCGGCGAACAGCGCGTCCTCGCCGAGCGAGGTGGTGACGTTGGTCACCGGCTCGGGCGAGGTGTTGATCGCCGCCCGCGCCCCCGCCTTGGCGAAGTGCGTGCCCGCCGCCAGCGTGCCGCCGGCGAGCGCCGCCGCCACCTGCAACGCGCCACTCTGGTCGCCCATTACCGCGGCCGCCAGCGCCGCACCCGCCGGGATGCGGATGAAGGTATGCACCGCGTCCCACATCGAATCGAACCAGGGCAGCTTGTCGGCGAAGAACTCCGCCAGCAGCATCACCCCGGACACCCCGAGCAGCAGCGGATGGGTCAGCACCTCCAGCCCGCCCGGCAACTGCACGCCACCGAAGCGGCCGAGCGCACCGAGCACGAACACCAGCGCATACAGCCGCAAGCCACTCGCCCAGCCCAGGCCCGCCGCCAGCGCGGCGAGCGAGGCCATGTCGAGCGGCAGGCCGCTCCAGTCGAGCAGCGCGGTGAGCTCGGTCGGCCAGTTGCTGAAGGCGTAGGCGTCCATGGCGATGTCCCCCGATGTTCGTGAGGCTCAACCAGCGCAGCGGTCCGGGCCCGTCCAGGCCAGTGGCCGGCCGCGCCTCAGCCCTGCTTGATCCAAGCCGCCGGGCGCTTGCCGAGGAAGGCGGCCAGCCCTTCCTTCGCTTCCGGCGTCGCGCGCAGGCTGGCGATGCGGCGCGCGGTGTCTTCCACCACCGCGTCGCTCACCGGCCGGTTGGCCACGGCGCGAATCAAGTCCTTGGCCGCGGCCTGCGACTTCGGGCCGCCCTGCAGCAGGGCCTCGACCACCTCGGCCACCTTGGCATCCAGTTCCTCGGTGGCCACCGCCTCGTGCGCCAGGCCGAGCGCGGCCGCGCGCGTGGCGTTGATGCGCTCCGCGGTCTGGAAGTAGCGATACGCCTGGCGCTCGCCGATGGCGCGGATCACGTAGGGGCTGATCGCCGACGGGATGATCCCGAACTTGACCTCGGAGGTCGCGAATACCGCCTTGTCCCCGGCGATGCAGATGTCGCAGGCGCTCGCCAGCCCCATGCCGCCACCGAGCGCCGCGCCATGCACGCGCGCGATCGTCGGCTTGTTCATCTCCGCGAGCGTGCGCAGCATGCCGGCGAGCTTCATCGCGTCGGCGAAGTTCTCCGCCTCGCTCGCCTCGCCAGCGGCCTTCATCCAGTTGAGGTCGGCGCCGGCCGAGAAGCTCTTGCCCCGCCCGGCCAGCACCACCGCGCGCACCGTATCGTCCGCATCCAGTTCGATGCAGGCGGTCGTCAGGTCGGCGATCAGTTGCGCGTTGAAGGCGTTGTGCACGTCCGGACGGTTCATCCAGATCGTCGCCACACCGCGGTCGCGTTGAATTTCCAGTGTTTCGTACATCGTGTCTCCTCGCGTCGGTGGGCGCTTCAGTCTTTCTTGGGGGGACTTTGGTCCCATTCGCGAACAGCGGCCAACTCGGCGTCACTGAGACCCTCGATGTCCTCGGGTCCCCCCGCACGCCAGTCATCGATCTGATCGACCCAAGATGCTGCCGATCGCCGCGCTCGTTCGTACTCTTCGGCCGAAAGGACTACCACTACGGGCTTTCCGTCCCGCGTGATCATCACGTTCTCACCTGCCTCAGCCTTCCGAATCAGCGCGCGCCACTCCCTTTTCGCGTCATCTATCGAGACCATCGGCGCCCCCTTGAGTTGACCACCCGAACAAATGCTGAGCACCGCCAATTACATCCGGAACACGCCGAACTTCGTCGGCTGGATCGGCGC
>DMCZ01000255.1:0-3222 GCA_003446655.1 Thauera sp. | reverse complement strand
CACCATCTTGGCGCCGTCCTTGGCGATGCCGCCGTTCTCGTACTTGCGGCCGACCATGAAGCCGGTGATGTTCTGCAGGAACAGCAGCGGGATGCCGCGCTGGCCGCACAGCTCGATGAAGTGCGCACCCTTCTGCGCCGATTCGCCGAACAGGATGCCGTTGTTGGCGACGATGCCCACCGGGTAGCCGTGGAGCTGGGCGAAGCCGCACACCAGCGTCGTGCCGTAGCGCGCCTTGAACTCGTCGAAGCGCGAACCATCGACCACGCGGGCGATGATCTCGCGCACGTCGAAGGGCTTGCGGGTGTCGCTGGGGATGATGCCGTAGATCTCTTCCGGGTCGTACAGCGGCTCTTCGCCCTGCCCCAGCGCCATGTTGATCGGCTTGGTGCGATTGAGGTTGGAGACGATGCGGCGCGCGATGTAGAGCGCGTGGGCGTCGTTCTCGGCCAGGTGGTCGGCCACGCCCGAGAGCCGGGTGTGCACATCCCCGCCACCCAGATCCTCGGCACTCACCACCTCGCCGGTGGCCGCCTTCACCAGCGGGGGGCCGCCGAGGAAGATCGTGCCCTGGTTCTTGACGATGACGGTCTCGTCCGACATCGCCGGCACGTAGGCGCCGCCTGCGGTGCACGAACCCATCACCACCGCGACCTGCGGGATGCCCTTGGCCGACATGTTGGCCTGGTTGAAGAAGATGCGGCCGAAGTGGTCGCGGTCGGGGAAGACCTCGTCCTGCTTCGGCAGGAAGGCGCCCCCCGAGTCGACCAGGTAGATGCAGGGCAGATTGTTCTGCTCGGCGATCTCCTGCGCGCGCAGGTGCTTCTTGACCGTCATCGGGTAGTAGGTGCCGCCCTTCACCGTGGCGTCGTTGGCCACGATCATGCATTCGACGCCCTGCACGCGGCCGATGCCGGTGATGACGCCGGCGCTCGGCGCCTCGTCGTCGTACATGCCATAGGCCGCCATCTGGCCGACCTCGAGGAAGGGGGTGCCCGGGTCGAGCAGGTGGCCGACACGGTCGCGCGGCAGCAGCTTGCCGCGCGCGGTGTGCTTGGCGCGCGCGGCCTCGCCGCCGCCGAGGCTGACCTGGGCCGCCTTGGCGCGCAGGTCCTCGACCTGGGCACGCAAGCTGGCAGCGTTGGCCTGGAAGTCCTCGCTGCGGGTGTTGATGGCAGATTTGATCGTGCTCATGTCTCCTCGTCCTCGTGTCTTGTCGTGCGTAGCCGTGGCAGGAAATCCAGGCCTCCGGCGAGCGGGCGGACCATGGCGCGGCAGGGAACGGCGCCCTGCGCAAAGAATCATCCCGAAGGCGTCTGCGCGCAAGCGGCGCCGCCCACCGGATCCGTCGCCGCCCCGGCGCAGCACGCCGGTTCAGGACGCAAGACTAGTCGCGGACGACGCGCGACAAGTGCCAAGAAGGTCGCAATTCGTGCCAGGAGAGAGAAGGCCGTGGCGTGATGGATGCCGCCTGCGCAGGATACGGCAGGCCAGGCTGCCAGCCTTGCCCGCCGCGGCGGCAAGGCCACGCCTGCGCTCTTGCGGGCGCGCGTGAAGGGAATCGATCCGGCCAGCCGCCTGTGCCCAGGCTCAGGGGCTGTTCACGTCGTCGCCGTCGTGCTCGTCCCGGCTCGCACGCATGTCCCGGTACACCCCGGCGCGCATGATCAGCATCGCCACCACCGGCGCCGTCATCAGCACGAACACGCTGATCAGCAGCTCATGGATCACCAGGCGCGCCTGGGTCACGGTGAAGTAAAGCATCGACGCCAGCAGGATGCAGCCGGCACCGAGCGTGATCGTGATCGCCGGGCCGTGGATGCGCTGGTAGAAGCTCTGCAGGCGTGCCAGGCCGAGCGTGCCGAGCACGGTGATGAGCCCACCGAGCACGAGCAGGAAGGCGGTCACGATCGCCGCCCACCACGGCAGGGATTCGAGAGCGCTCATTCGATCACCTCCCCGCGCATCAGGAACTTGGCGAGCGCGATCGTGGATACGAAGCCGAGCAGCGCAATGATCAGCGCCGCCTCGAAGTAGATCTGGCTGCCGTGGCGGATGCCGAGCAGCAGCGCCAGCAGCATCACGCACATCCACAGCGTGTCGAGCGCCAGCACGCGGTCCTGCGCGGCAGGGCCGATCATCAGGCGCAAGGTGCACAACAGCATCGCCAGGACCACGCAGGCGAGCGCAAAGAAGACAGCCGCCGACAGCAGCATTGCAGGGGTCATGTCCGCTCTCCAGTGGCGTCGGTTCCGGGCCCTTCGAACACCTCGATGATGGGCTGCTCGTAGCGCGTCTTGATGGTGTCCACCCACCACGCCTCGTCGTGCAGGTCGAAGACGTGCAGCAGCAGCTCGTGGCTGTCGGGGATGATCTCCACCCACACCGTGCCCGGGGTCGAGTTGATCAGGCAGGACAGCAGGGCCAGCCCGTGCGGGCTCCTGAGATCGAGCGGCACGCGGATGAACTGCGAATTCACGTCGGCCGAGCGGCGCAGCAGGATGATCTGGCTGACGTTGAAGCACGAGCGCACGATCTCGATCGCCGAGAACCACAGCAGGCGGAACAGCGCCAGCGGGCGGTGGATGCGTGCATGACCGTGGGGCTGCAGCGGGCGCGCGAGCAGCGGCGCGACGATGCCGAGCACGGCGCCGAGCAGCCAGTGCCCGGGCGCCATGCTCTGGTTGAGCAGCAGCCACATCACCAGCAGGCTCGCCGACAGCAGGGGGGAAGGCAGCCAGCGTCTCATCGCACCGCCTCCCCTGCCGGCGCACGCTGCACCGGCGGTTCGCCGAGCACGCGCGCGGCGTAGTCGCCACTGCGCAGCAAGCCCTCCGTGGTGCGGCCGAGATAGTCGAACACCGCACCCGCCTGCACCGTCAGCAGCACGCACAGCACCACCAGCGCCCCCACCGGCACCGCCTCGGAAAAGCCGAGGCGCGGTGGGGCGACCATGCCCGAGGCCCAGAAGATGCGCACGCCGAGGCGCATCAGCGCGATGATCGCCGCCAGCCCGCCGACCACCATCAGCGCGATCAGCAGCCAGGTCGTCGCCGGCACCGGACCGGCCGAGGCTGCGAGCATGGCGTGGAAGAGGCTGAACTTGGCGACGAAGCCCGACAACGGCGGCATGCCGGCGATCACCAGCGCGCAAGCGGCGAAGCTGAGGCCGGGGAAGGCGAGCGGGCCGGGGACGCCGACGCCTGTCTCTTATACACATCT
>DMCZ01000102.1:4985-5440 GCA_003446655.1 Thauera sp. | reverse complement strand
AGATGTGTATAAGAGACAGGTCCCCTGCAGCCCATTGCGGTGCTGTTCGGTGGGCGTATGGCTGAAGAGATCTTCATGAAGCAGATGACTACCGGTGCGTCCAACGATTTCGCCCGCGCCACCGACCTTGCGCGCCGCATGGTGACGCAATGGGGTATGTCGGACACGCTCGGGCCGATGGTGTATGGCGAGGAAGAAGGCGAGATTTTCCTTGGGCGCCAGGTCACCACTCACCGAAACGTTTCCGAGGCGACGATGCAGAAGGTCGACGCCGAGATCCGCAGCATCATCGACCAGCAGTACTCGCTCGCGCGCCGCCTGCTCGAAGAGAACAGCGACAAGGTCGAGGCGATGACCAAGGCCTTGCTCGAATGGGAAACCATCGATGCGGATCAGGTGAACGACATCATGGCCGGACGCCCTCCGCGTCCGCCGAAGCCGGCTGGCACGCCTTC
>DMCZ01000102.1:1534-4793 GCA_003446655.1 Thauera sp. | reverse complement strand
TTTTTTCTTTCGTTACCGGATCCGCGCGCCCCAGCGCGCGAGTTCGTTCAACAGGGGTCTTCATCATGTCCGTCCTTCAGTGCGGTCGTTTTCGTCTTGACCTGGGTCAGCCGCGGGTGATGGCAATCATCAACCTGACGGACGACTCGTTTTCCGGCGATGGGCTGCATGGCGATGTCCGTGCAGCTTTGGGTCGAGCCGAGCGGGCGCTCGAGCAAGGTGCCGACATGCTCGATATCGGTGCTGAGTCGTCCAGGCCAGGATCTGAATCCGTTCCCGAAGCGCAGGAACTCGAGCGTGTGGTCAGGTTTGTCGAGCAGGCGCGCGCCTGGCAGGTGCCGCTCTCGATCGACACCGTCAAGCCTGCGGTAATGCGTGCCGCTCTCGCGGCGGGCGCGGACATGATCAATGACATCAACGCCTTCCGGGCGCCTGGCGCGATCGATGCGGTGGCGGCGGGTAATGCCGGCCTTTGCCTCATGCACATGAAGGGAGAGCCGCGGACGATGCAGCAGGACCCCAGGTACGAGGACGTTGTCGGGGAGGTCCAATCCTTCCTCGATGAGCGCGTCGCTGCGCTCGAGGCTGCAGGTGTCGCACGGGATCGCCTCGTGCTTGATCCGGGGTTCGGATTTGGCAAGCGGACGCTCCATAATTTCGCCTTGTTGCGCGAACTGGCGCGCTTTACCGAAGGTGGCTTGCCAGTTCTGGCCGGAATGTCCCGCAAATCGATGATTGGTGCGGTAACCGGCCGTGAGGTGGACGCCCGCCTCGCGGGTAGCGTGGCCGCGGCGTTGATCGCGGTTCAGCGGGGCGCCGCCATCGTGCGCGTGCACGATGTTGCGGCGACCGTCGATGCCATCAAGGTGTGGATGGCGACGATCGCGTCGGACTGAGCAGGTCGTGCGCGGCGATGTCATAATCCGCGCTTTATCGAGTCGGCGGAGTGATGATGGCGCGCAAGTATTTCGGGACCGATGGCGTTAGGGGGAAGGTCGGCGACGCGCCGATCACGCCCGACTTCGTGATGAAGCTCGGCTATGCGGCCGGTGTGACTTTGGTGGCGCGTGAGAAGATGCCGGCGGGTGAGCATCCGGCGGTGCTGATCGGAAAGGATACGCGGATCTCGGGCTATATGCTGGAGGCTGCGCTAGAAGCGGGCTTTGCCGCTGCGGGCGTTGACGTCATGCTGGCCGGTCCCATTCCGACTCCGGCGGTCGCCTATCTCACCCGGGCGCTGCGCCTGCAGGCGGGCGTCGTGATCTCGGCTTCGCACAACCCGTTTTACGATAACGGAATAAAATTTTTCTCGGCTGGCGGTGCCAAGTTGCCCGATGCGGTGGAACTCGAGATCGAGGCGCGCCTGGACGAGCCGATGGGCTGCGTTGACGCGGCCGGGCTCGGCAGGGCGCGGCGCATCAACGATGCCGCCGGACGTTACATCGAGTTCTGCAAGAGTACGTTCCCGAATGAACTCGATCTGCGCGGGCTGCGTATCGCGGTGGACTGTGCCCATGGCGCCGCCTACCAGATCGCACCCAAGGTGTTCCATGAGCTTGGCGCCGAAGTGCTGTCCGTCGGCGTGGAGCCCAACGGTCTGAACATCAACGACGGGGTCGGCGCGACGCGGCCAGAGAATCTCAAGAGCGCCGTTCTCGCACAGGGGGCGGATCTGGGGATTGCGCTCGACGGCGACGCCGACCGCCTGATCATGGTCGATCACCGTGGCGAGATCTATGACGGCGACAAGCTGCTCTACGTGATCGCCTGCGCGCGCCATGCCGAGGGGCGACTCGAGGGGGTGGTGGGGACGCTCATGAGCAACCTCGGCTTCGAGCACGCGATCGGGCGGCTCGGTGCACCCTTTGCGCGTGCCAAGGTCGGCGACCGCTATGTGCTCGAGCAACTCCATGAGCGCGGCTGGAAGCTTGGCGGCGAGAACTCCGGTCACATCATCTGTCTTGATCGCCACACGACGGGAGATGGCATCGTGTCTGCGCTGCAGGTCCTCGCCGCGCTCAAGCAGCGCGGGGTGACGCTCGCCGACGCGTGTGCGGATCTCGTGTTCTACCCCCAGCGGCTCATCAATGTGAGGATGCCAGCGGGCTTTGATTGGCGGGCGGATGGCGGCATAGCGAGCGTACAGCGTCATGCCGAGCAGGCACTTGGCGACAGCGGTCGTGTGCTGCTTCGGCCGTCGGGAACCGAGCCGCTTCTGCGCGTGATGGTGGAGGGGCGCGATGGCGCGCTCGTTGACCGCCTCGCCCGTGAAATTGCCGACGCGGTCGAGCACGCCTTTTCGTGAGGGCGGGCCGTGGACCGTGTCGCCCCGTGTTGCGCCGGTCCACGGGAAATGAGGGGGCGTTTTCTGCGATCTCGCCGCCTGCTCATCTTGCGCGCAAGGCGGCGCTCAGTTGATCCACCAGTTCAGCCCAGTCTGCATCCTCGGCCAGTTCTTCGCGCAGGAAGCTCGCCTGCGCGCTTGTCCAGAACGGCGCGTCGGCGAGCTTCACGTTCTCGGCCAAGGGAGAGTGCGCCTTGATGAAGGCGTCGATCGAAGCTGCATCGTCGGGGAGCCCGAGTTGGGCGAACAGATCCTTCAGGACGTGTATAGGCTTTTCCATGATGTCCTCCGTTTCCTTGGGGTGTGCCAAAAACCAAGATCTAGGCAGCGGGGGCAGGGCGCTGCGGCCACAGGGTACCAGCATCGGTCGCGCAAAACCGCCGGTTAACCGCTCGGCGTTTGCCGCGATGGCGTACAGGGGGTCGGCGCCGTCCCTTCCCAAGGGCCATGCGGGGACGGTGGTGCCTTGCGATGGGCGGCCACCGATTTGCAGTGGGGCTTGCCCGAGTCTTATAATCCTGCGGTTTATCCTCGATCGCGCGGTTAGACAATGACCAGGCTCGTTGCCGGCAACTGGAAGATGAATGGAGGCCTAGTCTCCAACCGAACGCTCCTCGACAAGCTTGTCGTCCAGCCCGGTGTGGAGATGGCTGTCTGCGTGCCCTACCCCTACCTCGCACAGTTGCAGCAGCGACCCGACGGGCTGCTCCTTGGGGCGCAGGATGTCAGCGAGTATGAGGCTGGTCCCTACACGGGTGAAGTGAGCGCAGCGATGCTTGCCGAGTTCGGCTGTCGGTATGTGATTGTCGGGCATTCCGAGCGCCGGGCCTTGTTCGGGGAGGACGATTTGTCCGTCGGGCGCAAGGCGCTCGCCGCACTGGGGGAGGGCGTTGTTCCGATCGTCTGTGTGGGCGA
>DMCZ01000102.1:0-1334 GCA_003446655.1 Thauera sp. | reverse complement strand
GTCTGGGCGATCGGGAGTGGGCGCTCGGCGTCCTCGGCGCAGGTGGCGGAGGTCCATGCGGGCATCCGGGAATGGTTGCGCGCGAGGGGCGTCTCCAGTGAGGGGGTGCGGATTCTTTATGGTGGCAGTGTCAAGCCGGAGAATGCTGCCGCGCTGTTTGCCGTGCCCAATGTCGATGGGGGGCTGATTGGTGGCGCATCGCTCGTCGCAGAGGATTTCATTGCCATCTGCCGTGCGGCAGCAGGCGTGGTTTGATTGTTCAACGTTTGGTTCATTTCAGGGTTTGTGATGGGTGACTATCTGTTTTCTCTCGTGCTGACGGTGCACGTTCTGGTCGGGCTTGCCGTGATCGGTCTGGTTCTTGTGCAGCACGGCAAAGGTGCCGACATGGGGGCGGCGTTCGGCAGTGGCAGCTCGGGTAGTCTGTTCGGCTCTTCTGGTTCCGCGAACTTCCTCAGTCGTACCACTGGCGTGCTTGCGACAATTTTCTTCGTCACCAGTCTCGGCCTGAGCTTCCTCGCCAGCAACAAGCCCGCCGCGCCTTCCAGTGTGATGGAAGGTGTGCAGACCGCGCCCGCCGTGGCGCCCGTGCCGGCCGCTCCCGTCGATACTTCGCCCGCGCAGTCAATCCCCAAATAATTGACTGGCACTCTTTGCGCGGTGCGCAAAAGCTCATATAATTATGCGGCTTTCTGAGCAAAGCGCCGACGTGGTGAAATTGGTAGACACGCTATCTTGAGGGGGTAGTGGCGAAAGCCGTATGAGTTCGAGTCTCATCGTCGGCACCACATTCCGGGAACGCCCGCAGCCGCGGGCGTTTCCATGCAGAGCAGCCAAAAACAATAATGACGGCGCGTTCTTGACGCCGTCCAACGTAAATGGGGGTTTCTGGACATGCTGGAAAACTATTTTCCTGTCCTGATGTTCATGCTCGTTGGTCTGGGTTTTGGCGTTGCTCCGGTAGTGCTCGGGCGTTTGATTGCTCCCTACCGTCCCGATTCAGAAAAAAACTCTCCCTACGAATGCGGCTTCGAGGCGTTTGAAGACGCCCGCATGAAGTTCGATGTTCGTTATTACCTGATCGCCATTCTGTTCATCCTGTTCGATCTCGAGATCGCCTTCCTTTTCCCGTGGGCGACGGTCTTCCAGGAATTCATTGCCGCAGGAGAGGTCGCCTGGTTCGTTTTCGGATCGGTGATGGTCTTTCTCGCGATTCTGGTAATCGGCTACATCGTCGAGTGGAAAAACGGCGCACTCGACTGGGAGTAAGGCATGAGCATTGAGGGCGTCTTCCGCGAGGGGTTCGTCACCACCTCGCTCGATGCTACACATCT
>DMCZ01000199.1 GCA_003446655.1 Thauera sp. | reverse complement strand
CGAGCCCGTGGCGACATCGCGTGCAGGGCGCGCGCAAGGATCTCCTTGCCCGTCCCGCTCTCCCCGAGCAGCGCCACGGTGACCGATGCCGAGGCGAGCTTCTCGATCGTCCTGCAGATCTTGAGCATGCCCGGATCCCGCGTCAGCAGACCGGTCAGGGGGCTGCTCTCGAGCGCCGAGAGCCGCGCATTTTCCTTCTGCAGGTCGTGCATGCGGAACGCCCGATCGATCGTGAGGTTGAGCAGCTCGGGCTCGAAGGGTTTGGCGAAGAAGTCGTAGGCGCCCATCCCCACGGCCTTCACGGCGTTCTCGCGGTCATGCTGCCCCGTGAGCACGATCACCTTGGTGTCGGGCGCCAGCGCGAGGATCTCGCGCAGCAACTTGAAGCCCTCGCTGACATCGTCCGGCGCCGGCGGCAGGCCGAGGTCCATGGTGACCACGGCGGGCTCGTGCTTGCGCAGCTGGTTGATCGCGCTCTCGCGATCTTCCGCCACGACGGTGTCACAGGCGTCGAAGGCCCATCGCATCTGCTTCTGCAGTGCGGGATCGTCCTCCACAATCAGGAGGGTTCGGCGCTTCTCGTTGGTCGAATTCACTGTTTACCTGCTTGTCTGGATTCTTCATGGGGCACGACGACTCGTTGGAAGCTCGATCGTGACCCGGGTTCCAACACCAATTTCACTGTCATAGCACAGCGTACCCCCGATCTCTTCGAGATACTGGCGGGTCTCGAACACGCCGATGCCCATGCCGCTCGCCTTGGTGGTCTGGAAGGGCCGCGAGAGCCGCTCGCGGACAAACTCCGGGCTCATGCCACAGCCGTCGTCCTCGACCAGAACGCGCACACGCGAGGCATCAACGAACTCGAGTGTCACGGACACACTACCATCCTGCTCCGTCGCGTCGAGGGCATTTTGCACGACATGCCCAATGATTCGCTCCAGCCGCTCCGGGTGGGCCGTAACCTCGCAGGTCACCGTGTCATCGATGCGCAACTCGACGGCTGGATGCTGGTTGCGCTTGTGGCTCTGGACCGTGCGCAAGAGCGCCACGAGATCAACCGCGCGTGGCGGGTCGATCGAGCGTTTCTCCTGCAACTGGGTCATCAGGCTGCGCATGCGTGACTCCACATGCGCCACTGTTTCCAGCATGTCCTTCTGGAACTCCGGATTGTCACGATGACGCTCAGCGTTCTTGAGCATCAGGGACAGTTGAGCAACCAGATTCTTCAGGTCATGCACGACGAATGCCGACATCCTGTTGAACGAATCGAACTTGCGCGCCTCGAGCAGAGCCTCGGCGGCAAGCATGCGGTCCAGGTAGCCCGCTGCCTGGCGTTGCGCTGTTTTCAGGAGATCCAGCACCTCCCAGTCGATCTCGAAGGGGGTTCGCGGCACACTCAGAACCACGAAGCCAATGAGTCTCTCACCGGTCTTGAGGGGAATGATGAGCCACGCGTCGTCAAGGGAGGACAGCCACTGCGGCAGGGTCAGGCCCTCATAGCGTGCTGGCTGCGCCCTGAACTCCTCGAGATTTACGATCCACTCGCGTTCTTCGAGAAAGCGGCAGAGCGGTGACTGCAAGGGCTCGCTCGCCGTCAGTTGCGGATGGTTGAGCCGTGAGTGCATGGTGCATTTGCCATACGGATCGGCAAGCCAGAGCGCGCCACCGGGACTCTCTACCAGGTCAGACAGCGCCCGAATCACCGACTGCCCAAGGTCCAGTCCGTGATCAGCCGATGACAGCGCCTGCGTAAAACGCAGCCATTCGTTGCGGTAGTCATAGCGGTACGAGAACAGGTGTTTGCTGATGAAGACGCGCAATCTCGCACGCAGCGCTCCGGAGAACAGCAGCGCCCCGAGCAACACGAGACCCGCAAACAACAGGGTCATCTGCAATGCCCGCCCCCAGTCGCCACCGAAGTAGCGCACGTAGTAGGCGGCGCCCGCAATGACGAGGAGGTAGAGACCGGCACCGGCAAGCGCGGTTGAATGAAACACAACCTCGCGGGACACGGACATCCGCAGCGTCCATGCCGGACTGCGCGTACCTGAGAGCGCAATCAACGGAATGACCAGGGCATGCGCGATGCCGCGCACCGCCCACACATCGGGGTCGAGACGTGCAAACAGGAATGCGTCGGCAAAGAGATAGAGTTCGAATGTATAGCCCGCCGCGAGCGCCAGACAGGCTGGCTTGATGCCCCAGCGGGAACTCGCCGGCACGCTTCTGTAGAGTTGCTCGACGAGCATCAGGCCCACGATTGCGTGGGCGAGCCAGGCGGCCAGCACGGGCCGCAAGGGCAATTGGGCGCTGCCAACCAGCAGCTCGAACAGCAGTGCGCAGATCTGAAACAGGAAGACGACCGCCGCAAGCACTGCCGGCCAGCGCAACCGGCCCGCCCACAATGGCCGCGACAGGACGATCAGAAAGGCGTACCACGCCCCGCTGCGCAAGATGTCGAACACCGCTGCACCGAGCGCGAGCACTGGCCGGGGCTCGCTCGCGCCGAGTGCCGAAAAGGCCGTCCAGGCGAAGGACAGTGCGACTGCTGCAAACAGCACACCACCCGGCAGCGCACCCCGCCAAGCGAAGAAGATGTACAGCCCGAAAAAGAAGTAGGCGAAGGCTGCAAGCCCATAGCTCCAGGTCGCCACTTCAGCCACGCTAACCTACCCTCACATTGATGGCGCCAAGTCAGCAGCAGGCGCGCAACCTTCCTCGTCAGCCGATACCCAACTGGAAACGACCGACTCAATGAGCCCCTTCACCGGTGAGCACTACACGAACGGTCTCGAACAACACGAGCGTATCGAGGATCAGAGTGTGATTCTTGACGTAGTACAAGTCGTATTGCAGCTTCTCGGCCGCGTCATCGACTGATGCGCCATACTGGTAGCGCACCTGAGCCCATCCAGTCACGCCTGGCTTTACGCAATGACGCAC
>DMCZ01000081.1:412-3332 GCA_003446655.1 Thauera sp. | reverse complement strand
GCTCCAAGTCCGGCCATGCCTTCGGCGAGGATGCCGCCGCCACAGCCGACGTCGAGTACCTTCTTCCCGGACAAGGCTGCCTTGCCATCGATCCAGCCCAGGCGCAGCGGATTGATCTCATGCAGAGGCTTGAATTCGGAGGCGGGATCCCACCAGCGGTGGGCGAGGTCGCTGAACTTCTGTAGTTCGGCCGGATCTGCGTTTAGCGTATTCATGTCGAGAAGCATAGCCTCGCCGGCGGATGCTGAAAACCCGGGAGCGGGCCAGCGCTGGCAGAAATGAAAAAGCCCCGCCATGAGGCAGGGCTTTTTTTGGATCGGAGTCGAATCACTTCGAACCGATGACTTCCACTTCGACGCGACGATCCGGTTGCAGGCAGGAGATCTGCGCAGCACGACCGCGGACGTTGTCGCACTTGTTGCCGGTAACCGGCTGGGTTTCGCCCTTGCCTTCGGTGTAGACGCGGTTGGCATCGACGCCCTGCGAGACCAGGTAGGTCTTCACGGCGGCGGCGCGACGCTCGGACAGACGCTGGTTGTAGGTGGCGGAACCGATGCGGTCGGTGTGACCGACGGCGAGGATCACTTCCAGCTTGAGCGCCTTGGCTTGGGCAGCCAGTTCGTTCAGCTTGGTCTTGCCTTCGGGCTTCAGCACGGCCTTGTCGAAGTCGAAGAGCGCGTCGGCGGCAAGCTTGACCTTGTCGGCGGTCGGCTTCGGAGCGGGCGCAGCAGCAGCGACCGGAGCGGTGCACTTGTCGGCCGGGACGATGTCGGAGTCGCAGGCGCAACCAACCGGGAATTGACCAGCCATGGCGGTCGACGCGGCAGCCGGGCTCCAGTAGCCAGTGCGCCAGCACAGGCCGGTACCGCTGCGAGCGACGACGTTGCGGGCGTCGATCACGTACGGGATTTCACCCTGGCCAGCAACGACGACGTCGCTGACCTGCGCGAAAGCGCTGGGGGCGGACAGGCCGATCGAGGCGATGGCGGCCAGCATGAGCATCTGCTTCTTGGTTTGTTTGATCATGGTTTCCTCTTAGAAGGGCGAGTCGCCGGAATTGCCACTGAACGAATTGAAAACATGCAAAATTGCTGTCTTCGCGTCGGGTTGCACCAGTATATCCAGTTCAATTACCGAGCTTAGTTTGCCACATCGAAGCGAGCCGCAGCAATTCGCTGTCGTTAATATGCAACAGCGGAATGCCTTTGTCCACGCGGGTTTCTCCATTAACCCACACGTGGGTTACGTGCTCGCGACCAGCCACGTAGACGACATGGGACACCGGGTTGAAACAGGGCAGGCAATCGACTTCGCCGAGATCGATTGCGCACAGATCGGCGTATTTCCCGGGTTCGATCGAACCGATCTGCGTCTCGAGTCCGAGCGCGCATGCACCGCCGAGCGTCGCCATGCGCAGCACGGCGTGGGCTGGCATTGCGCTTGCATCCATGGTGCTGACTTTGGCAAGGAGGGCGGCATGACGCATCTCCTGGATCAGGTCGAGCCGGTTGTTGCTCGCCGCGCCATCGGTACTGAGTCCCACGCGCAAGTCCGCGTCCAGCAGACGCGTCACCGGCGCGATTCCGCTGGCAAGTTTCATGTTTGAGGACGGGCAGTGCGCGACGCTGCAGTCGTGGCGGGCGAGGAGCTCCAGATCGGTGTCGTCCAGATGTACTGCGTGCACACCGATGAGGTTTTCACCGAGGACGCCCAGGCGTGCGAGACGTGACAGTGGCCGAACGCCATGCATGGCCACGGAATCCTCGATTTCCCTTTTCGTCTCGTGGATGTGCAGGTGAATCGGCAGCGACAGCTCATCGGCGATGGCAATTGCGCGCCCGAAGCTGGCGTCGGATACGGTGTATGGGGCGTGCGGGGCAATCGAAAAGCCTATCGTCGGATGGCCTTGCCAGCGGTCGCGCGCTGCGAGGCCCTTGCGCAGGTAGTCGTCCGCATCGCTCGCATAAGGCGTGGGAAATTCGAGCATGACGATCCCCACGACGGCTCGCATCCCCATCTCGGCGAAGGCCTCAGCGGCGGCTTCCGGATGGAAATACATGTCGTTGCAGGTCGTGATGCCCCCGCGCAACATCTCTGCCGCTGCGAGCCGGGTGCCGTCGCGCACGAAGGTCGGTGACACATGGCGCGATTCGGCCGGCCAGATCGCCTCCTGCAGCCAGCGCATCAGCGGCAGGTCGTCGGCGATCCCGCGCATGAGGTTCATCGCGGCATGAACGTGGAGGTTCACCATTCCCGGCATCAGCAGGTGACGGGGCAGGTCGACAGTGCTCGCGGCGCGGAACCGGTCGTTCGCTTGCGCTTGAGGCAGAACGGCAACGATGCGCCCGTCGCGGACAGCAACCGCGTGATGATTGAGGACGACGTCGGCGGGTTCGACAGGGACGATCCAGCGGGCGCGAATGACGAGGTCGACGGCTTCACTCAAGGGCACTCTCCGGTCAGGGGCGACGCACCCCGTACGGGCGCGCTCAGCGTCCGGATTTAAGCATGCCGGCGCAGCCCGGACAATTTGAGCACCCGGCTATGGCATTGGAGCGGGCCATTGTGGTCCCGGATTCCACCGTGGAAGTCGCCGCATTCTGCGGACTCCCCGGCATGCGCGGGTTCGTGCAACAATCGGCCCATTCGTCAGGCACCGCGGTCGCGCGCGTCCCCCCAAACGCATGAACCGAACTCCAGAGCGCATCGGCAAGTACAGGATCATCAGGGAGATTGGCCGCGGCGCCACCGCCGTAGTCTATCTCGCTGAAAGTGCCGACTACCCTGATCCTGTGGCGCTCAAGCACGTGCGCTTCGATGACAAGGTCCGGGACGAGGCCAAATGGAACCGGCGGGTCATCAAGCTGCTGAAGGCCGAGCGGGTAGTCTCCGGACGCCTGAACCACCCCAACATCATCCG
>DMCZ01000081.1:0-167 GCA_003446655.1 Thauera sp. | reverse complement strand
CTCGAGCGCTACTGCAGCTTCGAGCGGCTGCTGCCGGTGCATCGCACGATCGGGATCGTGTTCAAGTGTTGCATGGCGCTCGACCATGCCTACCGGCAGGGTATCGTCCATCGTGACATCAAGCCCGCCAACATCCTCGTCGATGATCAGGACAATGTGAAGATCAC
>DMCZ01000120.1:16489-16634 GCA_003446655.1 Thauera sp. | reverse complement strand
GTGGTGCTGGCGATCGTGCGCCCCGGGCTGGTGGTGAGTTCGATCGAGACCGTGGGCAAGAAGGCGAGCTTCCAGCAGCAGGCGAAGATCGAGCTCGGGCTGGGCAACTTCAGCGTGCTCAACAAGCGCGTCGAGCAGGTGCAGG
>DMCZ01000120.1:15195-16178 GCA_003446655.1 Thauera sp. | reverse complement strand
CGCTGTCGCGTCTGCTGCATTGCCGCATTGAAGTACACTCCGGGTCTCGCGCCTCCCGCGCGGTCCCTGCAAATGGAATAAGCCTGATTCGACCATGGCCAAGATTTTCTGCGTTGCCAACCAGAAGGGCGGGGTGGGCAAGACCACCACCTGCGTCAACCTCGCCGCCGCATTGCACCAGGCCGGGCAGCGTGTGCTGCTGATCGACCTCGACCCGCAGGGCAACGCCACCATGGGCAGCGGCATCGACAAGCGCGGGCTCAAGAGCTCCGTGTATCACCTGCTGGTGGGGCTGGATGACCTGACTGGCGTGCGCGTGGCCTCGCCCACTGGCGGCTACGATGTGCTGCCCGCGAACCGCGACCTCGCCGGCGCCGAGGTCGAGCTGGTCAATCTCGAGCAGCGCGAGCGTCGTCTGCGCAACGCGTTCGCTGCGTTCGACGCCGACTACGACTTCGTCCTCATCGACTGCCCGCCCTCGCTGTCGATGCTCACGCTCAACGGCCTGTGCTGTGCGCACGGCGTCATCATCCCGATGCAGTGCGAGTACTACGCGCTCGAGGGCCTGTCCGATCTGGTCAACACGATCAAGAAGGTGCATGCCAACCTCAACCGCGAGCTCAAGATCATCGGCCTGCTGCGGGTGATGTTCGACCCGCGCGTGACCCTGCAGCAGCAGGTGTCGGCCCAGCTCGAGGGCCACTTCGGCGACAAGGTGTTCCGCGCCATCGTGCCGCGCAATGTTCGCCTCGCCGAGGCGCCCAGCCACGGGATCCCCGGCGTGGTCTACGACAAGGCCGCCAAGGGCGCGCAGGCCTACATGGCCTTCGCGCACGAGATGATCGAGCGCGCGAAGACCTTCTGAACTCCGGAACCGACATGAACAAACCCAGACTCAAGGGCCTCGGCCGCGGACTCGATGCGCTGCTGGCGGCAAACCAGGAAGAGGAAAACGAGAAGGGCGAGCTGCAGTCGCTGCCCAC
>DMCZ01000120.1:13117-14939 GCA_003446655.1 Thauera sp. | reverse complement strand
GGCGGCATCCAGCGCCTGATCGACGAGTTCGACATGACCCACCAGCAGGCGGCCGATGCGGTCGGACGCTCGCGCCCGGCGGCGTCCAACCTGCTGCGCCTGCTCAACCTCGCCAAGCCGGTGCAGGAGTTGCTGATGGCCGGCGACATCGACATGGGGCACGCGCGCGCGCTGCTGCCGCTCGATGGCGCCAGCCAGATCCAGCTTGCCAACCAGGTGGCGGCCAGGCAGTTGTCGGTACGCGACACCGAGCGCCTGGTGCAGCAGATCCTCAATCCACGCCAGAAGAAGCCAGTAGTCCAGCCCGACCGGGACCTGCTCCGTCTCGAGGAGGAAGTGTCGGATGCGATCGGTGCCACGGTGAAGATCAAGGCCAACAAGAAGGGCGCAGGCGAGCTGACGATCCGCTTCGGCAGCCTGGATCAGCTCGACGGCGTGCTTGGCCGCCTGCGCTGAGCACGCTGCCTGCCGCAGCGCGAGCGCGTGCCGGGGGCGCGTGACGCCGCGCCTGAAGACCTCAGCCCGCCCGCTGCGCGGCGGAGATGCCGCGCGCTTCATCGATCCTGCCGAGCGGGAGGAGAGCGGCGCCGAAGAGCGCGATACAGAACAGCACGGCCCCCTGCAGCCCGAGCAGCCATTGCAGCAGCCCGACGCCCAGGATCCCGAAGATCGCTGCCAGCTTGCTGAAAACGCCCCAGAAACCAAACAGTTCGGCCGCTTGGCTCTCGGGCGCGAACATGCCCACCAGCGCCCGCCCCACGGACTGACTCGAACCCAGGCTGAGCCCCGACAGCAGGCCGGCGAACAGGAAGACCTGTTCCGCGCGCAGCGTCAGCCCCAGGCCGGCATTGAGCGCTGCCGTCATCGGCTCGACGAAGTAGATCGCCAGGATCGCTGCAATCCACAGGACGAGGGTCAGCGCGTAGGTCAGGCGCCCGCCGAGCCGGTTCTGCAGCGCGCCGAAGATCACCGCCCCGAGCAGGGCGGTGATCTGCACGACGACGAACATCAGGCTGCGTGCGGATTCGGACCAGCCGATCACCTGTGCCCCGTAGATGAACGAAAAGGCCACGATCACATAGACGCCGGCCATGGCGAACAGGATCGACACGAACAGCCAGGCGAGGTCCGGAAAGTCGCCGACCGAGCGCATCGTCCGGGCAAGGCGTCGGTAGGCCGAGCCGATCAGCGCCGTCCGCAGGGGTTGGCGCTCACCGATCCGCGGTTCGCGTAGCCAGACAAAGGTGGGAATCGCCGCCACCAGGAAGAAGATGGCAGCGAAAGGGCCAACCCAGCGCATGCGTTCGAAATTCTCCGTGCTCACCTCACCGAGAAACACCAGCACGAATCCCGCCGATACGAGTCCGCCTGCATAGCCAAGCGCCCACCCCAGGCCGGATATGCGCCCAAGATCATGACGTTCGCCAAGAAAGGGGAGGAAGCTCGCGATGAAGGACTCGCCTGCGGAGTAGGCGGTGTTCGAGATCACGATGAGCGCGAACCCCAGCCAGACATGGCCGGGCGACACGAAGTAGAGGAGCGTCGTGCTTGCGACCGTCAATAAGTAGCTCGCGAACAGCATGCGCTTCTTGGCCCGCACATGATCCATGATGGCACCCAGCAGCGGGGCGCTGATGACCACCAGCAGGTAACTCAGGCACAGGGCGAGGCTCCAGAGCAGGTTCCCCAGACGGAAGTCGGGCGCATCTCCGACGATGAGCCGCGTGTACAGGTCGCCAAAGATCACCGTGATGATCAGCAGGGTGTAGGCCTGATTGGCGAAATCGAACATGCACCAGCCGAAAATCTCGCGCCGGCGGAC
>DMCZ01000120.1:12633-12853 GCA_003446655.1 Thauera sp. | reverse complement strand
CGAAAACCCATGCTGCGATGCAACCAAGGTTTGACTTTGCTGCGGTTAACCCCTACCATCCGCGGGATTTTAGGCGGTCGCCAGCGTCCTGAAACGCATGTGCGACAAACCTCATGCTCAAAGCTGTCATACTGCAGGTGCTTGCCACACTGATCGCCGTGCTTGTTTCAGGCGCGTTCTTCGGTGTTCGTGGCGCGATTTCGGCAGCAGGAGCAGGGGT
>DMCZ01000120.1:9987-12373 GCA_003446655.1 Thauera sp. | reverse complement strand
GGATTGTTGGTGCTGGTGTGGGCCGTATATCCTGACCTCCATTGGGGGGGCATGCTGATCGGTCTGATCCTGGCACTTAAGGCGAATTTGTTTGCATTTTTGGTAAAGACCTGACCATGGCTACAGAAGGGCACGCCCCCACCGCATCCGAGTACGTCGTTCACCACCTGACGCATCTCAACAACACCGGCCACGCGCAAGAAAACATCGTGGACTGGAGCGTGATCAACATCGATTCGATGTTCTACTCGATCTCGCTCGGTCTGCTGACCGTCTTCCTGCTCTGGCTGGCTGCACGCAAGGCCACCTCGGGTGTGCCCGGTCGCTTCCAGGGTTTCGTCGAGTTGCTCGTCGAGATGGTCGCGGATCAGGCCAAGGGCATCGTTCATAGCCCTGAGTCGCGCAAGTTTGTCGCTCCCCTCGCGCTCACCGTGTTCGTGTGGATCTTCCTCATGAACGCGATGGACCTGCTGCCGGTCGATCTGCTGCCGCGCATCTGGGAGGGCGTCTATGCCGCCGGTGGCGGTGATCCGGCTCACGCCTACATGCGCGTCGTCGCCACTGCCGACCTGTCCGCTGCGCTGGGCCTGTCCATCGGCGTGCTGCTGCTTTGCCTCTACTACAACGTCAAGATCAAGGGCATGGGCGGCTGGGTGCATGAGCTCTTCACCGCGCCGTTCGGCAGCCACCCGCTGCTCTATCCGGTCAACTTCGCGATGCAGATCATCGAGTTCGTCGCCAAGACCGTTTCGCACGGCATGCGACTGTTCGGCAACATGTATGCCGGCGAGCTCGTATTCATCCTGATTGCCCTGCTCGGCGGTACTGCCACCGTGTTCGGCTTCGTTGGTCATGTTGTTGCGGGTACCGTCTGGGCGATCTTCCACATCCTGATCATCACCCTGCAGGCCTTCATCTTCATGATGCTGACCCTGGTGTACGTCGGTCAGGCGCACGAGAGCCACTAAGTTTCGGTTTCACCTTCAACGCAGTACCTGGTTTTTAAACTCACCTTCCCCACTAAGGAGTTGTCATGGAAAACGTTCTGGGTTTTGTTGCTCTGGCTGCTGGTCTGATCATCGGTCTGGGTGCCATCGGCGCTTGTATCGGTATCGGCATCATGGGTTCCAAGTACCTCGAAGCTTCCGCCCGTCAGCCCGAGCTGATGAACGCGCTGCAGACCAAGATGTTCCTGCTGGCCGGTCTGATCGACGCCGCGTTCCTGATCGGTGTCGGTATCGCCATGATGTTCGCCTTCGCCAACCCGTTCCAGCTCTGATCGGTTCGAGTTCATCCTTTTTTGAACCAACCTGAGGGCCAAGAACCGTGAATTTGAACGCAACCCTGATAGCCCAGCTCGTTGTGTTCTTCATTCTGGCGTGGTTCACGATGAAATTCGTGTGGCCGCCCATCGTGAAGGCGCTGGACGAGCGTGCGAACAAGATCGCAGACGGGCTGGCAGCTGCGGACAAGGCCAAGGCCGATCTGGCGCTCGCCGAGAAGAAGGTCGTCGAGGAACTGCGCAAGGCCCGCGAATCCGCGGGTGATGTGCGTACCTCCGCTGAAAAGCAGGCGAGCCAGCTGATCGACGAGGCCCGCGCCGAAGCTGCCCGCATCATCGCTGCCGCGCGTGAAGCGGCCGAAGCCGAAGCCGGCGCCGCCACGCAGCGTGCCAAGGAAGCCCTGCGCGACCAGGTCGCCCACCTGGCTGTTGCCGGTGCGGAGAAGATCCTGCGCCGCGAGATCAACGCCCAGGTGCACGCCGAGCTGCTTGCCAACCTGAAACAGGAACTGCACTAAGTCATGGCCGAGAACGTCACCATCGCGCGCCCCTATGCCGATGCCGCCTTCGAGCTGGCTCGCGGGGCAGGTGCGCTGGGGCCTTGGTCGGAAGCGCTGGATCGGCTGGCCGCCGTGGCAGCCGATCCCAGCATGAAGGCGTGCTTCACCGATCCCAACCTGTCCGCCGATCAGCTCAACAAGCTGATGCTGGACGTGGGGGGCGATCTGAACGCCGAACAGCAGAACTTCGTCCGCGTCCTCGTGGAAAACGAACGTCTGCAGGTGCTTCCGGAGATCCGTGACCTGTTCGTTGCTCTCAAGAACGAACACGAAGGTGTCCTTGAGGCGGAAATCGCCTCTGCCTTCCCGCTCGACGATGCCACGCTGGCCTCGCTGAAGGCCGACCTCGAAGCTCGCTTCAAGGCCGCCATCAACGTCTCGGTCACGCTGGCCCCCGAACTTATCGGTGGGGTCCGCATCGCTGTCGGCGACGAAGTCATCGACGCCTCGGTCCGCGGCAAGCTCGCGAACATGGCCGCTGCGCTAAAGAACTAGGAGCATAAATGTCTATGCAACTCAACCCCTCTGAAATCAGTGACCTGAT
>DMCZ01000120.1:5135-9649 GCA_003446655.1 Thauera sp. | reverse complement strand
TCCGTCGGCGCCGTGGTGCTCGGCGAATACGAGCACATCACCGAAGGCGACACCGTCAAGGCCACCGGCCGCATTCTCGAAGTGCCCGTCGGCCCCGAGCTGATCGGTCGCGTCGTGAATGCACTGGGTCAGCCGATCGACGGCAAGGGCCCGATCAACGCCAAGCTCACCGACAAGATCGAGAAGGTCGCGCCGGGCGTCATCGCCCGTCAGTCCGTTTCGCAGCCGGTGCAGACCGGCCTGAAGTCGGTTGACTCGATGGTGCCGATCGGCCGTGGCCAGCGCGAGCTGATCATCGGCGACCGCCAGACCGGCAAGACCGCCGTCGCGGTCGACGCGATCATCAACCAGAAGGGCCAGGACATGTACTGCGTGTACGTGGCCATCGGCCAGAAGGCCTCGACCGTCGCCAACGTCGTGCGCAAGCTGGAAGAGAACGGCGCGATGGAATACACCATCGTCGTCGCCGCCACCGCCTCCGAGTCCGCCGCCATGCAGTACCTGGCCGCCTACGCCGGCTGCACCATGGGCGAGTACTTCCGCGACCGCGGCATGGACGCGCTGATCGTTTATGACGATCTGACCAAGCAGGCTTGGGCCTACCGCCAGGTTTCGCTGCTGCTGCGCCGTCCGCCGGGCCGTGAAGCCTACCCGGGCGACGTGTTCTACCTGCACTCCCGCCTGCTTGAGCGCGCCGCGCGTGTGAACGCCGACTACGTCGAGAAGTTCACCAACGGCGAAGTCAAGGGCAAGACCGGTTCGCTGACCGCCCTGCCGGTCATCGAGACCCAGGCCGGCGACGTTTCGGCGTTCGTTCCGACCAACGTCATCTCGATTACCGACGGTCAGATCTTCCTCGAGACCGACCTCTTCAACGCCGGTATCCGTCCCGCGATCAACGCCGGTATCTCGGTGTCCCGCGTCGGTGGCGCCGCCCAGACCAAGGTCGTCAAGAAGCTGTCCGGCGGTATCCGTACCGACCTTGCTCAGTATCGCGAACTCGCCGCGTTCGCCCAGTTCGCATCCGACCTGGACGACGCGACCCGCAAGCAGCTTGAACGCGGCCGCCGCGTCACCGAGCTGATGAAGCAGGCGCAGTACTCGCCAATGTCGATCGCCGAGATGGCCATCGTGCTGTACGCGGTGAACAACGGTTACTTCGATGACGTCGAGGTTGCCCGTGTGCTGCCGTTCGAAGCCGCGCTGCTGCAATTCGTCAAGACCAAGCAGGCCGACCTGGTCTCTTCGATCCTGAGCAAGAAGGAACTTGACGCCGACGGCGAGAAGACCCTGGCTGCCACGATCGCCGAGTTCAAGAAGAGCTGGGCTTAAGGCCGGCGAGGGAGACGGAATATGGCTAGCGGTAAGGAAATCCGTACCAAGATCAAGAGCGTGCAAAACACGCGCAAGATCACGAAGGCCATGGAGATGGTGGCTGCGTCCAAGATGCGCAAGGCGCAGGACCGGATGCGCGCTGCCCGCCCCTTTGCCGAGAAGATCCGCCGACTCGCCGCGAACCTGTCCCAGGCCAATGTGACCGACTACAAGCACCCGTTCCTGGTCCGCAAGGACCAGATCAAGCGGGTGGGCTTGATCCTGGTGACCACCGACAAGGGTTTGTGCGGTGGCCTCAACACCAACGTCCAGCGTATCGCTCTCAACGCGATGAAGGACTGGGAGTCCTCGGGCGTGACCGAGATCCGTGCCTGCGCCATCGGCAACAAGGGTCTGGGCTTCATGCAGCGCATGGGCGCCAAGGTGGTGTCGAACGTTACCCAGCTGGGTGACACGCCGCACCTGGAAAAGCTGATCGGTCCGGTCAAGGTCATGCTCGACGCGTTCCAGAACGACGAGCTCGACGCGGTTTATCTGGCCTATACCCGCTTCGTGAACACCATGAAGCAGGAACCGGTGCTCGAGCAGCTGCTGCCGCTCACCGGCGAAAAGCTGGGCACGCCGGACAGCTCGTGGGATTACCTCTACGAGCCGGATCCGCAGGTCGTCATCGACGAACTGCTGGTCCGCTACGTCGAGGCGCTGGTCTACCAGGCCGTGGCCGAGAACATGGCATCCGAACAGAGCGCGCGCATGGTGGCAATGAAGGCCGCTTCCGACAATGCCAAGAACGTGATTGGCGAACTGCAGCTGGTCTACAACAAGACCCGCCAGGCCGCGATCACCAAGGAGCTGTCGGAAATCGTCGGCGGCGCCGCCGCGGTGTAACGGATTATTGATTTAAGGATATGACGATGAGTCAAGGTACGATCGTTCAGTGCATCGGCGCGGTGGTGGACATCCAGTTCCCGCGTGAAGCGATGCCCAAGGTGTATGACGCCCTGAAGCTCGAGGACGCTGCCGACTCCTTCGCCGAAGCTGGCCTGACCTTCGAGGTCCAGCAGCAGCTCGGCGACGGCGTGGTGCGTACCATCGCGCTGGGTTCTTCCGACGGCCTGCGCCGTGGCATGAAGGTTTCGAGCACCGGCAAGCCGATCTCGGTTCCGGTCGGCCACGGCACGCTGGGTCGCATCATGGACGTGCTGGGCCGCCCGATCGACGAAGCCGGCCCGATCGAAACCGACGAGCTGCGCGCCATTCACCAGAAGGCGCCGAAGTTCGACGAGCTCTCCCCGTCGGTGGAACTGCTCGAAACCGGCATCAAGGTTATCGACCTGATCTGCCCGTTCGCCAAGGGCGGCAAGGTGGGTCTGTTCGGTGGCGCCGGCGTCGGCAAGACCGTGAACATGATGGAGCTGATTAACAACATCGCGAAGCAGCACTCGGGTCTCTCGGTGTTCGCTGGCGTGGGCGAGCGTACTCGTGAGGGTAACGACTTCTACCACGAGATGAAGGACTCCAACGTTCTGGACAAGGTCGCGATGGTGTTCGGTCAGATGAACGAACCCCCGGGCAACCGTCTGCGCGTGGCGCTGACCGGCCTGACCATGGCCGAGCGTTTCCGTGACGAAGGCCGTGACATCCTGTTCTTCGTGGATAACATCTACCGCTACACCCTGGCCGGTACCGAAGTGTCCGCGCTGCTGGGTCGTATGCCTTCCGCGGTGGGTTACCAGCCGACGCTGGCCGAAGAAATGGGCCGTCTGCAGGAGCGCATCACCTCGACCAAGGTCGGCTCGATCACCTCGATCCAGGCCGTGTACGTGCCGGCGGATGACTTGACCGACCCGTCGCCCGCGACCACCTTCCTGCACCTCGACTCCACCGTCGTGCTGTCGCGTGACATCGCCGCGCTGGGTATCTACCCGGCTGTCGATCCGCTCGACTCCACCTCGCGCCAGCTCGACCCGCTGGTCGTGGGCGAAGAGCACTACAACGTGGCTCGTCAGGTTCAGCAGACGCTGCAGAAGTACAAGGAACTGCGCGACATCATCGCAATTCTCGGCATGGACGAACTGTCGCCGGAAGACAAGCTGTCCGTGGCCCGTGCGCGCAAGATCCAGCGCTTCCTGTCGCAGCCCTTCCACGTTGCGGAAGTGTTCACCGGTTCGCCCGGCAAGTATGTCTCGCTGAAGGACACGATCAAGGGCTTCAAGATGATCGTCAGCGGCGAACTGGACAGTCTGCCGGAACAGGCCTTCTACATGGTCGGCAACATCGACGAGGCCATCGAGAAGGCGAAGAAGCTGCAGTAATTCGTCCGCCTGCGCGACACTTTGGTGTCGCGCAGATTTGAAAAGGAAACACTATGGCTATGACGGTTCATGTCGACATCGTCAGCGCGGAAGAGCAGATCTTTTCCGGGCTGGCCGAATTCGTCGCGCTGCCTGGCGAGGCGGGTGAACTCGGCATTCTGCCCGGCCACATGCCGCTGATGACCCGGATCAAACCGGGTGCGGTGCGGGTCAAGGTTCCGAATCAGGCGGAGGAAGAGCTTGTGTTCGTTGCCGGTGGGTTGCTCGAGGTTCAGCCGGGTCTGGTGACGGTGCTCGCCGACACGGCGATCCGTGGTCACGATCTGGACGAAGCGAAAGCGCTGGAAGCCAAGAAGAAGGCTGAAGAGGCAATGGCGAATCAGTCCGCCCGTCTGGACTACGCCAAGGCTCAGGCCGAACTCATGGAGGCGGTGGCCCAGCTTGCCGCCATCCAGCGTCTGCGCAAGCGCGGTCACTGATTGAGGCGGCTCGTTCGCGGGTCGCCAGGGAAAAAAGCAGCTCTAGGAGCTGCTTTTTTCGTTAACGCTTCTTCATGGCGCTTGGGCCGGGGGGCGCCGCGCCGCCGGCGGCCGGTCGGCTCTTGCGCTGACCTCCGATCAACGGGTCCTTTCGATTCTCGCGACCCGTTTGTCGAGGCGACCAACGGCATCGCGTAGCGCCACGACCTCCTGCGCGAAGCCAGGCAAGGCGGCGCGTGGCACGAGCAGGGGCGCTTCTTCAGTCACATATTCAGCCAGGCTGCCGCCTGCGCGTTCGAGCGAACGCCGCCCTTCTGCGGCGAGCCGACGTCCTCCGGCCACCAGCCGGTGCGCTGCAATGTCGCCGAGCACCCGGGAGAGATCT
>DMCZ01000120.1:4104-4909 GCA_003446655.1 Thauera sp. | reverse complement strand
CGGAGGCATACCTCAGGCGCGTCTTCCCCGCTCCACTCGGCCAGGTGACCTTCAGCCGAAATCGAGAAGTCGACTTCGGCGACGGGCGAAAATTCGAGGCGCGCGGTGCGCCCGGCGTGGGGAAGGAGGCGCTGGCGCGCCCAGCCAGCCTGCGAGAGCAGGTGGTTGGTGGCGGAAAGAAAGAGGCTGGACAACATGACGATGCTCCCGATAGCCACCGTGGGGTAACAGACGTGAGACGGGCCCGCCATGCCCACCTTCGCCCGTAGGCGAACGAGGCACAGGCGGGCCCGCGTGCTTGACGAAGTCGCTTACTGGGCTTGCTGGATGCCGGCGATCAGCCAGCCGCCACTGCCGCTGCGTGGCTTGGTCAGATGCCAGATCTCGTCGAACGGAGCAGGCGCCGCACCGGCCTCCTCGCGCAGCATCCCGGTGAAGCGCACGCTTACGACGTAGCGGTTGTCTTCCTCCACCACGTCGGTCACGTCGGCATTGAGTTCGACGACGTCGGTACGCTGCTCGGCACCACGGCGCTCATTGAGCTGCATGCAGATCTCGGCGAACACCTCAGGCGTTGTGAATTCGCGCAGATCGTCGAGGTTCCCGGCGTCGTTCGCGGCCTGCAGGCGGATGAAGTTGAGTTTGGCCTGGCGGGCGAAGCCTTCGGCGTCGAAACCGGAGGCGATGGCCTTTTCAAGCCCGCTCGCCGAAACAGCCGCCGACGTACCACCGAAGGCGTGGCTGGATTCGAAGGCCTGAGCCGGCGCCTGAGGGGCGCCCGATGCCGGCGCGCCGGCGTACTGCA
>DMCZ01000120.1:2270-3821 GCA_003446655.1 Thauera sp. | reverse complement strand
CCCAAGCCGAGATGCGAGAACAGGGCGGCAAGGCCGAGACCGGCAGCGAGACCGGCGATCGGCCCCATCCACGAGCGCTTCGGCTGAGCTGCAGCTGCCGCGCCGGCAGCGGGTGCCTGCTGCTGCGTGGCGGCCGGCTGACGCGGCTGGGCGGGCGGGGTCGCCTGACGCTGCATGCCGAAACTGCTACCACCGCCAAGGCGCTTGGCCTCGGCCTCGGAGGCAGCGAAGCCGAACGACATCACGGCGACGATGAGGGAAAGAAAAAAGCTCTTCATTGTGTCGGGGTCTCCAGGTTCAGATCTTGTAGCCACGGTGCAGTGCAACCACGCCCGCACTCATGTTGAAGTAGTCGACCCGGCCCAGGCCGACTTGTTCCATCATCGCCTTCAACTCCTCCTGTCCCGGGTGCATTCGGATCGACTCGGCGAGATAGCGGTAGCTGTCCGCGTCATTGGCCACCTTCTGCCCCATCCAAGGCAGCAGCTTGAAGGAATAGAGGTCATAGATCGGCGACAGCGGCTTCCAGACCCGGGAGAACTCCAGCACCAGCAGTCGTCCGCCCGGGCGCAGCACGCGGCGCATCTCTGCGAGCGCCACGTCCTTGTGGGTCATGTTGCGCAGGCCGAAGGCGACGGTGACGCAGTCGAACCAGTCGTCGGGGAAGGGCAGCTTCTCGGCATTGCACTGCGCCACCGGCATCGCGAAGCCGTGGTCGAGCATGCGATCGCGGCCGCGCGAGAGCATGGCGTGGTTGATGTCGGTGAGCCAAACCTGTCCGCTGCGTCCGACCTTGCGCGCAAAGGCAAGCGAGAGGTCGGCGGTGCCGCCGGCAACGTCGAGCACCCGGTCGCCCTCGCGCACACCCGACACCTGGATGGTGAAGTGCTTCCACAGTCGGTGCAGGCCGAAGGACATGAGATCGTTCATCACGTCATACTTCTGCGCCACCGAGGAGAACACCTCGGCCACCTTCTTCTGCTTGAGTTGCTCGTCTACCGTCTGGAAGCCGAAGTGGGTTGTCTTGTCGCTCATGGTCTGCTCAGTGGTGATGGCCGCAGCCGCCGCCCTTGGGTGCAGGGGGCGGAACCTTGGCGGGGTCGCGGGTGCCGCCAGCGCGCTCCAGCGCCTCGAGGTAGGCGCTCCACAACGACTCCTGATCGCGGCCGAGCGCGTAGAGGTAGTCCCAGGAATACAGGCCGCTGTCGTGACCGTCAGAGAAGGTCGGCTTGATCGCGTAGTTACCGACGGGCGCGAGATCGACGATGTCGACGTCGCGCTTGCCCTGCTGCAGCGTCTCCTGCCCGGGGCCATGGCCGCGCACTTCAGCAGACGGGGAGTAGACGCGCAGGAATTCGAAGGGCAGATCGAAGCGGCTGCCGTCGTCAAAGACAAGCTCCAGACGTCTGGAGCCACGGTGCAAGGTGATTTCGGTGGGAATCGGGGTGTTTTCGTCGAGTCCGGCCATGACATCAGTCCCGCTGGAAGGGCCACAATCATACCCGAATCGTCGGATCGGCGTTCCCGGGCGAGGGCGCGGCATCCGCAGCG
>DMCZ01000120.1:0-2083 GCA_003446655.1 Thauera sp. | reverse complement strand
GCTTAAAGGGAGTAGTTCAGGCATGCCAGCGAACATCTTGCTTGTGGAAGACGAACCTGCGATCCAGGAATTGATCGCGGCCAACCTCGCGCGCGCGGGCCACCATGTCGTCCGCGCCTCGGATGCCGAAACTGCCCAGCGCATCGTGCGTGAGGCGCTGCCCGATCTGGTGCTGCTCGACTGGATGCTGCCGGGCGCATCGGGGATCGAGTTCGCTCGCCGGCTGCGTGCCGAGGAGCGTACGCGCGAAATCCCGATCATCATGCTCACCGCGCGCGGCGAGGAGCAGGACAAGGTGACCGGGCTGGAGATCGGCGCCGACGACTACGTGACCAAGCCGTTCAGCCCGCGCGAGCTGGTCGCCCGAATCAAGGCCGTGCTGCGCCGGCGCGCGCCCCAGGCGACCGAGGATGCGGTTGAGCTGGGTGGGCTGCGCCTCGACCCGGCCACGCACCGGGTCACGGCGGGCGACAAGGCGCTGGCGCTCGGACCGACCGAATTCCGCCTGCTGCATTTCCTGATGACGCACCCCGAGCGCGTGCATTCGCGTGCGCAGTTGCTCGATCAGGTGTGGGGCGACCACGTCTTCGTCGAGGAGCGTACGGTCGACGTCCACATCCGTCGCCTGCGTTGCGCGCTCGAACCGACCCAGCACGATGGTCTGATCCAGACCGTGCGCGGCAGCGGCTATCGGCTCTCGGTGCAGGCGCAGCAGGCTGCCACCGTCTCCTGAGCGGCTGCGCGCCTTTCCTGGATTCCGCGTGATCAACCGCCCGCTCTCCTATGTGACCTTCAGCGTCGCCGCTCCGGTGATCTCGGTGATCGTCCTTGCCCTCCTGGCGGGCCTTTACCGCGGCATTGACGCGGCACTCGGGCTCATCGGGGTCGGTTTCATCGCCGCCGCCATCATCCATGGGCGCAATCTGCGTGTGCTTGTCGCCTGGGCGCGCCAGCCGATCGGCACCCCTGCGCCGCAGGGCGAGGGCCTGTGGGGCAGCGTGTTCGAGGAGATCGGCAACCGCTTCCAGCGCGAGTGCGAGGTCAAGGAGCGACTGTCCGCCGAGCTCGGCCGCTTCCAGCAGGCCGCGCTCGCCATGCCCGATGGCGTGATCTACCTCGGCGAGGACGAAGTCATCGAGTGGATGAACCCGATGGCCGAGCAGCATTTCGACCTCGATCGCCGCAAGGACCTGCGCACACCGCTGCCGAACCTGATCCGCCAGCCCGAATTCATCGCCTATCTGGCCAGCTGCGAATATGCCGAACCGCTGGTGATGCGCTCGCTGCGCCGGCGGGACAGGACGCTGCAAGTGCAGGTCATCGCCTTCGCCGGCAGTCGGCGCATGGTGCTGTCGCGCGACATATCCCAGCTCGAGCGCCTGGAGAACATGCGGCGCGATTTCGTCGCCAACGTCTCGCACGAACTGCGCACGCCGCTGACCGTGGTGGGTGGCTTTCTCGAGACCCTGATTGACGGCATGGACGACTTTTCCCGTGAGGACATCGTTCACTTCCTCACGCTGGCGAGCGAGCAGTCGAACCGCATGCAGCGACTGATCGAGGAGTTGCTCACGCTGTCCGCGCTGGAGACCGGTGCGCCCGCTCAGATCGATGAAGAGGTCGATGCGGTGGCGCTCGTCGAGGAGGTCATGCGCGAGACCGAGCTGCTGTCGGCCGGGCGTCATACGCTGCAGTGCGTGCTCGAAGGGGGGGGTGCCTTGCGCGGCAGCAGCAAGGAGCTCCACAGCGCGTTTTCCAACCTCGCCAGCAACGCCGTGCGCTACACGCCCGCCGGCGGTCACATCGAGATCGGCTGGAGGGTCAGCGACGAGGGCGGCGAGTACTGGGTGAAGGACGACGGGATCGGCATCGATCCGGCCCATATTCCACGGCTGACCGAGCGCTTCTACCGGGTGGATCGCGGCCGCTCGCGCGAGACCGGCGGCACCGGGCTCGGGCTGGCAATCGTGAAGCACATCGTCACCCGCCACCAGGGCGAACTGCGCGTCGATAGCGAACTGGGCAAAGGCAGCCGCTTCGCGATGCGGTTCCCGCCCGCGCGTGTCAGGCCGGATTGAGCTGC
>DMCZ01000117.1:62243-63644 GCA_003446655.1 Thauera sp. | reverse complement strand
GTCCACCGGCCAGCGGATGACCGCGCTGCGCCCGCCTCCGATAACCCGTTCGTCCCCGCGCAGGCTCGAGTCCGACCCGCGCACGGGCATCGGGCGGTGCCCGCGCCAGCGCTAGAGATTCGGCGCCGAGAAGGTGTCGCAGGCGCGCAGCTCTCCGCGCTCCAGCCCCTTGCGGAACCAGCTCACCCGCTGCGCTGCGCTGCCGTGCGTGAAGCTGTCCGGGACCACATAGCCCTGCGCACGCTTCTGCATGCGGTCATCGCCGACCGCGCTCGCTGCCGCCAGCCCTTCCTCGATGTCCCCGGCCTCGAGCACCTGCCGCGCACGGTGTGCGTGGTTGGCCCAGACCCCCGCCAAGCAGTCGGCCTGCAACTCCACCCGCACCGACAGCAGGTTGGCCTCCCGCTCGGAGACGCGCTGGCGCGCCTGTTGCACCTTGTCGGAGATGCCGAGCAGGTTCTGCACGTGATGGCCGACCTCATGTGCGATCACGTAGGCCTGGGCAAAATCGCCCTGCGCGCCATAGCGTTGACCAAGCTCGTCGAAGAAGGACAGGTCCAGATAGACCTTGCCGTCCGCCGGACAGTAGAACGGCCCCATCTCGGCTCGCCCAACCCCGCAGGCGCTGCGCGTGGCCCCGGAGTAGAGCACCATGCCGGGCTCCCGGTACTGCGCGCCGCCTGCCTTGAATATCGGCCCCCAGGTATCTTCGGTGTCGGCCAGCACCATCGACACGAAGCGCGCCATCTCGTCTTCCGCTGCTGGCCGCGGCTGGCCGGGCTGGGTGGATTCGACCGCCGGCGGCGCCATCATCTCGGAGGTGTTGAGCACCACGCTCGGGTCGATGCCGAAGTACATCGCGATCAGCGCGAGCACGATGGTGCCGATCCCGATCTTGCCTCCGCCGCCCAGCCTGCGCCCACCCTGCCCCCGGCGGTCCTCGACGTTACGGCTCTCCCTGCCGTTGCGAAAATCCATGATGGCAGCTCCCTGCGCGGATCAATGGTTCGATCATAGCAGCCCGGGCAGCAGAAGGGCCCGCACAGGCGGGCCCCGATGACGATGCGGATTTCCGCCTCAGGCAGCGGCCAGGCGCTCCTCGCGGATGGCCTCGTACTCGTCCTGCCAGAACCACTTCTCCTCGCCGAAAGCGGGTACGAGCTGGTCCAGCCAGGTGGCCTTGTCGTCATACTTGGCGAAGAACGGGCGCTGTACCCAGTCGGGGTTGCGGCCCTGGATGAAGCGCAGCACGAACACCTTCTCGCCAGCGATCTCGGCGATGCCCTGGATCTCGACCTTGCCCGGGCTCGCGCTCATGCTCGGGCCGCGCGCGGTGCGCGCCAGGCCCGACACCTGCTGGATCGCCTGCTGATAGATCTCCCAGGCACGCACCAGCGGCAC
>DMCZ01000117.1:40243-62017 GCA_003446655.1 Thauera sp. | reverse complement strand
GTCGTTGATGTGCGCGATCAGCGGTCCCTGAGCGCGAATCACCACACCCGTGCTGCGGATGCGGCGGATCGCCGCCTGTGCCGCCTCGGTGTCAAGCTCCTTCCAGTGGTTGTAGTGCGCCATCAGCGCCACATGCTTGCCCGCCTCGACCAGCTGGGTGAGCAGTTGCATCAGGTCGTCGGCGTCTTCCGCACCCAGGAAACGATGCGGCCAGAAGGTCAGCGCCTTGGAGCCGATGCGGATGGTCTGGATGTGGTCGAACTCCGGCTGCAGCAGCGGCTCGAGATAGTCGCGCAGGTGCCGCGTCTTCATCACCACCGGATCGCCGCCGGTGACCAGCAGGTCGGTAACCTCGGGGTGCTTGCGAAGGTAGTCATGCAGTGCCTTCGCCTCCGACGAGGCGATGCGCAGTTCCTTGTCGCCCACGAACTGCGCCCAGCGGAAGCAGAAGGTGCAGTAGCTGTGGCAGGTCTGGCCCTGGCTGGGGAAGAACAGGACCGTCTCGCGGTACTTGTGCTGCATGCCATCGAGGCGGTGGCCATGCTCGTCGCGCGGCATGTTCATCTGCATCTGGTCGGCCGGGTGCGGGTTGAGTGCGTGACGCACCTCGTCGATGGCGCGCTCGAGCTCGTCCTTGGGCGCCTCGGCGCGGATCAGCCCGGCGATGCGCTCGTAGTGCTCGGGCGCAAGCATGCCGCGCTGCGGGAAGGTCAACTGGAAGATCGGATCGGCGGGGATGTTCGCCCAGTCGATCAGCTCGTCGATCACGTACTGATTCACGCGGAAAGGCAGCACCGAGGAGACCACCTTCATCTCAAAGCGCTGCTCGGGCGCAAGCTCGGCGAGTTGCGGGATGCGATCGAGGTCGCGCTGGGTGTACACCTTGAACGGCACGGGGGCAAACAGGCCAACTCCGTCCTCCGACGCCTCCACGCGGGGGTTCAGGGCCTTGAGAGCATGTACTTGGGCGCTCATGAAACGTCCTCCTGGTCTGTCTTCGTATGTGCAGAGCCGACGCGATAGCTTCGGCCACAGCGCCGCCGCCGGATGCTGGAATGTCAGCACGGCTGATCGGCGACTTTCTTGTGAACAGGTCCTGTCTTGCGCGGGATCGCAAGGCGACGCGGACCCGGATTACAGGCTCCCGAGAAATGGGAGCGAGGGGGTGACGGCCAGGATGATAGGCCGGCAATTTAATTTGTGCAAATACGACAAGGCCGCACGGAGAAAGGTTCAACACGCGCGCTCCAGGACAAAGAAAAAAAAAAGAGGCCTGCTTGCGCAGGCCTCGTGCCGACAGGCACCCGGGCACGCGGCCCGGGTCTCCCTCCCCATCGATCAAAACGGATAGCGGTTGATGATCACTCGAATTCGATGATGACTTCGTCCACCGACAGGCTGGCGCCTGGCCTGGCGACGATCTTCTTGACCTTGCCGTCCTGCTCGGCCTTGAGCACGTTCTCCATCTTCATCGCCTCGATGATGGCGAGCTTCTCGCCAGCCTTGACCTCCTGACCCTCGGCCACGGCCACCTCGCGGAGCAGGCCGGGCATGGGCGACAGCAGGAACTTCGAGAGGTCGGGCGGCAGCTTCTCGGGCATCAGCGACAGCAGATGCGCCGCGCGCACGGTCATCACCATCGGCTCGACCTGCAGGCCGAAGTGCGAGATGCGGTAGCGCAGGCCGCGGCGCTCGATCTGCAGGCAGATCGGCGCACCATTGACCGTGCCGGCAAACAGCAGATCGCCGAAGTTCCAGTCGGAGACGATGTTGTAGGTGCGGCCCTCATGGGTCACCGCGAGACCGCCGTCGATCGCCTGAGTGCGCACCGGGTACTGCTTGCCCCCCATCACCACAACCCATTCGGAGGCCACCTTGCGGCCGTGACCGGGGAGCTGGCCTTCGATCTGCACGGCGCGCTCGATGTAGCGGCTGCGGGCGAAGGTGGCCACGGCCGCGAGCAGCGCGGGATCGTCGTGCGGCACCATCGAGGCGTCGAAGCCCTGCGGGTACTCCTCGGCGATGAAGCCGGTGTTGAAGTGACCCGAGCAGAAGCGCGGGTGCTGCAACAGCGCGGCCTGGAAGGGAATGTTGGAGCTGATGCCGCGGATCACGAAAGCGTTGAGGGCGTCGCGCATGCGCTCGATGGCGTCCTGGCGGTCCTTGCCGTGCACGATGAGCTTGGCGATCATCGAGTCGTAGTACATGGAGATCTCGCCGCCCTCATACACGCCGGTGTCGACGCGCACGCCATTGCCTTCGGCCGGCGCCTGGAACTTCACCAGGCGGCCGGTGGAGGGCAGGAAGCCGCGGAACGGGTCTTCGGCGTTGATACGGCATTCCATCGCCCAGCCATCGATCTTCACGTCGGCCTGGCTGAGCGGCAGCTTCTCGCCGTAGGCCACGCGGATCATCTGCTCGACGAGGTCCAGCCCGGTGATCAGTTCGGTGACCGGGTGCTCGACCTGCAGGCGGGTGTTCATCTCGAGGAAGTAGAACTCCTTGGTCGCGCCGCTGACCACGAACTCGACCGTACCGGCCGACTCGTAATTCACCGCACGCGCCAGGGCCACGGCCTGCTCGCCCATCGCGCGACGCATCTCGGGATCGACGAAGGGGCTCGGGGCCTCCTCGATGACCTTCTGGTGGCGGCGCTGGATGGAGCAGTCGCGCTCGTTGAGATACACGTAGTTGCCGTGGCTGTCGCCGAGCACCTGGATCTCGATGTGGCGCGGCTCGAGCACGTACTTCTCGATGAAGACGCGGTCGTCGCCGAAGGCGTTGCGCGCTTCATTGACGCAGGAGGCAAAGCCCTCGTGCGCTTCCTTGTCGTTGAAGGCGACGCGCAGGCCCTTGCCACCACCGCCGGCGGAGGCCTTGATCATCACCGGGTAGCCGATCTTCCTGGCGATCTCGACCGCCTCGTCTGGGCCGGAGATGGCGTCGTTGTAGCCGGGGATGGTGTTGACGCCCGCTTCGATCGCGAGCTTCTTGGACTCGATCTTGTCGCCCATCTTGGCGACCGAGTAGTGCTTCGGGCCGATGAACTTGATGCCTTCTTCTTCCAGGCGGCGCGAGAACTCGGCGTTCTCGGAAAGGAAACCGTAGCCCGGGTGGACGGCCTCGGCGCCGGTCTGCTTGCAGGCGGCGATGATCTTGTCGATGACGAGATAGGACTCTTTGGACGGCGCCGGCCCGATGCAGACGGCTTCGTCGGCCATTTCGACGAAGAGCGCGTCCTTGTCCGCTTCCGAGTGCACAGCAACGGTGGCGATGCCCATCTTGCGGGCGGTCTTGATGACGCGGCAGGCGATTTCACCGCGGTTGGCGATCAGTATTTTTTTAAACATGCGTGGTCTCCGCGGTGAAATCGCAACGTGCTTCGCACGCAAGGCAATGTGACTTCGTCGCTGCGCCGCTTCGCGGCTGGTCACCGCGGTTTGCGATCAGGATCTTCTTGAACATTTAACGTATTCCTCGTGCGCGGATCAGAGCGGGATGTTGCCGTGCTTGCGCCACGGGTTCTCGAGTTGCTTGTCCTTGAGCATCGACAGCGAGCGGCAGATCCGCTTGCGGGTTTCGTGCGGCATGATGACGTCGTCGATGAAGCCACGCGCGCCGGCCACGAACGGGTTGGCGAAGCGCTGCTTGTACATGGCCTCGCGCTCGGCGATCTTGGCAGGGTCGTTCTTTTCTTCGCGGAAGATGATCTCCACCGCGCCCTTCGGGCCCATGACCGCGATCTCGGCGCTCGGCCAGGCGAAGTTAACGTCGCCGCGCAGGTGCTTGGACGACATCACGTCGTAGGCGCCGCCGTAGGCCTTGCGGGTGATGAGGGTGACCTTGGGCACGGTGCACTCGGCGTAGGCGTAGAGCAGCTTGGCGCCGTGCTTGATGATGCCGCCGTATTCCTGCGCAGTGCCCGGCATGAAGCCGGGCACGTCGACCAGGGTCACCACCGGAATGTTGAAGGCGTCGCAGAAGCGCACGAAGCGCGCGGCCTTGATCGAGCTCTTGATGTCGAGGCAGCCGGCGAGCACCAGCGGCTGGTTGGCGACGATGCCCACCGGGGCGCCTTCCATGCGCGCGAAGCCGATGATGATGTTCTTGGCGTAGTCGGGCTGCAGCTCGAAGAAGTCGCCGTCGTCGACCATCTTGACGATCAGCTCCTTCATGTCATACGGCTGGTTGGGGTTGTCCGGCACCAGGGTGTCGAGCGAGTAGTCGAGGCGGTCGGCGGGGTCGACCGAGGGCACGACCGGCGGCTTGTCGCGGTTGCTGCCGGGGATGTAGCCGACCAGGCGGCGGGTCATCATCAGCGCTTCGACGTCGTTCTCGAAGGCGAGGTCGGCCACGCCCGACTTGCTCGTGTGGGTGACGGCGCCGCCCAGTTCCTCGGCGGTCACTTCTTCATGCGTGACGGTCTTCACCACTTCGGGACCGGTCACGAACATGTAGGACGAGTCCTTGACCATGAAGATGAAGTCGGTCATCGACGGGCTGTACACCGCACCGCCCGCGCACGGGCCCATGATCAGCGAGATCTGCGGCACCACACCCGAGGCCAGCACGTTGCGCTGGAACACGTCGGCGTAGCCGCCGAGCGAGTCGACGCCTTCCTGGATGCGGGCGCCGCCCGAATCGTTGAGGCCGATCACCGGCGCCCCGACCTTCATCGCGTGGTCCATGACCTTGCAGATCTTCTCGGCGTGGGTCTCGGACAGCGAGCCGCCGAACACGGTGAAGTCCTGCGAGAACACGAACACCAGGCGGCCGTTGATCGTGCCGTAGCCGATCACCACGCCGTCGCCCGGGATGTGGTCGGCGTTCATGCCGAACTCGTTGCAGCGGTGCTCCTTGAACATGTCCCACTCTTCGAAGCTGTCATCGTCGAGCAGCAGCAGGATGCGTTCGCGTGCGGTGAGCTTGCCCTTGGCGTGCTGGGCGTCGATGCGCTTCTGGCCACCGCCGAGGCGGGCCTTCTCGCGCTTCTCCTCCAGCTGGCGAATGATGTCGTGCATTGATGATCTCCTGTCAGATCCTAGGGATTGTCGGGCCGCGACCTTGGCATGCCCTTGATGTACTTCAAAGATGGCCGAGCAGCCGGAGCGCGGCGATCGAGGGCGTGGTCGCGCCCTCTTCCACCGCCCGCGCCAGCGCCGGCAGTTCCTGTTTCACCTGCGGGTGGCTGCGGAAACGGCTGCGCAGCCCGGAATCGATCAGCTCCCACATCCACGCCAGCGCCTGGTGGCGGCGCTTGGCGTCGAACTCGCCGGAGGCGGTGAGCACCCGGCGGTAGTCCGTCACCGTGGTCCAGAACTCGGCGATGCCGTCCTTCTTCAGCGCCGACAGGGTCAGCACCGGCACCGTCCAGTTGGGGCTGGCCGGGCGCAGCATGTGCAGCGCGGTCTTGATCTGCGACTTGGCGCGCATCGCCGCCGCGGGGTCGATGTCGGCCTTGTTGATGACGATCAGGTCGGCGATCTCCATGATGCCCTTCTTGATCGCCTGCAGATCGTCGCCCGCGTTGGGCAGCTGCAGCAGGCAGAAGATGTCGGCCATGCCGGCGACCGCGGTCTCGCTCTGCCCCACGCCGACGGTCTCGATGATGATGACGTCGAAGCCGGCGGCCTCGCACACCAGCATCGACTCGCGCGTCTTTTCGGCGACGCCGCCCAGGCTGCAGGCCGATGGGCTGGGGCGGATGAAGGCGGCGGGATTCTGGCTGAGCAGTTCCATGCGCGTCTTGTCGCCGAGGATGGAGCCGCCGGTGACCGACGAAGATGGATCGACCGCGAGCACCGCCACGCGCAGGCCCTGCTCGATGAGATACAGCCCGAGCGCCTCGATGAAGGTGGACTTGCCCACCCCCGGCACGCCGGAGATGCCCACCCGCATCGCGCCGCCGGTGTGCGGCAGCAGGGCCTCGAGCACGCGCTGGGCGCGCAGCTTGTGGTCCTCGCGCTGGGATTCGATCAGCGTGATGGTCTTGGCGAGCGGCCGCAGCTGGCGCGCGAGCACACCCTCGACCAGGCTGCGGTCGGCGGCATCGAGTTCGGGCGACAGGGCGGACAGGGATTCGGGCATGTTCATCGGCGGGCAGTCACAGGGGGCGCGATCGGTTGCGCGCGGCCCCGCACGATGGACGTACCGTGCAGGGCCGGGCAGCGCGCGAACTCAGGCGGCCTTGCGCGCCGCGCGGATCTGCTTGAGCACTTCGCGCGCGGCGGCCGGGATCGGCGTGCCGGGGCCGAAGATGCCCTTGGCGCCGGCGGCGTAGAGCGCATCGTAGTCCTGTGCCGGGATGACGCCGCCGACGAAGGTGATGATGTCATCGGCGCCGAGGCGCTTGAGCTCATTGACCACCTGCGGCACCAGCGTCTTGTGACCGGCAGCGAGGCTGGAGCAACCCACCGCATGCACGTCGTTCTCCACCGCGTGGCGGGCAGCCTCTTCCGGGGTCTGGAAGAGCGGACCGATGTCGATGTCGAAGCCGAGGTCGGCGAAGGCCGATGCGACGACCTTGGCGCCGCGGTCGTGGCCATCCTGGCCGAGCTTGGCAATCATGATGCGCGGGCGGCGACCTTCTTCGGCGACGAAGGCTTCGATGTCGGCCTTGAGTGCCTTCCAGTCTTCCTGTTCTTCCACGACGGCTCCATAGACGCCGGACACGGCTTGCGGGTTGGCGCGGTAACGACCGAAGGCGACCTCGAGCGCATCGGACACCTCGCCCACGGTCGCACGCAGGCGGATCGCCTTGACGGTCAGGTCCAGCAGGTTGCCCTGGCCGGTCTTCGCGCATTCGGTCAGCGCGGTGAGCGCGGCATCGACCGCGGCCTGGTCGCGCATCTTGCGCACGCGCGCCAGGCGCTCGATCTGGGCCTCACGCACCGCATGGTTATCGATGTCGAGGATCTCGATCGGGTCTTCCTTGGCGAGCTTGTACTTGTTGACGCCGACGATGACGTCCTTGCCCGAGTCGATGCGTGCCTGCTTGTCGGCAGCACACTCCTCGACCTTCATCTTGGCCCAGCCGGACTCGACCGCCTTGGTCATGCCGCCCATGGCCTCGATCTCCTCGATCAGCGCCCAGGCCTTGTCGGCCATGTCCTGGGTGAGCTTCTCCATCATGTAGGAGCCGGCCCAGGGGTCGACGACGTTACAGATGTGGGTCTCTTCCTGGATGATGATCTGCGTGTTGCGCGCGATGCGGGCGGAGAACTCGGTGGGCAGCGCGATGGCTTCGTCGAGCGCGTTGGTGTGCAGCGACTGGGTGCCGCCGAACACCGCGGCCATCGCCTCGATGGTGGTGCGCACGACGTTGTTGTAGGGGTCCTGCTCGGTGAGCGACCAGCCCGAAGTCTGCGAGTGCGTGCGCAGCATCATGGACTTCGGGTTCTTGGGGTTGAACTGCTTCATGATCCGCCACCACAGCAGACGCGCGGCGCGCATCTTGGCGATCTCGAGGTAGAAGTTCATGCCCACCGCCCAGAAGAAGGACAGGCGGCCGG
Organism: Thauera sp.; assembly: GCA_003446655.1. Classification (GTDB taxonomy): domain Bacteria; phylum Pseudomonadota; class Gammaproteobacteria; order Burkholderiales; family Rhodocyclaceae; genus Thauera. The sequence continues at coordinate 54,506 of DMCZ01000117.1, read as the reverse complement.
CGAAGGTGTCGACGTCCATGCCGCTGGCGATGCCGGTGCGCACGTATTCGAGCCCGTCAGCCAGCGTGAAGGCCAGTTCGATGGCCTGGTTCGCACCCGCTTCCTGGATGTGGTAGCCGGAGATCGAGATGCTGTTGAACTTCGGCATGTGCTGCGCGGTGTAGCCGAAGATGTCGGCGATGATCTTCATCGACGGCGCGGGCGGATAGATGTAGGTGTTCCGCACCATGAATTCTTTCAGGATGTCGTTCTGGATCGTGCCCGAGAGCTTGTCCTGGCTGACGCCCTGCTCCTCGGCGGCGACGATGTAGCCGGCGAGGATCGGCAGCACCGCGCCGTTCATGGTCATCGACACCGAGATCTTGTCGAGCGGGATGCCGTCGAACAGGATCTTCATGTCCTCGACCGAGTCGATCGCCACACCGGCCTTGCCGACGTCGCCGGTGACGCGCGGGTGGTCGGAGTCGTAGCCGCGGTGGGTCGCGAGGTCGAAGGCGACCGAGACGCCCTGACCGCCGGCGGCGAGCGCCTTGCGGTAGAAGGCGTTCGATTCTTCAGCGGTGGAAAAGCCGGCGTACTGGCGGATGGTCCACGGCTTCACCGCGTACATCGTGGGCTGCGGGCCGCGCAGGAAGGGCTCGAAGCCCGGCAGCGTGTCGGCGTGCTTGAGGCCTTCGGTGTCGGCCTTGGTGTAGAGCGGCTTGACGGTCAGACCTTCGGGCGTGATCCAGTTGAGCTTCTCGATATCACCACCGGGGGCCTGCTTGGCGGCTGCTTTTTTCCAGGCCTCGAAGTCGGGCTGGGGATAGACGGGCTCGTTGGCGTTCGACATGAAAAACCTCTTGGAATCTGCAGTCCCATCGACTGCGGGCACGGAATCAAATGCTCAGGGCCGCCAACCCTTTTGCAGCGGCGACGGTGCCGTCCGCAGCAGACGCTACGGACGGCCGTCGACGCTCCAGAACACGACGCGCCCCCTCTTCTTTCGCCGGACGCGGTCCGGCGCCTCCCATGACGCGTCGCGCGCGGAAGTTGACTTGCTTGGAGGTAAAATAATACTTTATCCATAATTATGAACGCAATGGCTCGAGGCGCCCGATCCACGTCGCCCAGCGCTACGCCATGCATCTTCCGCCTGCACACCCGAACCCCCACATGAACGCGACCCGTATCGCCCCCATCGCGCTGTACCAGGAAGTGGCAGAGCGACTGCGTCAGCGCATCTTCTCGCACGAACTTCCACCCGGCACCTGGGTGGACGAGCAGGCGCTGGCCGAGCATTACGGCATCTCGCGCACGCCCTTGCGCGAGGCTCTCAAGGTGCTTGCCTCGGAAGGGCTCGTGACCCTGAAGCCGCGCCGTGGCTGCTACGTGACCGAGATCTCCGAGCGCGATCTCGATGAGGTGTTCTCGGTGATGTCCATGCTCGAAGGAGAATGCGCGCGCAGCTCGGCCGCAAAGGCGAACACGGCCGACCTCGAGCGGCTGCGCGCGATCCACGCCGACCTGGAGAACGCCGCTGCAGCGGCCGACATCGACGGCTTCTTCGAAGCCAACCAGGCCTTCCACCTCGCCCTTCAGGAAATCGCCGACAACCGCTGGCTGCTGCACGTGATCGAGGACCTGCGCAAGGTCATCAAGCTGTCGCGCCACCACTCGCTGTTCTCGGAGGGGCGGCTTGAGCAATCCCTCTCCGAACACCGCGAGATCCTGCAGGCCCTCCTCGCAGGCGACGGCCAACGCGCCGAAGAGCTGATGCGCGCGCATATCCTGAGCGGGCGCGCCGCCCTCGCCCGCATCGCCGCAACCAAGAGCGGCACGGCAGCCTGACCCCAGCTCGGCAGGCGCGGCTGCGCAGCCAGGGTCACGCGACCTGCGCCCTGCCGAACCTGCACGCTTCCTGTGCGCTGGCAGCGCTGTTGACGCCAGAGGGCTTCAGCGATTTTCAGCCGCAGCCTCCGGGCGTGCGGCTGCGGCCTCGCCAGCCATCGGCTCGCGCGTCACCAGGACCTGGTCGATGCGATAGCTGTCGATGTCGACCACCTCGAACTTGTAGCCGGCGTAGGTCACGAAGTCGGTACGCCTGGGCACCTTGCGCAGTCGATACATCAGGAAGCCGGCCACCGTCTCGTAGTTCTGAAAGCCTTCGAAGACCTCGATGTCGAGGGCCTGCATGACGTCCTCGATCGGCGTTGCACCATCGATCAGCCACGAGTTGTCGTCGCGGCGCACGATGAGCTCCTCCTGGAAGGGGCTGACGAGATCGCCCATCACGGTATTCATCACGTCCTGCAAGGACAGCAGGCCGACCACCAGCGCGTATTCGTTGAGGATGAGCGCGAAGTCCTCCTTCGCATCCCGGAAGCGTTCGAGCGCCTCGAACAGTGTCAGCGTGTCGGGCAGCATCAGCACCTTACGCACGATCGGCTGGGTGCGCAGCGACAGATCCTGACCCTGCACGATGCGCGGCAGGATGTCCTTGGCGTCGACGTATCCGATGACGCTGTCGATGCCGTCCTCGCACACCGGGAACTTGCCGTGCGGGTGGGCAGCGATCTTGCGCCGGATGCTCTCCTCGGACTCGGACAGGGTGAGGAAGACGATGCTCTCGCGCGAGGTCATCGCCGAGGGCACGATGCGTGAGTCAAGTTCGAACACGTTGCTGATCAGATGCTGCTCCTGGCGCAGCAGGGCGCCCGCCTGCGCACCGGCATCGGCCATGGCCATGATGTCGTCGGCGGTGATGTCCTCGATGCGCGCGCTCGGCAGCTTCAGCCAGCGGAAGATGAGGTTGGCCGCGCCGTTGAAGATCCACACCAGCGGCGCGAAGAGCCACATGCACGCCTGCATCGGCTGCACCACGGCCACGGCGATGCGCTCGGGCTGCACCATGGCCAGGCGCTTGGGCATCAGGTCGGCAAAGAGTACGAACAGCGAAGTGACGAAGACGAAGGCGACCACGAATGCGACGGTGCCGAGCATCGGGCCTTCATAGAAGGTGCGCAGGAGCTCGGCGACGTAGGGCGACAGCGCCTGCTCCCCGACCACGCCGCCGAGGATGGCGACCGCGTTCAGTCCGATCTGCACCACGGTGAAGAAGTTGCCCGGGTTGTCCTGGAGCGCGAGCACGCGCTGCGCGTTGACGTGCCCCCCTTCGGCCATCAGACGCAGCTTGATCTTGCGCGAGGCCGCAAGCGAGATCTCGGACATCGAGAAAAAGGCGCTGGCTGCGATCAGCAGCGCGATGACGAGCAGTTCGTTGACAGGCACGACGACTCCTTTGGGATGAAGGTCCCGCCGGAAGGCAAAACCAGAATCGATGCAGCGAGTCTATCACCGCCACCCTGCAGCCATCTGGCACCGCGGCCGGGGAACGAAAAACCCGCCCGGCGCAGGGTGCGCGGGGCGGGTCGGGGATGCAACGCGGCTCGGCGGGCCGCCGGGATCAATCAGTGCGATGCGGCGGTCGCGGCACCGACACCCGTCTGGGCGCGCACGTACTGGTCCTCGAAGGCTTCCTTCTCGGCCGCAGCGGCCTTGCTGCTGTCGAGCGTCGAGAACAGCCAGGTCATGAAGAAGGCGATCGGCATCGAGAACAGCGCCGGCTGGGTGTAGGGGAAGATCGCCGAGGCATTGCCCAGCACGTCCACCCACACCGACTTCGACAGCAGCACGAAGATCACCGCGCTGACCAGGCCGGAGTAGCCGCCGACGAGGGCGCCCTTGGTGGTCAGACCTTTCCAGTACATCGACAGGATCAGCACCGGGAAGTTGGCCGAGGCCGCCACACCGAAGGCAAGCGCGACCATGAACGCGATGTTCATCTTCTCGAAAGCCATGCCGAGCAGGATGGCGACGATACCCAGGCCGATGGTAGCGAACTTCGACACACGCAGTTCGGTGGCTTCGTTGGCCTTGCCCTTCATGATGACGCGCGAGTAGATGTCGTGCGAGATCGCCGAGGCACCGGCCAGCGCCAGGCCTGCCACCACCGCGAGGATGGTCGCGAACGCCACCGCCGACAGGAAGCCGAGCAGCAGGTTGCCGCCGACCGCGTTCGCCAGGTGCATGGCGATCATGTTGCCGCCGCCAATGACCTTGCCACCGATAACGCCACCTTCGAAGAACTCCGGGTTCTGGCCGACGATGAGGATCGCGCACAGGCCCATGATGGCGATGACGTTGAAGAAGTAGGCGACGATGCCCGAGGCGTAGAGCACCGACTTGCGCGCTTCCTTGGCGTCGGTCACGGTGAAGAAGCGCATCAGGATGTGCGGCAGGCCGGCGGTACCGAACATCAGGCCGAGGCCGAGCGAGATCGCGGTGACCGGATCGGCGAGCAGACTGCCAGGGTTGAGCAGCTTGTCACCCAACTTGTGCACCTCCATCGCACGCGTGGTCAGCTCGTCAAACGAGAAGCCGAACTGGCTGAACGCGAGCAGACCCACCGCGGTGCCGCCGATCAGCAGCATGCAGGCCTTGATGATCTGCACCCAGGTGGTCGCCACCATGCCGCCAAACGTCACGTACACCATCATCAGCGCGCCGACGACGACGAGCGCGATGTTGTAGTCGAGACCGAACAGCAGCTTGATGAGCTGACCGGCACCGACCATCTGCGCGACAAGGTAGAAGCACACCACGGTGAGCGAGCTGACCGCGGCCATCGTGCGCACCTTGCCCTGGTCGAGGCGATAGGCGGTGATGTCGGCGAAGGTGAACTTGCCCAGGTTGCGCAGGCGTTCGGCCATCAGGAACAGGATGATCGGCCAGCCGACGAAGAAGGACAGCATGTAGATATACGCATCCACACCCTGCGCGTACATCATCGCGGTAAGACCGAGCAGCGTGGCCGCCGACATGTAGTCACCGGCGATCGCCAGGCCGTTCTGGAAGCCGGTGATACCACCACCCGCCGTATAGAAGTCGGAGGTCGACTTGGTGCGGCTGGCCGCCCAGTAGGTGATACCCAGGGTCATCAGCACGAACACGAAGAACATGCCGATGGCGTGAAGGTTGAGCGGCTGCTTCTCGGCAGCATCCATCGCGGGGCCGGCGGCGAGCGCGAGCGGGCTGGCGGCCAGGGCGAGCAGGCCGGCTGCGCTGAGGGAAAGCTTACGGGCGTTCATCACTTCTCCTCCTTCCATGCGGCCTTGACGAGTTCCTTGTTGATGTCGTCGAACTCGCCGTTGGCGCGACGCACGTACACAAGGGTCAGGATCCAGAAGAAGATGAATTGCAGCAGGCCAGCCAGAATGCCGAAAGTCAGGTTGCTGCCCTCGAACAGGCGCGTCCCGATGACTTCGGGCGCGAACGCCACGAGCAGCACGAAGCCGTAGAAGACGATCAGAACGATCGCCGCAAGGATGCCCGCAAAGCGAGTCCGTTTGGACACCAGTTCCGCAAAACGCGGATTGCGCCGTATGTGCGCATACATCGAGCTAGACACTTTCTCCCTCCTCGTGGAAAAGCAACGCTTGGAACGCTCCTCCTCCACCCTCCTCTGATCGACCGTTCCGTCTGACGCGGCGTGTCGAGCGAGCGGATGATATATCATCCATAAGAGTCCATACAGGTCCGTATGGAAAAATTTTATTTATCGAAAATCCCGAATGCGATGAACACACGAATCGATCTCGAACTCCAGAACGGTATCGCGACACTCACCCTGCACAATCCGGCCAAGCTGAACGCGGTCAACGCCGCAATGTGGCGCGGACTCTCTGCCGCCATGGAAAAGATCGCCGTCGACGACAGCGTGCGCTGCGTGATCCTGCGCGGCGCCGGCGAGGAGGCCTTCGCCGCGGGGGGCGACATCGAAGAGTTCGTTCGCGTGCGCAGCACGGTCGATGACGCCCTGCACTATCACGAGGATCTGGTCGCGACCGCCCTTAACGCGATCCGCGACTGCGCAGTTCCCACGGTCGCCGCCATCCGGGGCGCGTGCATCGGCGGCGGCCTGGAGATCGCCGGCTGCTGCGACATCCGCATCGCGGGCGAATCGGCCCGCTTCGGCGCACCGATCAACCGGCTCGGATTCTCGATGTACCCGGGCGAGATGGCCGGTCTGCTCGCGCTGGTGGGTCCGGCGGTGGTGCTGGAGATCCTGCTCGAGGGGCGCATCCTCACTGCGCGCGAGGCGCTACAGAAGGGGCTGCTTTCGCGCGTGGTGGACGACGAAAAGGTAGCCGACGAGGCGGCCGCCTGCGCCACGCGCATCCGCGCTGGCGCCCCGCTGGTGGCGCGCTGGCACAAGCAGTGGGTGCGCCGGCTGATGCGCGGCGAGCCCCTCAGCGCAGAGGAAAGGCGTCAGGCCTTCGATTTCCTCGCGACCGAGGATTACCGGGAAGGACTGGCCGCATTTATGGAGAAGCGCACGCCGCAGTTCACGGGGCGCTAGTCTGCTCAGACGGCCTCGCAGGCTTGTTCTTCATCCGCGTCGCGAACGGGGCTGCTGCGCACTCGACCCGAAGGTACGGAGTCAGCGCGCGCTTCACGAAGATCGCGCTCATCCCGAGGCAGGACGGAAATGATGCGCCCCTCCGGATCGTGCTCGACGACCATGATTCGCCGTCCCTGCCAGGCGAGCAGAGAAGACTCCTCTTGTCCAAATCTCGCTTGCAGCATGGCAGGCGTGACGGCGGGAAAGGCCTTGCGTCGCTCCACGTTGCGGAAGCGCAAGTGGTTGTACTTGGCCCACGCAAGCAGGGTGATGCCCATGGCGGCGATCACCACGAGATAGGCGCCGATCAGTTCGAAGAACCCCTCGTCCCCACCAAGATCGAACATGTGAAACTTGAACTGCCAGCCGAAAAACACCCAGCCGGCCAGCGTGACCAGCGGTAGCCACAATACCAGCCACACCATCCAGAAGAAGGTGGTGAGAACGCCGGACAAGGCTCTCTGCGGCCATGACTGCAGGTCAGGGCGTTCAATGATCAGGGGGCTTCGTTCGGGCGTATCCCGCGGTCCGGGCTTTTCCATGTTGCGCGCTTCCTTCCTCTCAGGAGAACCCTCGGCAGCGCCACCACCGAGGTGCAGACGTTAAGGCCCCAGTAGGCCAGTGGATACCAGATCATCCAGTAGTAGTAGCGACCGTACCCACGCTCGTAACGCGAATCGAGGAACATGCTCACGGCGAACTGCAAAAGGCAGGTCGTCCCGATCACCAGACCGCTCCAGCCAGGGGCAAGGGTCCGGATCTGCAAGGCCTCGGGGAGTTCCAGCAGCAAACCCGCAATGAACAGCGCGACGATCGCAGCCATCGCATACGCCCACGCGACACTGGTGAAGTATTCGATGTAGATTGGCCACAAGCGGCGTTGCCGCCACTGTGCGAGAACGCCGAACTGCGCGAGCAGCACCTGGCTGCCGCCCATGGCCCATCGCAAGCGCTGACGCCAAAGCCCTTGCAGCGTTTCCGGCATCAGGATCCAGCACAGCGCATTCGGCTCGAAACGCACATCCCAGTGGCGAATCTCCAGCCGCCAGCTGACGTCGATGTCCTCCGTGAGGGCATGGGGGTTCCAGTAGCCGACATCGTGCAGCGCGCTGCGCCGGAAGCAGGCCATGACACCGGACACCGTGAACACCTTGCCGTAGGTCCGCTGGGCACGCTTGATCAAGCCGATGATCGAGGAGAACTCCCCGACCTGTATCCGCCCGAGCAGCGTGGAACGCGTACGAATGCGCGGATTGCCCGTCACAGCACCTACCCGGGGGCTGGCGAGCAGGTGGCGCATCATCCACTTCAGGCTGTTCCTGTCGACCAGCGAGTCGCCATCGATGCAGAGGAAATACTCGTGACGCGCAAACGCTGCCGCAGTGTTCAACCCTACCGCCTTGCCCTGGTTTCTCGCGAGGTGGACGACCCGGATGCGCGCATCCGCTTGAGCAAGCGCCTCGGCACGCTCGCCGGTGTCATCCGTGCTGCCATCATTGATCAGCAGGACCTCGAACTCCGGATAATCGAGTTCGCATAGCGCGGCCACCGTCTCTTCCACATTCCGCCCCTCGTTGTGACACGGAACGAGAATGCTCACTGGCGGGTAATGCGGCAGCGGCGGCGGCTGATCCGGCGGGGGGTCGCGCCGCTCGTAATGGAGGTAATAGTACAAACCGCCCGTCATCCACAGATAGGCCATGAAAAGCGGGTAATAGAACGAAAAGGCGAACAGCAGCCGGGCGATTTCGGAGAGGAGATCGGTCGTCATCACGATGGAATCCGTTGCCTGAGGCGCTAGAAGCGGAACACCAGCGAGGCATAGAGGTAAGCGCGCGTCTCATGCTCTCCGTCGTACGGAAAGCGGCGCACACCCAGGCCATAGCGCGCAGAGGCGTCATCGCCCATGCGCCACTCATGCTCGTAACGCAGTTCGCCAAAGCCTTTCCAGCCATAATCCACATCCGCGGGGCGAGCTGCAGCCCATTGGCGATACCCACCCACGGTCGCGGCGACCCGCTGGTTGAAGCGCCGCTCATAGGCATGCCAGCTCAACCAATCCGAAACCACGGTCGCGGAGAGGGCATAGTCCCGCTTGGGGTTGAAATACTCCGCGTCCGTGCGCGTGTTGCGGCTGGTGTAGGCCGCAAACTGAAGGTCGACCGCGTTTCGCGGCACGCTGTAAATACGCTCGAACCAGGTCGCGCTCAGGGTCGCCCGCTCGTTACCGTCGGTGAAATCGTAGTAGCCGACATCGATCGACTGGCGGCGCGACTCGTCTTCCGTTCGTGTTGCGCCCACTGAAAACCGCCGCGCTGCCAGGTCAGCGCCGAAATCGCCAAGGTGATAGTAGCGGCCCTTGACCGATACATCGTCCGCGCGCGACTCGAAGGCAGCACGGAACGCCCATCGGTCGCTCGGCTGCCAGTCCCCACGGAGCGAAATGGTCGCCTTGCGCGCAAACGTACGCTCAGACCCCAGCTCTGCAGCAAGGCTCCAGTCTCGTCGAGTCATCTCGACACCGACGCCGGCACGGATGTGATCGGCCCGGTTTTCATCGAAGTCCGCCATAACCCGGTGATGATGCGCAAACACCCTGAACCCGTTTCCGAGCAAGGGGCTGTACAACCAGAGGTCAGTGCTGAGGTCGTCCTTGCCGGACACTCTGCCATGTCCCTGACCGGCGTTCAGTTCAAGACTCAGGCGGGCTCTCGCTGCCGACTCCCACGCCTTGAGCAGCCGCAAAACCCCGGGGTGCTCGGGCATCGTCACGATCAGTTCATCGATCAAGGCCTTGGCCTCTTCGAGCTCGCCCATGGCCCATGCGGTTTCGGCCAGACCGATCTTCGCATGCACGTTTCCTGGCGCTTGCGCCTCAGCGCGTGCGTAGCCCGCCCGGGCCGTTCTTGGAAGGCCTCGCGCCTGCGCGAGCGCGGCAGCCTCCAACTCTCCTGCGGGCGAGTGCCGCTCTTCTTCAGAAAGCGCATCGAGCATCTGCTGCGCAAGGCGTGGCCGGTCGCTGAAGCGGTGCATGCGGGCGCGCAGCAGTCGCGTCTCCAGGGCTGCGCCATCGATCCGCTCGATCTCCGTCAGCGTCCGCTCCAGTGCCTCATCCTCACCCGCCTCGAGATAGGCGTACGCAAGACTCACGTGGAGACTGACCTCATCCGGGCTCGCTGCGAGTGAGGCCCGATAAAGCGCAATCGCATCCAGAGGGCGTCGCGCGCGCAGGGCGAGATCTCCGGCAACGCGAATCGCGTAAGGCGGTAGCGGAGCCAGTCCGGCCAGTTCACGGAGGAGGCGGTCCGCCTCATCGTCCCGGCCCCGCGCCGCCAATGCGAGCGCCCGATCGAGCATCAGCGCGCGCTCGACCGGCGCGAAGCCGCCCTCCCCTCGAAGCCTGGCAAGTCGGGCGATGTTGTCCTCGATCGCCTCATCGAGCTTGGCGTAGCGTTGCGCGCTCCAGTCCTGGTCAAGATGGCGGATGCCCGCCCGGATCTTCGCTGCGTTTTCCTCCTGCACCTCCCACCAGTGCACCGCCGGAGACACAGGGCCCGGGATGCCGTCGCCGGCCCAGCCGGGGTGGCTGAACGCGAGCGAGCTCAGGAATAGGCAGATGAGGCCCTGTGGACGAAGAAAGTGCATGCGGAAACATCAAGCGCTGAAGGCCGGAAAGGCGCGATCCTGCAGGAAGCGCGACCATCTGCACAGGGCACAATTCACGCCTTGCAGGAAACTGCACTTACGGCCCGTGTGCATGCAGGAGTCGCCGGGCACGCCTCGCGGGGTCCCTTGGCCCCTACGGCCGCGCCTCTACCATCGCTCAACTGCACGCGTCCGTGACGAATTGCCGCGCGGGCTCAAACGAGCACAGCGAGAATCAGACTGTTTCCAATCCACAAGAAATTCTGGATCCAATATGCGCTCGTCAATTATCAAAACGCTTGCGGTTCTTGCGGTCGCGCTCCAGGTGCCCCCATCGGTGTCGGCGCCCCTCGAACTCATTCCTGTCAGTACAGCGCCCTACGTAACAGGCGGCGGGCTCTCCGCAACCTGGAGCCAGGTTCGCGACGACTACCGCTTCAGCCAGCAGATGTGGTCCGAAGCCGGCAGCGACCCAGCCGCCATCGGTACGTTCGGCTGGGGTACGGGCATCTGGGGCACGGTCGACATCGCCCACGTTCAGAGCCTGCCGAACGACTCAGCCGCCCTGATCGGCCGTGTGAACGACACTTCTGCGGTGAACTTCGCCAACCTGACCTACAACATGCTGATCGGTGATGGAGCACTCGGCCACTGGGAATATGACCGGCAGCGACCACTGGCTCCGATCGTCCAGCAGACCGGCTCGCAGACAAACTACGCCGCCAGCTTCGCAGGCTTTCTCTACATCCCGGAAGCTGGCGCGTACGACTTCAGCCTCTTTGTCGACGACGGCTTCGTGTTCTCGCTCATGGGCGCCAACGGCATGCTCGGCATGGAGCGCGAGACGCTGGCCGGCAGCGCCAACGGCCGCGACCTCTTTGCGCTCAGCGCATCGAATGGCAACACTACGGTGATGATGGGCAGTGGCTATTACGGCATCGAGATCGATTATTTCAATCGACTTGAAGCGGGGGTGATCGACCTCGCCCTGTGGGGGCCACAGGACCAGGGCTGGCGCAGCATCTCGACAGACTGGCTGTTTACGGAACTCCCCAGAAACGCGATTCCCGAACCCGGTACGCTTGCACTCGTGCTGCTTGCATTCACGGCGCTCGGGCGCCAGGCGAGGAAGACCTGAGCGGACTATCCGATCGTCTCCCCTGCAAGGATGCAGGCAAGCTACTCCGGCAAGTCCTCCACATATTCCTCGACCCGCAGCGCACGCAGCTGGTAGCCCGCTACGCCCATCTCCGAGTCCATCCGGCCCACCGCCATCACGCCATTGACCCACACCGGCAGCATGTTCCAGGCCCCGGGCACGGGCTTGTCCGGGATCACGTGGATGAGCTGGTTGGCAGGCGGTGGCGGCACATGGACGCAGGCGCCGAAATACGGCACGAGCAGGAATTCGCGGATCTGCTCGCCGTCACTCTCCAACGGCACGAGAAAGCCGGGGATGCGCACCTGTGCGCCAGCGAGGCGTTCCACCAGCGGGGCGCGGTCCCATTCCTCGCGCAGGCGCTGCATCGCCTCCATCGCGCGCGGGTCTTCATCCTGTAACTCGTCCAGGTTCAGGCTGCCGAGAAAGCCCTCGGGGTTCCAGTCGGCAGGGATCAGGTCATCCCAGCTGATCTCGCGATACGCGCCTGCCGCCGCGCTGGCCGGCGCCGCCAGTCGGTCGCCGACCCGGTACTCCCCGGCACCCTGAGACTGCGCCTGCACAGGCAGCGCCATCACAAGCAGGCCTGCGAGCAGACCCATGCACAACATCTTCGAGCGTTTCATCATTCCTGGCCGATTGCCTGCAAACAGGGGAAGGGGAAGGCCGGCACGCGCTTCCGCGTAGCGTGACGGTCACCGCGAGGTCCGCGGCAAGGCGACATCAGACACGAATCGTCATCCCGTCCGCAAGCGAATAACGGTACGCGCGCAGGGCAGGCACCAGACTCGCGAGCAGGCTCACCGCAAGCACCGCCCCCAGCAAGCGCCACTCGCCGACACCCGGCCAGCCCAGGCTCAGCTGCAGTCCGTGCGCGCTCGACAGCCAGGGCGCAAACGCAGCGCCCGCGCCATACAGCAGCACCAGCCCGAGCGCGATACCCGCCAGCGCGAGCAGCAGGCTCTCCACCGCCAGCAGCGCAAACACCTGCCGTGGACGGGCGCCGAGCGCACGCAGGATCGCGAGCTCGCGCCGGCGCTCGCCCAGGCTGGCGACCACAACCGCCACCATGCCGGCCAGCCCAACCGCCACCACCAGTGCAGACACCGCGAGCAGCGCCTTTTCGGCAATGCCGACCAGGCTCCACAACGCCTGCAGGGTCGCACCCGGCAGGATCGCAGTGAGCGCTTCGTCGGGGTATGTGTTGATCTGGCGCTGAACGCGGAACACCGCGGTGCGGCTCTTCAGCCCCACCAGCGCGGCGGTCACGGACTTGGGCTGCAGGTCGAACTTGCGCACATGCTCGGGCGCGATGCGGAGTCCCGGGATCGGCGCGCCGCCATGCCAGTCGACATGGATCGCCTCGATTCCTTCCAGGCTCACCAGCAGCGCACGATCGACCGGCGTGCCGCTGCGCGCGAGGATGCCAACCACAGTAAAGGGCTTGTCGGCGTGGTCGGCGAATCGCGGCCCGCCCTCGCCGCCCAGGCTGCCGTGACTGAGCACGATGCGCTGGCCGAGCGCGTAGCCGAACCGCGCCGCGACCTCCGCGCCGAGTACCACCTCGAAAATGCCCGCCGCTTCTGCGGGCTTGTCCTCGAAGGGGCGCCCCTGCGCAAACCGCAGCGGGCGACGGTCACCGTGACGATAGTGCGCAAAGAAGTCCGCCGTGGAGCCGACCACCCGATGGCCGCGATGCGAATCCCCGAGCGAGATCGGCACCAGCCACTGCACCTGCGGCAGCGCGGCCAGGTGCTCGATACTCGCCCAGGACATGTTGTTGGTCGCGCTGCCGAGGTGGAAAACGGCATACAACAGCAACTGCACCGGCCCGCTGCGCGCGCCCACGACGAGGTCGGTACCGGAGAGGGTCTGCGCGAAACCCGCCTTTGCATCGTTACGCAGGCGCTCCACGCCGAGCAGCAGCGCCACCGACAAGGCCACGGCAATCACGGTCAGCAGCACGGACAGACGCCGGTTGGCGATGCTGTGCAGGGACAGGGTGAAGACGGGGCTCATGCTGGCGCCTGCATCGAACCAGTGGCGCGATGGATCGTGGCGAGATCGAGCACGCGGTCAAAATGCCCCGCCAGGCGCTGATCATGGCTGACGAAGAGCAGCGCCGCCCCAGCCGCCGCGCACTCGTCCAGCAGCAGGTCGATGAAGGCCTGCTGACGCTCTGCGTCGAGCGCCGAGGTCGGCTCGTCGGCCACCACCAGGCCGGGACGGCCGATCAGCGCGCGCGCTGCAGCCACACGCTGCTGCTGGCCGACCGAGAGCGCGGCCGCGGGCCGATCGAGCAGCGCAGCCCCGAGATCCAGACGCTCGGCCAGGCGGGTGGCCTCGGCCTCCGGCGTGCTGCCTGCCACCGCAATGCGCGCGCGGCGTTGTGGCGAGAACCTGCAGGCAAGCAGGATGTTGTCGCGCGCGGAAAGATAGGGCAGCAGATTGAAGAGCTGGAACACGAACCCCACGTGATCGGCGCGGAAGCGGTCGCGCGCACCGGCCGAGAGCGCCGCCAGCGACTGCCCGGCGATTCGCACCACCCCCGCTTGGGGCAGGATCACGCCGCCGACCAGCGACAGCAGCGTCGTCTTGCCGCTGCCGCTGGGTCCGCGCAGGAACACGCGCTCGCCCGCGGCAATCCTCAACGTGGCGATGTTCAGGCAGTCGCAGTCTGCGCCGGGCCAGCGATAGCGCAGCGCGTCGAGCAGCACCGCGGCTGGTTCGGCAGCAGCGCCTGATGCGGTTTCGGTGGGATGGTCAGGCATGGCGGCCTCAGAACGCCATCGTCGTCGCCCCCGGCCTCAGCACCGTCGCGCCCTGACCGTGCGGTGTCGCGCGTTCGGCCCGGATCTCGTGCAGGCGCGGGAAGAACTCGAACAGCCGCGTATCGAGCGCATCCAGCGCCGCAGGCTGCCCGCACACAAACTGATAGCTCGCCACGAGGTCGGCATGGCCGCGCGCCTCTCCGGCATGCTCGTGCTCGTGCTCGTGCTCATGCTCATGCTCATGCT
>DMCZ01000117.1:31878-39995 GCA_003446655.1 Thauera sp. | reverse complement strand
GCTCATGCTCATGCTCATGCTCGTGGTCGTGGTCGTGGTCGTGGCCGCGCGCTCCCTCCACCTCGCTCAGCCAGGGGGCCTCGATCTCCACCGTGCGCTGCACGCAGGCTGCCGCCTCGGGCAGCACGAACAGCCTCCCCCCTTCGCGCAAGCGCGCCGCGGCATCGGCCAGTGCCTGGCGCTGGGCAGCGGTCGTGGGGGCATGCTCGAAGCCCACCAGGTTATCCAGCGGCGTCAGGAACTCGAGCAGCAACTCCCCGCCCTCCAGCGCAGCGCTCAGCCGCGCCACGCCATGCTCATGCGCAGCGTGCTGCGCGCTAGCCGGCAAGGGCGTGGCCGCGACAATCACGCCCAAGCCGGCCAGCGCCGGGAGAACATTTCTCGAAAGCCAGGAATGGACAAGCATCAGCGAACAACCTCCGGAACAAGACCGACACGGCGTCGGTCGGGCGAACGCCCGACTGCGGCACAATCTAATGCTACAATGTTGCATCAAAAATCTGCTGCAGGCCAGCACCGCTGCTGACCGCCCTTTTCATGCCGGCCTACCGCCCTTCCACCCCACCCCCTCCGCCCCCCACGAGCGCCCGCGAGCTCATCTCCGCACATGGCGGGCGGGTCACGCGTACCCGGGTCGCGGTCATCGACGTCCTGCTGGGTTCGCAACACCCGCTCTCACACGACGAGATCGCAGCAGCCCTTGACGGAGAGCACATCGCGCACGATCGTGTGACGCTCTATCGCGCACTGGAATGGCTGGTCGAGCAGGGCATCGCGCAACGCATCGCGAGCGGGGAGCGGGCCTGGCGCTTCGAGATCCGCCGCGGCGGAGAACACCGCCACGCCCATTTCCACTGCGAGCGCTGCGGGCAAATCCTGTGTCTCGAGGACGTCCCCACCCCTGCCAGTGCACCGCTGCCGCCGGGCTTCGCGGTCGAACGTGCCGAACTCGTGCTGCATGGCGCATGTGCAGCCTGCGGCCGCCATGCGCAGGAAGGCGAACAGTGATGAAGCCCGTACCCACGGTTTCGGACGCACCCGCCCGCTCGCGGCAAGCGCGTAGCGCACGCAGTTTCCCGGCGCGAAGCCTGCTTGGCGCCGGCCTGCCCGCCCGTCTGGCGCTGGTTGCCGCGGCGTTGGTGCTGCTGTGGCTGACCATCTTGTGGGCGCTGGGCTGAAATGCACGCCGCCGCCCCCATGGTCGTCCTCGACAACCTCACCCTCGGATACGATCGCCACCCTGCGGTCCATCACCTGTCGGCGGAAATTCCCGCCGGCAGCCTGCTCGCCGTGATCGGTCCCAACGGCGCCGGAAAATCCACCCTGCTCAAGGGGATCGCCGGAGAACTGCGCCCCATCGGCGGACGCATCGTACTGTCTGCATTGCCTGCGGCCGGGGTGGCCTACATGCCCCAGCGCGGAGAGATCGACCACAGTTTTCCAGTTTCGGTGTTCGACGTCGTCGCCATGGGCCTGTGGCATGAGATCGGCGCCTTTGGGGGGCTCTCGCGGCGCCAGCGTGCGCGCGTGGGCGAAGCCCTCGGCGCGGTTGGGCTCGCCGGCTTCGAGGCCCGCCCGATCGGCTCGCTCTCGGGCGGACAGCTTCAGCGCGCCCGCTTTGCCCGCCTGATGTTGCAGGACGCTCCGCTGATTCTGCTCGACGAACCCTTCGCCGCCATCGACAGTCGCACCGTCGATGATCTGGTGGCGCTGATCCTCGGCTGGCACCGTGAAGGCCGCACCATCCTCACCGTGGTGCATGACCTGGAACAGGTGCGCCGCCACTTCCCGCACGCGTTGCTGCTGTCACGGGAGCCGGTCGCCTACGGCCCCACGGCCGCGGTGCTCACCCCCGAGTTGCTCGGGCGCGCCCGGCGCCTGTCCGAAGCCTTCGACGAGGACGCACCCGAGTGCCACATCGAGACCCCGCTCGAACCATCACTCGCTGGCGGAACGGAAGCGCACGCCCCCCCTGTCCAGCCATCCCACAAACACGGGGACGGACACGTGCACCATCACCACTGACCGTCGGCCCCGTGCCCACCCCATCGCCTCTCACCTCCTGCAAAAAGCGCCACCCGAGTGTTCGATTTCCTCATCGCCCCTTTCACCGAGTTCGCCTTCATGCGCCGCGCGCTCGCCGGCTGTCTCGCGCTCGCGCTCGGCGCCACACCGGTCGGCGTATTCCTGCTGCTGCGCCGCATGAGCCTGATGGGCGACGCCATGAGCCACGCGATCCTGCCGGGCGCCGCGCTCGGCTACCTCGCCTTCGGCCTGTCGCTGGGTGCGATGACAGTGGGGGGCATCGTTGCCGGCCTGGTGGTCGTCTTCGCCGCCGGTCTGGTGACGCGCGCCTCGGTGCTCAAGGAAGACGCCAGCCTCGCCGCCTTCTACCTGCTCTCACTCGCGGCCGGGGTGATGATCGTGTCGCTGCGCGGGCGCAATCTGGACCTGCTGCATGTGCTGTTCGGCTCGGTGCTGGCGCTCGACGATGCCTCGCTGCTGCTGATCGCCGGCATCGCCAGCGTCACCCTGCTGAGCCTCGCCGTGCTGTTCCGCCCGCTGGTCATGGAGTGCTTCGACCCCGCCTTCCTGCGCGGCGTGAGCCGCTGGTCGCCGGTGGCGCACTACGGCTTCCTGATGCTGGTGGTGGTGAACCTGGTGAGCGGCTTCCACGCCCTGGGCACGCTGATGGCGGTAGGCATCATGATCCTGCCCTCGGCCGCCGCGCGCCTGTGGGCGAAGGGTCTGCCGATGCTGCTGCTGCTCGCTGTGCTGTTCGCGTTCGGCAGTGGCATCGCCGGCCTGCTGTTCTCCTTTCATGCCGACGTACCGGCGGGCCCAGCGATCGTGCTCATGTGCGGGCTGGTCTATTTTGCCTCGCTCATCGCCGCACCGGGTGGCCTGCTCGCCGGCCGGTTGCCGGTGCGCCACCACCTCGAATCCTGACTTCCCAACCCTGAGCCCAAATGACCATGAAACGGAACTCGTCGATCGCCCGCATCCGCCGCAGCCTTCATGCGCTCGCAGCCTCATTCGCCCTGCTCGCCGGCAGCGCCCATGCGCAGCCGGTGAATGTGGTCGCCAGTTTCAGCATCCTCGGCGATCTCGTCGGCCAGGTGGGCGGTGAACGTGTGAAGGTGCGCACACTGATCGGCGCCGACGAGGACGCGCACGCCTTTCAGCCCCGGCCCTCGGATGCACGCGACATCGGCAGCGCCACGCTGGTCGTCGTGAATGGTCTGGGTTTCGATGACTGGATGCTGCGACTGGCACATGCGGGCGGCTACAAGGGCACGGTGACCATTGCCAGCAAGGGCATCACCACGCTCGAGATGGACAAGGATCATGACCACCACGGTCATGACCACGACCATGGCCACGAGCCCGCTGAAGCCGGAAACAAGGCCGGCACGAAGGCGGTGGATCCGCATGCCTGGCAGGACGTGGGCAACGTGCGCCGCTACGTCGCCAACATTGCCGACGCGCTGAGCCAGGTCGATCCCGAGGGCGCTGACCGCTACCGCACCAACGCCGAGCGTTACGATGCCGAGCTGAAGGCGCTGGACGCGGAGATCCGCACAGCCTTCGAGGCCATGCCCGTGGAACGACGCAAGGTGGTCACCTCGCATGCAGCTTTCGCCTATTTCGGCCGCGCCTACGGGCTGCAGTTCCTGTCGCCGGTGGGCGTGTCCAACAACGCGGAGCCTACCGCGCAGGGCGTCGCCCGCCTGATCCGCCAGCTCAAGGCCGAGAAGGTGCCCGCAGTGTTCATCGAGAACGTGGCCGACCCGCGCCTGATCGAGCGCATCCGGAGCGAAAGCGGTGCGCGCGTGGGCGGCACACTGTACTCCGACGCCCTGTCCGCGACGGACGGGCCTGCAGCCAGCTACGTGCAGATGATGCGCGCCAACCTCGCCACGCTGCGCGACGCGCTGCACGCAAAGGACTGAAGGCGGACGCGCCCCAGACAGCTCCGGACGAAAAGGAGGCGAAGGCGCCGACGGGCGTAGCGCGCCTTCGGGCCAAGGCGTGGGCTCGGCGCCCGCATCAGGCGGTAAAAAGGAGCCCCGGCTGCAGACTCAACGGCTCGAGGCAGCCAGCATCGCACCCGCGCCCACGAACAAGCCACCGAAGATGCGGTTCTGCATGCGCAGCAGGCGCGGGTTGCGAAGCAGCGGACGAAAGCGGGTAGCGAGCAGCGCATAGAGCGACATCACGATCACGTCCACTCCGACCATGGTCGCGCCGATGACCGCGAACTGCGGCCACTGGGGCAGATCGGGCACGATGAACTGTGGCACCAGCGCGGCGATGAAGACGATCGCCTTGGGGTTGGTCAGGTTCACCAGCACCCCCTGGGCGTAGAGCTGGCGGCGGGAATGCGCGCGCACCTCACCCTCGCCGATGGGTTCCGGCGCGGCGCGCCATTTCTGTACGCCCAGCCAGACCAGGTAGCCCGCACCGACGAACTTGATCACCGTGAAGGCCACCTCCGAGGTCGCCAGCACCGCGCCCAGGCCGAGCGCGACCACGCCCAGTTGCAGCAGCAGCGCCAGCTCCAGCCCGGCGATGCTGCGCAACGCGGCGCCGAAGCCGTAGCGCAGACCGGTGGACATGGACAGCACCGCGCCCGGCCCGGGCGAAACCGCGATCACGATCGATGCGACCAGGAAGGCCAGCCACAGATTCCAGCTCATCACACCCTCCTCAGGCAAACAGGCTGTGCAACATCTTCGCGCACAGCAGCATCAGCACCCCGGCGAACACCTTCTTCAGCGTCGCCACCGGCAGGCGATGGGCGAGCCGGGCTCCCAGCGGCGCGAAGAACATGCTCACCGCCGACACCAGCACCAGCGCCGGCAGGTAGATGAAACCCAGTGTCAGCGCGGGCGTACCGGGCGCGCCCCAGCCATTGATCAGGTAGCCCAGCGTGCCCGCCAGCGCGATCGGCAAGCCGATCGCCGCGGACGTGCCGATCGCATTCTGCATCTTCACGTTGCACCAGGCCATGAAGGGCACCGACAGCGAACCGCCACCGATCGCCACCAGCGCGGACACCCCGCCGATTCCCAGGCCGGCTGCAGTCATCCCCGCTGTACCGGGCAGGTCACGCGAAGGCTTGGGTTTGATGTTCAGCAGCATCTGCACCGACACGTAGGCCATGAAGCAGGCAAAGAAGATCGCCAGCGGCACGGTGTCGGCGCGCGCGGCGATGAAAGTGGCGCCAAAGGTGCCGGCGAGAATGCCGGGCGTGATCGCGCGCACGATGTCCCAGCGCACCGCGCCATGGGCGTGATGGGCGCGCAGGCTGGACACCGAGGTCAGCACGATAGCCGCCATCGAGGTACCCAGCGCCAGATGAACGACCTGGTCCTGCGGGAAACCCTGGGCAATGAAGAAGGTGGTCAGCATCGGCACCATGATGCCGCCGCCGCCCACGCCGAGCAGACCTGCGAAAAAACCCACCGCTGCGCCCAGCACGGGGTAGGCGAGCCACCAGATGTCGAATCCCATGGACACTCTTCCAGCGCACGCCAGCCACGATCACCGCACACGGCAGGCAGGGCATGCACCACGTTAACGGGGAAAGGCGCGGCTTTCACCGCGCCTTTCCGATTGGCCCCCCGCCTGTGCCGTCTCCGCCGGGCATCCTGAACCATGGGTTCAGGGAGGTCGCGTCCCTTCCGCTTCAGGATCACCCGGCGAGGGGCGTTCACACCAGCGGCATCGATGGTCGGCGACCGAGTCTCTCGACTATTGGTTCAAGGAATCTACGACTTCGACGAACACTGCAGGGGATTGATCTTACCGCCTGGAAAAGCGCTCAGAAGAGCTTTTCCTGCGGTGCCAGCACGCCGTCCAGGCGCGCTTTCATGAGTCCGATTCTACGCTTCATGCCCGGCATGTCAAACCCGTTGCCACGCTGATGCTGGAGAAATTCGTGGGCAATGTTGAGCGCAGTCATGACCGCGAGTTTCTCCCCCGAAGCGTGCGTCTTCTCACCGAGTTCGCGGAACTTTTCGTCCAGGAACGCGACGGTGGCGAGCAGATCTTCGCGCGTCTCGGGCGTGCAGGAGATACGGTACTCCTTGCCCAGCAGCGTCATGTCGAGGTGGTCGGCAGACATCGCGTCAACCCTCCGGCAGTTTGTGGAGCAGGCTCTCGAGCCGGTCCGCGGCCAGGCGGACCTTGTCTGCGAGCGTGCGGTTGTCGGCCTCCAGCCTGCCGACGCGCGTGCGCAGGTCGGCATTGTCGGCCTTCAGGCGTTCGTGCTGGCTGATCAGTTGCTCTAGCTGGGCTTCGAGTTGGGCGAATTCGGTATCCATGGCGTCGATGGTAGTGAGCGGCCCATGACGGGTCAATCAGCGCTGCACCTGAGTGACATCACGCACTGCGCCGGTGTCTGCCGAGGTGGTGAGTGCCGCGTAGGCCTGCAGCGCAGCCGAAACCACGCGCTCGCGCTTGACGGGCCTCCAGGCAGCGCGCCCCCTTGCCTCCATCGCAGCGCGACGGCGGGCGAGTTCGGTGTCCGGAACCGCGAGGTGGATGCGCCGGTTCGGGATGTCGATCTCGATCGTGTCACCATCCTCGACCAGCGCGATCGCACCGCCGCAGGCTGCTTCGGGCGAGGCGTGGCCGATCGACAGGCCCGATGTGCCACCCGAGAAGCGGCCATCGGTGAGCAACGCGCACTGCGCACCCAGGCCACGGCTTTTCAGGTAGGAGGTCGGGTACAGCATCTCCTGCATGCCGGGGCCGCCCTTGGGGCCTTCGTAGCGGATCACCACCACGTCGCCGGCCTGCACCTGCTCGCCGAGAATGCCCTCGACCGCGTCTTCCTGGCTCTCGAACACCCGTGCCTTGCCGGTGAACTTCCAGATCGACTCGTCCACACCCGCGGTCTTCACGATGCAGCCCTTCTCGGCGATGTTGCCGTACAGCACGGCAAGACCACCATCGGCGGTAAAGGCATTGGCCTTGTCGCGGATCACGCCGGAGGTGCGGTCCATGTCGAGCTCGTTCCAGCGCCGGTCCTGAGAGAAGGCGACCTGGCTCGGCACGCCGCCGGGCGCCGCACGGAAGAGCGTGAACACCGAGTTTTCGTGTGCCTGCATGATGTCCCAGCGCGAAAGCGCCTCGGCCATGGTCTTGCTATGCACCGTCGGCACGTCGCGATGCAGCAGGCCTGCGCGGTCGAGCTCGCCCAGGATGCCCATGATGCCGCCCGCGCGATGCACGTCCTCGATGTGGACGTCGGCCACCGCGGGAGCAACCTTGCACAGGCAGGGCACGCGACGGCTGATGCGGTCGATGTCCTTCATGGTGAAGTCGACACCGGCTTCGTGCGCGGCGGCGAGCAGGTGCAGCACGGTGTTGGTCGAGCCGCCCATGGCCACATCCAGGCTGATCGCATTCTCGAACGCCTTGAAGCTGGCGATCGAGCGCGGCAGCGCCGAGGCGTCGTCCTTCTCGTACCAGCGGCGGGCCAGTTCGACGATGCGTCGCCCGGCCTCGCGGAACAGCTTCTCGCGGTCGGCGTGAGTGGCGAGCGTGGTGCCGTTGCCAGGCAGCGACAGGCCAAGCGCCTCGGTGAGGCAGTTCATGGAGTTGGCGGTGAACATGCCCGAGCACGAGCCACAGGTCGGGCATGCCGAGCGCTCGATGGCGTCGACCTCCTCATCCGAACAACTCTTGTCGGCCGCCTTGACCATGGCGTCGACCAGGTCGAGGGAGATGACCTTGGCCTCCCACTTGACCTTGCCCGCCTCCATCGGCCCACCGGAGACGAAGATCGCCGGAATGTTGAGACGCAGCGCGGCCATCAGCATGCCCGGGGTAATCTTGTCGCAGTTCGAGATGCACACCAGCGCGTCGGCGGTGTGCGCGTTGCACATGTACTCGACACTGTCGGCGATGAGCTCGCGCGAGGGCAGCGAGTACAGCATGCCGCCATGGCCCATGGCGATGCCGTCGTCCACCGCGATGGTATTGAACTCCTTGGCGACGCCCCCCGCAGCCTCGATCTCGCGCGCGACAAGCTGGCCGAGGTCCTTGAGGTGCACATGGCCAGGCACGAACTGGGTGAAGCTGTTGGCGATCGCGATGATCGGCTT
>DMCZ01000117.1:0-31600 GCA_003446655.1 Thauera sp. | reverse complement strand
GCCATGTTGCGGCCGGCGGTGGAGGTGCGGGAACGGTACTGGGGCATGGGGGCGCTCCGGGAAATCAGCGGGAAAGACCTTGATTCTAACGCGCGAGGAGCGGGCGTGCGACAGGCGCGGGCAGGTGCGGGGACGCCGCGATGGGGCGGACGATCCGGCTGGCGTATCATCCGGGGTCCGACACCGCAGGAGGCCCCATGCAGGACACGACCCCCACGACAGAGGCCGGCTTCGACCTCGACCCGGCCGAGATCCGCGTGCTCGGCGTGCTGATCGAGAAGGCCTTCATCACCCCCGACGCCTATCCGCTGTCGATCAACGCCATCACCACCGGCTGCAACCAGCTCACCGCGCGCGAGCCGGTGATGAACCTGAGCGAAGCCGAGGTACAGGCTGCGGTCGACAGCCTGATCGCCCGCCGCCTGGTGTCCAAGCGCGACCAGGCCAGCGCCCGCGTGGCCAAGTACGAGCACCTGGTGCGCCTGCGCCACTCGCTGCCGCCGGCCGAGCAGGCGGTGCTCGCCATCCTGCTGCTGCGCGGCGCGCAGACCGCCGGCGAGCTGCGCCAGCGCTGCGAACGCCTGCACCGCTTCGACGACGTCGGAGCGGTCGACGCGGTGCTCGAGCACCTGGCCGAGAAGTACCCGCCGCTGGTCGCCGCCCTGCCGCGCGCACCCGGCACCAAGGAGACCCGCCACGTCCATCTGCTCGGCGGCGACGCCGCGGTGCAGGAGATGGCCGAGGCCCAGGCCGGCAGCGCAGCCGGCGCGAGTGGACGCGGACGGATCGGGGAACTCGAGGACGAGGTGCGCCGTCTGCGCACCGAACTCGACGCGCTGCGCGACGAGTTCGCCGCCTTCCGCAAGCAGTTCGACTGACGACTGACTGACCTGCAGGCGCCGCGCGCAATGGCCGGTTCGCGGCAGGCCGCTGCGGCCCGGAGGCCGCCTTCGAGGGAGAGTCCTTCCCTCTTGAAGCCCTCTTCGACCTCGGCTGCACGCCAGCATCCTCAAGCCTGACCTCACCACTCACGATCGCTGCAATGCTGATACATCCCCAGTTCGACCCCATCGCCTTCTCGCTCGGCCCGCTCTCGGTACGCTGGTACGGCCTGATGTACCTGATCGCTTTCGTGCTTTTCGTCGTCCTCGGTCGCCTGCACGCGAAGCGGCGGCCGGAGCTGGGCTGGGACGCGCAGATGATCGACGACCTGCTGATGTACGGCGTGATCGGCGTGATCGTCGGCGGTCGCCTCGGCGAGGTGTTGTTCTTCCAGCCCGGCTACTACCTGCAGCACCCGAGCGAGATCCTGGCAGTGTGGAAGGGCGGCATGAGCTTTCACGGCGGCTTCCTCGGCGTGCTGGTCGCGATGTGGCTATATGGCCGCAAGCACGGCAAGGGCTTCTGGCAAGTCACCGACTTCATCGCGCCGCTGGTGCCGACCGGGCTGGCCGCAGGCCGGATCGGCAATTTCATCAACGGGGAATTGTGGGGCCGGCCGGTGCAGACCGAGCTGCCGTGGGCGATGGTCTTTCCGTGGGTCGATGCGGCCCCGCGCCACCCTTCCCAGCTGTATCAGGCGGCGGGCGAGGGGCTGCTGCTCTTCCTGATTCTGTGGCTCTACGCGGCCAGCCCGCGTCCGCTGCGCGCCGTATCCGCGCTGTTCCTGATCGGCTATGGCGGCCTGCGCTTTGCGGCAGAGTTTTTCCGCACGCCCGACCCGGGCATCTTCGGAACCCTCGCGCTGGGCCTGACGACCGCGCAGTGGCTGTGCGTGCCGATGGTGGTGGTGGGGGCACTGCTGCTTGCTGCCTCGCGGCGCAGCCCGCACTGAACAGCGCGGCGCGCGACTAGACCGTATCCGCGGCCGCAAGCTTGTCGAGCAGGCCCGACAGGTCATCAAGCAGGCCCACCGCGTCCGCCCCGAGGGCGCGCGCGGCACAGGCCGCAACCGAATCCGCGGCGCCAACCAGCGCGATGATGCAACTGCCAGGCGCCATGCGCTTGAGCAGGCCCACGAGGCGTGCCGGCTCTTCGGGGACGACGGCGCAGTCGAGGATGACCACATCCGGCACGCACTGAAAATAGCGGTGCAGGGCCTGAGTTTCGGTAAATGCACGCCCGATGACTTCGCACCCGGGTGCGGCCGTGCGCGCCAGGTGCCGCTCGACGGCGCTCTCGCCCTCTTGCTCAGGAACCACGACCAGCAGCCGCAAGGGCGTCCCGCGCTCGGTCGTCAAGGTCTTCGTCTGGCTCACGGCCGTTGCCTTCTGAAATGGCAATGCAATTAAACCCGCACAAGCGGGGGTCCCCCGGCGCTCTTTCGCTCACTGGTCCGTGAAGTTTGCACAGAAGCGAAAAAACCTCCCCACAACGACCTGCCCAAAGCGGGCTATGATCGTAACAGAATATTTAAGCTGAATTGGAGAGGAGGACACGATGGCGGGGACAGGGCTGGTATCCCGCGGGCTGACCAAGGTGCGCGAACTGGTGGCCAGCGCCGCGCATTTCGGCAAGCCGCCGGAGGACGACGACCTCGACCGCATCCGCACCCAGTTGCAGGAATGCGCCGAGGGTCTTGGCGGCGAGGTGTCGACACGGCTGCGCGCCGGTCGCCTCGCGGAAACCTATCTGCGCCTGGACGACGCCGGTCGCCACGCATTTCTCAAGCTGATCGCCCATGAGTTCGGCCCTGATCCGCGTCAGGTGGCGAGCGCGCACGAGGCCTACCAGGCAGCGGTCGGCACGCCCGCCCAATGGGACGCCGAGGCCCGGCTGCGCGGGGCGATGCGCTCGCGCCGGCTGCGCATCCTGACCCAGTTCAACGCCATCCCGCAGGGCGTCAAGTTCCTGGTCGACCTGCGCGCGGACCTGCTGCGCTTCCTCGCCGAGGACCCGCTGCTCAAGCCGCTCGACCGCGAGCTCGAGACCCGCCTCTCGGCCTGGTTCGACGTCGGCTTCCTCGAGCTGCAGCGCATCACCTGGAGCTCGCCGGCGGCCCTGCTCGAGAAGCTGGTCGAGTACGAGGCGGTGCACGAGATCCGCTCGTGGAAAGACCTCAAGAACCGGCTCGACTCCGACCGTCGATGCTATGCCTTCTTCCATCCGCGCATGCCGCTCGAGCCGCTGATCTTCGTGCAGGTGGCCCTGCTCGAAGAGGTGGCGGACAACGTGCAGCGCTTGCTCGACATCGAAGCGCCGCTGGCCGACGCCAGTCGCGCCAACACGGCGATTTTCTATTCGATCAGCGCAACCCAGAAGGGCCTGCGCGGGGTGAGCTTCGGCAACTTCCTTCTCAAGCGCGTGATCGACGACCTCAAGCGCGACTTCCCGCGCCTGAAGACCTTCGCCACCCTGTCGCCCATTCCTGGCCTTGTCCGCTGGGTGCAGCGCAACCCCGAGGAGTTCGCCCACGCGATCACCGCGACGGACTGGAAGCGCCTCGCCGCCCTTGGCGTCGCCGGCACCGACACCCCCGTACTCGCCGCGATGCTCGAGGGGAACGAAAATGCCTGGGCGCAGGACGAGGCCCTGCAGCAGGCGCTGCGCGAGCCACTGCTGCGCCTGGCCGCCCGCTACCTGCTCGAGGCGCGGCGCGGCGACAAGCCCGTGGATACGGTCGCCCGCTTCCACCTCGGCAACGGCGCCCGCGTCGAGCGCCTGAACTGGATGGCAGACAAGTCCGACAAGGGCCTGCAGCAATCGTGGGGGATGATGGTGAACTACCTTTACGACCCCGAGCACATCGAGGCCAACCTCGAGGACTTCGCCGCCAAAGGCCGGATCGCTGCATCGAGCGGCGTTCGGCGCCTGGCGCGGCGCTGAGACCCCGCAGGCCCGCAGATCCGATCCATGCTGCAGCCCTTTCGCCACTCCTCCATCCGTGTCCGCCTCCTGCTGGCAAGCACGGTAGTGCAGATCGTCCTGCTCAGCATGCTGCTGGCGAACAGCATGCGGCTGATGAACAACGCCGTATCTGCGAGCCTGAACACCACCATCACCCAGAACGCCAGCATGCTCCACGCCATGGCCACCGCCTACGGCGAGCAGCAGCGTCTGGATGGTTTGCAGGACGTCCTCGGCGAATTGCTGGCCGAGGCCGACGAGGGGCTCGTCTATGTCCGCATCGCCGGCCCGGGAGACCAGCTGCTGGTCTCGGCCGGCCTGCCCTACATGACGCATCTCCCCGAGCCGTCCGAGCATCGCAGGAGCTTCCTCGCCGGGGTGGTCAGCACCGGCGAGATCGTACATGTGCGCAGGCCGCTGCTGCTCGCGAAGAACGAGGTGGGCGTGCTGCAGTTCGGCGTCTCGGTCTCGATACTGGCTGCAGCGCGGCGGGCAATCATGGAGCAAGGGCTGGCGATCGCGATTGCCGAGATCGCCCTCACCTTCTTCCTGCTGTCGACCATCGGCTATTTCCTGACGCGCAACCTGCGGCGACTCCTGGAGGGCAGCAAGGCGATCGCCGACGGCAGACTGGACTATCGCGTCAGCGCCCATGGCGAGGATGAGCTGGCGGTGATCGCACGCCATTTCAACATCATGGCTGCGACCCTGCAGCAGCGTGTGGACGAGCTCCAGCACACCGCCGAGCGCCTGGCGGCGAGCGAGGAACGCCACGCAATGGCCCTGCACGGCGCCAACGACGGCCTGTGGGACTGGGACCTGCGAGCAGGCACGGTGTATTACTCGGAGCGCTTCTGTCAGATCCTCGGCGTACCCCCCGGATCGATGCCGAGCGCGCCGGCAGCCTTTCTGGATTTCATTCATCCGCACGACGTCGGGGCCTACCGCCAGCGCATGGTCAGCCACCTGAAGGGCGACAGCTCGCAGTTCATGATGGAGTTCCGCGTGTGCCTGCCCGACGGCAAGTCACACTGGGTGCTGATGCGCGGCGTCGCCAGCCGTGACGAGGATCTGCGCGCCTTCCGCATGGCGGGCTCGCTGGGTGACATCAACCTGCGCAAGCGCGCCGAGCAGCAGCTGATGCACGACGCCCTGCACGATGGCCTCACCGGGCTGCCCAACCGCGCGATGTTCATCGAGCACGCCAACCGCGCGCTGGCGCAGCGTCGGCGCGGGGATATCCGCCAGCTGGCGGTGCTCGCGATCAACCTCGAGCGCTTCAGTCTGGTGAACGACAGCTACGGCCACGCGGTGGGCGACGAGCTCCTGCGCCGGGTGGCCGCACACATCGCCTCGTTCATGCGCCAGGGCGACGTGTGCGCACGCGTCGGAGGCGACCAGTTCGCGGTGCTGCTGAACGGTGTCGACGGGTCGATCGAAGCCCTGCGTATGTGCGAGAACCTGGTCGCGCTGCCAGCGTTTGCGCCAAGCAGCACCGACCAGGTCCTGCATCCACGCTGCCGGGTCGGGGTTGCGTTGAGCGACAACGATCGCGAAGACGCAGAGTCCCTGCTGCGCGACGCGGACAACGCGCTGCACAAGGCGCGTCGCAGCGAGACAGCCTCGATCGAGTTCTTCCACGCCGAGATGCATGCCCAGGCCGTGCGCGTGCTCCAGATCGAAGCCGAGCTGCGCGCGGCACTCAAGACGGGCGGCCTGAGGGTGTTCTACCAGCCGATCGTCGACCTCGACACCCGGGCGCCGACGAGCTTCGAGGCGCTCGTGCGCTGGCCCCATCCGACACTCGGCCTGCTGCCGCCCGGCGAGTTCATCCCGCTTGCCGAGACGCTGGACCTGATTCACGACATTGGCATGGGCGTGCTCGCCGATGTATGCGCGGATCTGCGCGCTTGGGCGCAGCAGCTTCCCGAGGGCATGCCGCTGCGCGTGAGTGTGAACCTGTCCGCACGCCAGCTCGCGCGGCCGCAACTCGCCGACGAACTGCTGGCCACCATCGACGCCAGCGGCCTCGCCCACAGCGCGATCCGCTTCGAGGTCACCGAGAGCGTGCTCGCACGCCAGGACGGTCCCGCGATCAATACCTTGCATGCGCTGCGTGCCGCCGGCATCGACGTTCTCATCGACGACTTCGGCACCGGCTATTCCACGCTGAGCTATCTGCACACCATGCCCTGCAACCAGGTGAAGCTCGACGGCTCCTTCGTCCATTCCATCACCCACGACGAGCGCCTGCGCGCCATCGTGCGTCACAGCATCGAGCTCGCCCACGATCTGGGCATGACCGTGGTCGCCGAATGCATCGAGGACGATGACCAACTGCAGATCCTGCGCGCGATGGGCTGCGATTTCGGCCAGGGCTATCTGTTCTCGCGGCCGGTTGACGGCAACGCCACACTGGTCCGCCTGCAGCGCATTACAGAAGGAGCCATGTCATGAAGCTGCGTGCCGTCGTCATCCTCGCGCTGACGGTGCTGTCCCCCCTGCCGCTGCAGGCGTTAGCGGGCGGGAACGGCGCCTGGCAGTTCTCGGGCTTCGCGACCGCCGGCGCGGTGTACACCAACGATGACGACCTTCAGTTCGCCCGGGTCGGCATCGATGAGCCGGGCGGCAACAAGGTCGACACCGGACCGGACTCGGTCCTGGGTCTGCAGGCCGGGCTGCGGCTTGGAGAACGCAACACGGCCGTCCTCCAGCTGGTCACCCGCGAGACCCAGCGCGGCGACCACGATCCCCGTGCGGCGCTGGCCTTCATCAGCCACGCCCTGACTCCGGAGCTGACGATCCGCGCCGGCCGCCTGCGCAGCCCGTTCTTTATGCTGTCCGACACCGCCGACATCAACTACAACCAGACCTGGGTGCGCCCGCCGGTCGAGGTCTATGGACTGAACCCCTTCTCGGACCTCGATGGAATCGACCTGCTTCACCGCAGCCGGATCGGTGGCACCTTTGTCGAGTTTCACCCCTATGCCGGACGCAGCGAGGTGCCGGTGATCGGCGGTGGGCGCGCAAGGCTCAGCGACCTCTTCGGAATGCGGATCACGGTCGAGGCCGGGCGTCTCAGCCTGAGCGCCGGCTACGCCCGGGCCGACCTTGCCGTGCATCGCAGTTCGGCCAGCTTTCGGGCCTTCATCGATGCGCTCGATCTGCCCGCGGCGCTCGAAAGACAGCTGAGCGGCTCAGGCGCAGACGCCAGCTTCAGTTCGCTCGGACTGCAATGGGACGACGGCAAGTGGATCGTCAGCGCGGAGGTGGCGCGCAACACCGCCAGCGCGTTCGCCAACAGCGCGACCGGCGCCTACCTGTCGGCAGCCCGCCGCTTCGGTAACCTCGCGCCCTACGTGAGCCTCGCCCGCCAGTGGCAGGACGAGCCGCTTGTGGACGCCGCCGAGGCAGGCGCGGATGCGCCCAAGATCGCGCCCTTCAACCGCTCGCGCAACCAGGCCCAGCGCAGCCTCACCGCGGGCGTGCGCTGGGACGTCCTGCGCAACACTGCCGTGAAGGCCGAGTTTGCCCACATCCGCACCGACCGGGGGGCGCACGGCACCTTCATTGCCCGGGAAAACGCCTTCGTTCCCGGTCTGGACGACAAGTCGATCAACCTGATGAGCGTGTCGATCGATGTGGTTTTCTGACTTCACCCTGCGCCGTCCGCTGCTGGCCGTGCTGCTTGCGCTGGCCGCGCTGGCGCTGTCCTGTGCAGGGGACGCGCTGGCCCAGGCCGTCACGCAGAGCGAACGACTGGCGATCGTGTCCGCGCGCCAGGGCGGCGTTGCGGAGCTCGACAGGGAAAGCGCCGAACAGCTTTTTCTCGGACGCCGCACCAGCCTGCCAGGCGGGCGGACCGTCACCCTGGTTGATCTCCCTGCTGGCCGCATACGTGACCAGTTCTACCTCCAGCTCACCCGCAAGAACCCCAGCCAGATCCGCGCGTACTGGTCCCGGCTGGTCTTCACCGGGCGGGCGACCCCGCCGCGCGAGGCAGCCAATGTGGATGAGGCGCGCAGCATCGTGCTGTCGACGCCCGGCGCAATCGCCTATCTCCCGCTCGACGCAGCGCACGACCCCGACCTGGTCATCCTGCTCACGCTCGACTGAGCGAGCGATCTGCCGCACTCTTCCGCGCTCCCCAGCGCACCGACCCGGCGCATATGGCCGCACGGACCAGGGTTACCGGCGCCCGCTTCCTGAGCATGCCGCACCGTCAGGATGACACCCCTCGCAAAAACGCACGGAAACTTGAACGCTCGACGTTGTGGTGAGCCTCTATTCGTGCTCTAATGCGAATCATTCTTGTTTTTATCAAACTTCGCGCATGACTCAGAACACACCCTGCGTCGAGAATCGTTCCAAAATGCTGAACGCAGGACACGCCGAGGGCCGCGACCCAGCGTACGCGGTAGTGCCAAGCATCAGCAGCCACCAGCTGCTCGGCGGTCAGCGCGCGGTCACGATCGAGCACGAGGGCGTTCAGTACGTCCTGCGCGCAACGCGCAATGGCAAACTGATCCTGACCAAATAGATTGCGGCCCCGGTCAAGGGCCAAATGCCGGCAAGAGGGCTAGACTATGTACGTGTGCGTCTGTAGCGCTGTCACCGAAAAACAGATCATGAAGGCGGTCGATGACGGCATCCGCACGCTTCGCGAGTTGCGGCATACGCTCGGCGTCGCCGCCGAGTGTGGCCGCTGCGCCCGCTGCGCAAGGGATTGCCTGCGCCCGGGCGCCGAACGCGGCCCTGGTGCTGAGCGCTCTCCGCGGCCGATTCAACTTGCGCCAGCTTATCTACCCATCATGGAGGCGACATGAAAGGCGACAAGAAGGTCATCCAGTTCCTCAACAAGCAACTGACCATCGAACTGACCGCAATCAACCAGTATTTCCTGCACGCGCGCATGTACAGGAACTGGGGTTTCGACCGGCTGGGCAAGCACGAGTACGACGAATCGATCGAAGAGATGAAGCATGCCGACATGCTGATCGAGCGCGTCCTGTTCCTCGAGGGCCTCCCGAACCTGCAGAACCTGAACAAGCTGCTGATCGGCGAGAACGTGCCCGAGTGCATGCAGGGCGACCTCAAGATCGAGTTGGGCGGACGCGAGAACCTGATCGAGGCAATCGCCTACTGCGAATCCTGCAAGGACTACGTGTCCCGCGAACTGTTCGAGCACATCCTCGAAGACACCGAAGAACACATCGACTACCTCGAAACTCAGCTCGGCCTGATCGACAGCGTCGGCCTGCAGAACTACCTGCAGTCACAGATGGACCCGCACGGCTCCTGACTTCCAGCCGCTTCCCAGACCAATCGCTGCCTCTGCGGAGGCAGCCCTTCTGCCTCCGCACCGATGCACTCAGCAGTCCACGCTTTGCGATCCGCTTCGAGCCACCCTACGCTCTCCCAAGCGCACGCCAGTGAAGCGCCTCCCGTCCACTCGACCCAAGGCGCCCCCGCCGATACCCGCGCCCCGCGCCCGCAGCCGGCGGCGCATCTGCAGGGTTCGACCGCGAGCCGGGTACTGCTCGCCACGCTCGTTGCAGGACTCCACATCGCCGGCCTCGCCCTGCTTGTACACTTCGGCATGCAGCAGCCCGCGCCGCCCGAGATCGCGCCGATCCAGGTCGCGTTGATCGAGGCCGAGCAGATCGCGCCACCCGCTGCGCAGCCCGTCACGCAACCGGCGCCCGCGCCGGAGCCGCAACCCACGCCCACGCCACCACCACCCGAGCCACCGCCGCCCCAGGTTCGCCGCCCGGAGCCGCCGCCGCCCAAACCGATTCCGCGAAAGCCCGCACCCAAGCCCACCGTCAGCAAGCCCGCGCCGGTCACCGAGTCGCCGACCGCGCTCAGTGCGCCCGCCGACGCCACACCGGAGCCGGCGCCCTCCCCCGCACCGCCGGCGCCACCGGCGGATGCAGCACCCGCCGCACCCGCCGCTGCGACGGTCACCGAAGCGCGCTTCGACGCTGCCTACCTCAACAACCCGCGCCCGGCCTATCCGATGCTGTCGCGCCGCTTGCGCGAGGAAGGTCAGGTCATGCTGCGCGTGCTGGTGTCGCCGCAAGGACAACCGGCTCGCGTCGAGCTGCGCACCAGCTCGGGCTCGGACCGCCTCGACCGTGCCGCGCAGGAGGCGGTCACGCGCTGGCGCTTCATCCCCGCGCGTCGTGGCGACCTTGCCGTCGAGGCCTGGGTCCTCGTTCCCATCGTCTTCAAACTCCAAGGAAACTGAACATGGACAGTTCGCAGGCCTTCGGCCTTGCCCACCTGTGGGCGCAATCCGACATCATCATCCGCAGCGTCGGCGTGATCCTGCTGGTCATGTCGATCACCAGCTGGTATCTGATCCTCACGCGCGCACTGCGCCAGCTGCGAGCACGCCGCCACCCCGAGGCAGTCGAGCGCTTCTGGCATGCACCCGATCTCGACGCCGGCCTCAAGCGCCTCAACGAACTGGCGCCGGACTCGCCCTTCGAAGCGCTCGCGCAGCAAGGCGCTGCCGCCGCGCAGCACGTGCGCCGCCACACGCAGAATGAAACCCTCGGCGGCACGCTCGACGCCGACGAGGTGATCACCCGCGCATTGCGCAAGTCCATCGCGCTATCGACCGCCGCGCTCGAATCCGGTCTCACCGTGCTGGCCTCGATCGGCTCCACCGCGCCCTTCGTCGGCCTGTTCGGCACGGTTTGGGGGATCTACCACGCCCTGGTAAACATCAGCGCCTCGGGCATGGCCACGCTCGACAAGGTCGCCGGACCGGTCGGCGAAGCGCTGATCATGACCGCCTTCGGTCTCTTCGTGGCCATTCCGGCCGTGCTCGCCTACAACGCGATCACGCGCGCGAACCGGCTCGAACTCTCAGAACTGGATGCCTTCGCGCACGACCTGCACGCCTGGTTCTCGACGGGTGCCCGCATCGCCGCGGTCACACCGCGCCCCTCCGGCCAGAACGAGGCCGCGTTGCGAATCGCCAGCACCAGCCCTGCGGGCAGCCACGGGGCAGCATGATGGCTTTTGGCGGATTCAGTCAGGGCGATACGCGCCCGCTGCAGAGCGACATCAACATGGTGCCGCTGATCGACGTCATGCTCGTGCTGCTGATCGTGTTCATGATCACCGCGCCGCTGCTGACGCACTCGGTCAAGATCGACCTGCCGCAAGCCTCGAGCAGCCCCACCCAGGAGAAACCCGAGACGGTGTCGGTGTCGATCGATGGCGAGGGCCGCATCTTCTGGAACGACGAAGGCCTCGACGCCGTGGCACTGCCGGCACGGCTGGCCGCAGCGGCAGCGCAGAAGCCCCAGCCCGAACTGCACTTGCGGGCGGACCGCAACACCCGCTACGAGACCATCGCCGACGTGATGTCGAAGGCGCGCGCGGCCGGCATCGAGAAGATGGGCTTCGTCACCGTGCCCGAAACCACCCAGTAGATCGGCACTGGCTGGCAAAGAAAATGCGAGGGGGCGCTGCAGCGATTGCAGCGCCCCCTCGCATTTCGGCCAGCGCCAGCTGCCGGCGTAACAGTCCGGTTGTCAGTCGTGACGATTGCGCACGCGCACGATCACGTCGATTTCCTGCAGCACGGTGCCGTCCGGCAGACGCGGCGTACCAATCACTGCAAGCTCGTCATCGGCAAGATCGCGGACCTCGCCCGTGTCCATGTTGTAGAGGTGGAAGTGCGGCGACGTGGTCGAGTCGTATACGACACGCTGCGGGTCGACGAAGAGTTCGCGCACCAGATGCTTCTCGCTGAACAGGCGCAGGGTGTTGTAAACGGTCGCGCGCGAGACGTCCGGCGCGTGCTCGCGCACGCTCGCCCAGATCTGGTCGGCGGAAAGGTGCACCGGCGCCGAGAACAGCGCACGCGCAATCTCGATGCGCTGGTGGGTAACCGGCACGCCCGCCCGGCGCAGGCAGGCAATCGCATCGGCGGAGGTATAGGGTTTCATCACGGTCAGCGCATCGGCAGATGCATGAGGGGTCGAGATCGTCAAATCCATATTCGAATGTTGGACCCGGTCCAGGGTCCTGGTCAATAGACCGAACCAACCAGACCGGACGAACCAGTCCCTGCCTTGACCGCGGGATGCGCCGCGAGTGTGGCGCATCCCCACGCTCGTGCTGTAAGCGCTTACTTGAAGGGCTCGGGATTCGGCGTGTCGTTGCTCGAGGGCGGCAGGATCGGCATCGCGATCTGCGGCAACTCGCCGGTGAGCGTCTTCAGGAAGGCCACGATGCTGCCGATCTCGTCCTGGCTGTAGGTGCGGCCCAACTGCAGGCGACCCATGATATCGACTGCCTCCTCGAGCGTCCTGGCCTGGCCGTCATGGAAATACGGGTAGGTCAGTTCGACGTTGCGCAGCGTCGGCACCTTGAAGTTGAAGCGGTCGGCATCGACCCCGGTAACGGCGGAACGTCCTTCCGCGGGCGAGGTGCTCTTGTACGGCTCGACCACGCCCATGCGCTGGAACGAGGTGCCGCCAGCAGCCGGCCCATTGTGGCAGGCCACGCAGCCGCTCTCCTTGAACAGCGTATAGCCGGCAAGCTCCTTGTCGCTGAGCGCCTTGTCGTCCCCCATCAGCCACTTGTCGAAACGGGCGTTGGGAGTGACAAGCGTCTTCTCGAACTCGGCGATCGAATCGGTGATCATGTCGATGTCGATCTTGTCCTTGCCATACACCGCCTTGAACTCGGCGACGTAGCCCGGGATCGACTGCAGGATGCCCACCGCCAGCGTGTGCGGCATGTTCATCTCGACGTCGGCCTGGATCGGTCCGCCGGCCTGCGCCTTGAGGTCGGCCGCACGGCCATCCCAGAACTGCGCGATCGCGAGGCTCGAGTTGAACACCGTCGGCGAATTCACCGGGCCCGCCTTCCAGCCATGACCGATCGAGGTCTTGAGATTGTCGGTGCCGCCCATCGAGAGGTTGTGGCAGGTGTTGCAGGAGATGATCCCCGACATCGACAGGCGCGGCTCGAACCACAGCTTCTTGCCCAGTTCGACCTTGCCCGCATCAGCCACCTTTGCCGCCTCGATCGGCGTGATCGGCTCGTCACGCACCGCCGCCGCCCACGCACCGCCAGCGACTGCCAATCCCACTGCAACGCCCAGCACCTTCATCTTCGTCATGACGCTTCTCCTTGCTTGCTCAGCGATTTGTCTGGTCTGGCCCGGCAGTCCTGAAGCTGCTGCGAGCCTTATCGTTCTCCTCGCCTCCAAGCCGGATTAGACGATGTCTAAACTTGTCCAGTCTTGACGCTGGTCAACGTTTTCAGCCGCCCACCACTGAACAAAGCCCCCGCGTTGCAGTCATCCACCCGTCGATCGGCCGTCCGGGATGCAGCATTCCGATACAACGTGGCCCACATCGAAGTCGCTATCCTTGACTCCCTGGATCAATCGGCCGCTCGCCAGGACTGCAGCGC
The DNA here is from genome assembly GCA_003446655.1 of Thauera sp. Lineage (GTDB taxonomy): Bacteria > Pseudomonadota > Gammaproteobacteria > Burkholderiales > Rhodocyclaceae > Thauera. Next base: position 18,310 of record DMCZ01000117.1, on the reverse strand, counting down.
TCAGGACACTCATGAACACCACGCCCCCTTCCCGCAGACCGTCACGCCCAAACTGGGGTCGACGCAGTCTGTTGATCCTCGTCCCCGTTCTGCTCGCCGGCGGCTGGTACGCGTGGCCGCAGTTCTTCGGCAAGCGCGACCCGCTCACCGGCTACCAGTTCGCCACCGTGCAGCGCGGTGACATCGAAGACGTCGTCACCGCCACCGGCACCCTGCAGCCGCGCGACTACGTCGACGTCGGCGCCCAGGTGTCGGGGCAGTTGCGCAAGATCCACGTCGAGGTCGGCGACACCGTGAGCGCGGGAGATCTACTGGCCGAGATCGACCCCACGGTCTACCGCGCCCGCGTAGATGCCTCGCGCGCCCAGCTGAAAAACCTGCGCGCCCAGCTCAAGGACCGCGAGGCGCAGCTCACCCTCGCGCAGATCCAGCTGCGCCGCCAGCGCGCGCTGATGGCCGAGGACGCCACCACCCGCGAGAGCCTGCAGACCGCCGAGGCCTCGGCGCAGTCGGCCGAGGCCCAGCTCGAGGCGCTGCGCGCGCAGATCGAGCAGGTCGAATCCACCTTGCGCGCCGACGAGGCCAACCTGCAGTACGCGCGCATCCTGTCGCCGATGGCCGGCACCGTGGTGTCGATCACCGCCCGCCAGGGCCAGACGCTCAACACCAACCAGCAGGCGCCGGTGGTGATGCGCATCGCCGACCTGTCGACGATGACGGTTCAGACCCAGGTGTCGGAGGCCGACGTAAGCCGGCTCAAGCTCGGCATGGACGCCTACTTCACCACTCTAGGCGGAAGCGGCAAGCGCTGGGAGGGCAAGCTCGAGAAGATCGAGCCCACGCCCACGGTGACCAACAACGTAGTACTGTACAACGCGCTCTTCGACGTGCTCAACCCCGACGGCCGGCTGATGACGCAGATGACGGCGCAGGTGTTCTTCATCGTCTCCCAGGCCAAGGACGCGCTGCTGATTCCGATGGCGGCCCTCACCCAGGGCAGCCCACGGCCACCGCAGCTGGGCGCTTCGACCGCCCAGGGCAACGGCGCTGGTCGCGGCGGGGGACCGGGCCGCGGCACCGCTGCGGCTGGGTCCGGGCTCCCCCAATCGCGGCAAGGCACCGTCAAGGTGGTCGATCCGGCGGGCGGCGTCGAGGAACGCAAGGTCGAACTCGGCGTCGCCAACCGCGTCCAGGCCCAGGTCCTGTCCGGGCTGGCCGAGGGGGAACGCGTGGTGTCGGGGCTGGTTGTCGGCGCCGACAATGGACGGCCACGAATGACGCCACGGCTATGAGGATAGACGCGCTCCCATCCGGCTCGGGCGAGGCTGCAGGCGCCCACACCAGTCAAGCGCAGTCGCAGTCAGCGGCCCCGACCGCCCTGCCCGAGCGCCCTCCAGCGCGCGGATCGCGCCCGGTGCCGCCGCTGATCGCGCTCTCGGGCATCACGCGCAGCTTCGTGAATGGCGAGATCGAGACCCGCGTGCTGCACGGCATCGACCTCGAGATCTACCCCGGCGAGTTCGTCGCCATCATGGGCGCCTCCGGCTCGGGCAAATCGACGCTGATGAACATCCTCGGCTGCCTCGACCGCCCCACCAGCGGCATCTACCGCTTCATGGGCGAGGACGTGGCCGAGTTCGATCGCGACGAACTCGCCCGCCTGCGCCGCGAGGCCTTCGGCTTCGTCTTCCAGAGCTACAACCTGATCGGCGGCGCCACCGCGCGCGACAACGTGGAAGTGCCCGCGGTGTACTCCGGCATGCCGCGTCACGAACGCCACGCACGCGCCGAGGAGCTGCTCGCGCGCCTCGGCCTCGGCGAGCGCGTGCATCACCGCCCCAGCCAGCTCTCCGGCGGCCAGCAGCAGCGGGTGTCGATCGCGCGCGCGCTGATGAACGGCGGGCGCATCATCTTCGCCGACGAGCCCACCGGCGCGCTCGACAGCCGAAGTGGCGCCGAGGTCATGAAGCTGCTGCACGAGCTCTCGGCCGCCGGCCACACCATTGTCCTGATCACCCACGAGCGCGAGGTCGCCGAGCAGGCGCAGCGCATCATCGAGGTACGCGACGGACGCATCGTGTCCGACCCTGGCCCGCGCCCGCCACAGGGCGAGGAGCCCGACTTCGCCCCCCATGTCGACCGCACCTCCTCGCTGTCGGACGTCATCGAGGCCACCCGCACCGCGCTGCGCGCACTGCGCGCCAACCTGTTCCGCGCCATCCTCACCCTGCTCGGCATCGTCATCGGCGTGGCCTCGGTGATCGCCATGCTGGCCATCGGCGACGGCGCCAAGCAGAAGGTGATCGATCAGGTGAGCGCGATGGGCACCAACCTGCTCACGGTGCGCCCGGGCGCCCCCAACACCCGCGGGCGCGACGCCCCCGCGACGCTGGTGATCGAGGACGTGCAGGCAATCGCTGGCCTGCCCAACGTGCTCGCCTCGGTCCCCGAGCAGGGCGCCACGATCACCTTGCGCGCCGGCAACCTCGACCATCGCAGCAGTGTGAACGGCACCTCGGCAGACTACGTCGTGGCGCGCAACTGGGCACCCGCGAGCGGCATCTTCTTCAGCGCCGAGGACGAGGCGCGCTACGCAACCGTCGCAGTGCTCGGCCAGACCGTGGCCAACGCGCTGTTTCCCGGGCGTGACGCAGTGGGCGAGTTCATCCTCGTGAACAACATTCCCTTCCAGATCATGGGCGTGATGACACCCAAGGGCGCCACGCCCTGGGGGCAGGACCAGGACGACATCGTGTTCATGCCCTTCACCACCGCCAGCCTGCGCATCACCGGCCAGCGCTTCCTGCGCAACGTCACGGTGGCAGTGGAGGACGTCGGCCAGATCGACGACACCCAGGCTGCGGTGCACGCCTTGCTGCTCGCCCGCCACGGCGTGGAAGACTTCCAGATCCGCAACATGGCCTCGGTGATCGACACCGTCTCCGAGACGCAGAACACGCTCACCGTGCTGCTCGGCACGGTGGCGGCGATCTCGCTGCTGGTGGGCGGTATCGGCGTCATGAACATCATGCTGGTGTCGGTGACCGAGCGCACGCGAGAAATCGGCATCCGCATGGCCACCGGCGCGCGCACCCGGAACATCCTGCAGCAGTTCCTGATCGAGGCCCTCGTGGTGTCAGCGGTCGGCGGAGTGATCGGCGTTGCCGTGGGCCTGGGCAGCGCAGCGATCATCGAAGCTTTCGGTACCGCAGTGCAGTATTCGCTAACACCCGTCGTGCTCGCCTTCAGCTGCGCCTTCCTCACCGGGCTGGTGTTCGGCTACCTGCCCGCGCGCAAGGCCGCCCGCCTCGATCCCGTCGTTGCCCTTGCCTCCGAATGACACATCCTTCCAGTTCCCCCCTGCGCACCCGTCTGCTCCCTGCTCTGCTCGTCGCCCTCACCGCCGGCTGCGCGCTCACCGAGCCCGTCGTCCGCCCCGAGCAGCCCCTGCCGGCACAGTGGGCGGAGGCTGCGAGGCTGGACGAGCCCGCCGCAGCGCTGCATGACACGTGGTGGCAGGACTTCGGCTCGGCCCGGCTCGACGGCTTCGTCACCGAGGCGCTGACCACCGCCCCCGACCTGCGCATTCAGGCCGAACGCGTGGTCCAGGCCGAGCTTGCGCTGCGCCAGGCCGGCGCGTCGCTATTGCCGTCGCTGAACCTGAGCGGCGACAGCGGCACGCGCAATGTGGCCGGCAATGAATCCAGCTCGACCAGCATCGACCTCGGCGCCAGCTACGAGATCGACCTCTGGGGCCGCATCGCTGCCGGCGTCGACGCCAACCGCGCCGGTCTCGTCGCCACCCGCTTCGACTACGACGCGGCCCGACTGTCGATCAGTGCCAGCGTCGCCACCACCTGGTTCCAGGTCCTGGCGCTGCAGGAGCGCCTGGAGATCGCGCGCCAGAACCTCGCCACCGCCGAGCGCGTGCTGCGCGTGGTGCAGGCGCGCTACGACAACGGGGCGGCCTCGGCGCTCGATGTAAGCCAGCAGCGCACCACGGTGCTGAACCAGCGCAAGGCCATCGAGCCGCTCGAGGTGCAAGTGCGCCAAACGCGCAGCGCGCTCGCGATCCTGCTCGGCCGGAACCCGCAGGCCGGACTCACCCCCGACGCGGCCGGCGGCAACGAGCGCCTGGGCGCCCTGCAGGTGCCCACGGTCGGCGCCGGCTTGCCCTCGGAGCTGCTGCTGCGCCGCCCCGACCTCGCCGCAAGCGAAGCCCGGCTCGCCGCCGCAGCCGCCAACATCGCCGCCGCGCGCGCCGCGCTATTGCCCGGCATCAGCCTGTCAGCCGGTGCGGGCGTGGGCAGCGCCGCGCTGCTGTCGCTGGCCGACACCACCCGCACGCTGTCGATCTCGGCCAGCGTGCTGCAGAAGATCTTCGACGGCGGCCGCCTGCGCGCGGACGTCGACATCCAGCGCTCGCGCCAGCGCGAACTGGTCGAATCCCACCGCCGCGCCATCCTCGCCGCGCTCAAGGAGGTCGAGGACGCCCTCGCCGACGGCGTCCGCGACGCCAACCAGGAAGCCGCCGAGCGCGAGATCCTCGCCGAAGCCGAGCGCAGCCTGCGCCTGGCCGAGCTCCGCTACCGCGAAGGCGCAGACGACCTGCTGACGGTACTCCTCGCCCAGCGCGCCCTGTTTTCGTCGCAGGAACAACTCGCCCAACTGCGCCTGGCGCGGCTCACCGCTGCAGTGAATCTGTACAAGGCGCTCGGCGGGGGGTGGGTGCGGCCCACGCCGTAGCGACGGCAATCCCACCCACGCGCCGTCGCACCCCACCACCCGAAGCGCCCCCCACGCCGCCCCTGCCCCGCGCAGCGACACCGCAGCACGTCCCACGCACAAGTCCTCCCGACCAAATAATAAGAATAATTCTCAATTCAGTTGACGCGGAGGAGGTCTTTATTGAGAATGCGTTCCATCTGCAACAGCAGGTAACAGCCGCCGGCGTCTCCATGCAACTCGGACGTCGGCGGCCGGGAACGTAGCGAGCCACTCCGCAACGACGGATCAGCCAGCCAAGCCAGCCCAGAACGCTTGCACCGGAGATCCGTCCGTCGTCGACACACGGCCAACGCCGTTCACTCGCGGACCGTCGTCATGCGTCCCTGCCAGCCGCGTTCGACGCGGTACGGGCACAGGATCGCAGGGTCTCCGGCAAGCCCGGGCTGATCACCTCAACGCCTTTCGCAACCCGTGATCAGGAAGACCGATGTCCTCGAAGAACTCGCACCCCAAGCAGCCCGCCTCGCTGCGCAAACGACCCGCAGCCAGAGCGATGGCGCTCGGACTGTCCACCGCCGTCCTGGTACCGATAGCAGCCGTTGCCCAGGAGCAAGAACCGGCCCCCGAGTCCACCCTGAAGACGGTCAACGTCATCGACACTGCGCTGGAAGCCAACCCGAACGCCGAACCCGGCGTGCCCTACAAGGCCAAATACTCGGGTGACGAGCGCCACAAGCGCGCGCTCGCGGAGACCGCGCAGAACATCCAGGTGCTGACCAAGGCGCAGATCGAGGACTCGGGCTACACCGACCTGCGCGAGATCCTCGACGCCCAGCCCGGCATCACGCTGGGCACCGGCGAGAACGGCAACGCCTTCGGCGACCGCTACGTCATCCGCGGCCAGGAAGCGCGCAGCGACGTCTTCGTGGACGGCTTGCGCGACCCCGGCATGACCATCCGCGAGAGCTTCGCCACCGAGCAGGTCGAGATCTCCAAGGGCCCGAACTCCAGCTTCGCCGGCCGCGGCACCTCGGGTGGCGCCGTGAATTCCGTGACCAAGCAGGCCACCACTGCCTACGACTACACCCGCCTGTCCACAGGCTTTGGCACCGATCGCCACACTCGCCTGACGCTCGACACCAACAAGGTCGTGAGCGAAGACCTCGCGGTGCGCGCCAACCTGCTCTATGGCTACGAGGAGGTGCCCGATCGCGCTCCGGCGGACCGCGAGCGCAAGGGTGTGGCCCTGTCCACCTTCTGGACCCCGACCGACAAACTCGATCTCACGCTCGACTATTACGGTCTGCGCGCCGACGACAACCCGGACATGGGCGGTTTCCTCACCGGAACCCTCCCGAATCGCAAGCCGGCCAGGAACGTACCCGTCTACGCGCAGGACCAGGACTTCCTGAGCTCCGACGTCGACACCTTCACTGCGCGCCTGCGCTATCAGTTCGATCAGGACACGCGCGTCACCAACCTGACCCGCTACGGCCAGACGGACAACGGCTACGTCGTCACCGGCGCGCGCGCCAACGCGTTCGCCGGGAACGATCCGCGAGCCGGCGCGCCGACCATCAGCCTCAGCACCCATCAGGGCTGGCAGGAGGTCGACTACTTCGTCAACCAGACGAACCTGCATCTCGACCGCGAGATTGGCGGGCTCAAGCACGAGCTCATCTTCGGCCTGGAGTATTCCGACCACAGCGTGCTGAACGGGGTCTACAACATCAGCAATTCGGGCGAAAACTGCATGGTCCCAGGCCGGGGCGGGGTCTCGCCGGGCTGGTGCATCACCGATGCGAGCGGCGCCCTGCTCAACGGCATCAACACGATCATGAACCGCAGCGTCGCCAAGGGCACCTGGGACAGCGACTGGAACGTGAAGACCGTCTCGCTCTCGGTGATGGATACGGTGGACCTGACCGACAAGTGGACCGCCTTTGCCGGCCTGCGCTGGGACCGCTTCGACTACGACCTCGGCACGCAGAACACCACCACCCTCGCCCGCACCGACTACAGCACCTCCGACAGCCTGTGGAACGGCCACGTCGGCCTCACCTACAAGTTCCGTCCCGACGCCAACGTCTATGCCAGCTACTCGACCGCGAGCGACGTCAACGGCGGCGAGTCGGACGTCGGCACCAACGCGGGCTACGGCGGCTTCATCCCGGGTTCGGCGAAGCCGGAGAAGACCGAGCTGCTCGAGCTGGGCACGAAGTGGAACCTGATGGGCGAGAAGCTGCTGGCCACCGCCGCGGTGTTCCAGATCACCAAGTCCGACGTGATGGAAGGCAACGGCTACGAAGCCACCGGCACCTTCAACTCGAGCAAGAACCGCGTTCGCGGCATCGAGCTCGGCCTGACCGGCCTGCTCACCGAGAAGCTCACCGCACAGGCCGGCGTGGCAATCATGGGCGCGGAAGTACTCGAATCGGCCACCCCGGAAAAGGTCGGCAAGACGCTCAGCAACTTCGCCGACAAGAGCGCCTTCGTACAACTCAAGTATCAGGCGACGGACGCGTTCTCGTTCGGCGGCGCAGTCAAGTACGAAAGCGAGAAGTACGCGGGGCAACCCGACACCGCGGCGGGCTTCGACGCAACGACCGGGGAGTACAACAACCCGATCCCCGCCTACACCGTACTGGACCTGTTCGCCAACTACCGCATCAACAAGAACATGGACGTGCGCCTGAACGTGGGCAACGTGACCGACAAGGACTACTACACGGCCGCGTATCAGTCGGGTTCGTTCCTGTACAAGGGTGATGCACGCAATACGCGCGTCACCCTGAACTATGACTTCTAAGTACTAGTGCTTCACCCGGCCGGGCCGCGCCTCAGCGCGCAGCCCGGCCGTTTTCGTTTTGAACAATCTTGCCTGACTGACTTTCCGCGCACGTGGTCGGCAAACCGACCTTCGAAAGACGGAGCATCCATGCACGCACAACCCACGCTTTACCTCGATCCCCCGCGTTTCAGCATCTCGCGTCGCCGCGCCCTTAAGACACTGGCCGCCGGCACGGCAAGCATCCTCATGCCGCGCGCGGCCCAGGCCGGACCGAGCGGGACGCGCGCGGTCGTCGGCGCCGCCTGGCGGGGTCCGCGCGCGAGCGACCCGAACTTCGCCGGCACCCTCGTCGCTGACTGGGAGGCGCGCAAGCTCGCCTTCGGCTATATGGTGCCGCTACCGAGCCGGCCTCACGGACTGATGGCCGAGCCCGGCGGCGGGCTGCTGGTGTGCAGTGCACGCCCCGGGACCTGGATGCTGCGTTGCGATGCGCAGGGCAAGGTGATGCAGCAGATCGACGTGCAGGAAGAGGGCATGTGCCGCCTGGGCGGCCATGTCATCGCCTCGGCGGATGGCGAGCACCTGTACACCACCGAAACCGATTTCCGCAGCGGCAAGGGCAGGATCGGCGTGCGCGACCACCGCAGCCTGCGCAAGCTCGCCGAATGGGATACCCACGCTCTAGACCCGCACCAGTTGCTGCTCGACGCCCAGGGCCACCTGTTCGTCGCCAATGGCGGCATTCCGCGCACGCTGAGCGACAAGAAGGTCGATCTCCACCGCATGGACGCCTCGCTCGTGCGCATCGACACCGCCAACGGAGCCCTGCTCGGCCACTGGCGCATCGACGACCCGCGGCTGAGCCTGCGCCACATGGCCTGGAGTCGCCCGCCGCGGGACGGCGATGCCCTGCTCGGCATCGCGATGCAGGCCGAACACGACCTCGAGGCCGACCGTCGTCGCGCCCCGATCCTGGCCGTTTTCGATGGCGAACACCTGAGCGTCCCGACGCAGGAGAACGACGGCATCGGCTACGCTGGCGACATCGCCCCGGCGCTGCATGACGGCTTCGCGCTGTCCAGCCACCAGGCCGACGTCACCAACCTGTGGCACCCTGGCCTGCCCGAGAAGATGCGACCCATCGTGCAACTCAAGGCGTCCTATGCACTGACCGGCTGGCACGGCCCGCAGGACGGCGGCGGGGTGCTGGTCGCCACCGCCTACGGCCTGGGCCGCTGGCATCCGAATGCACCCGCCAACCTGCTCGCGTGGCCGGAGCCGATGGCGCTCGACAATCACTGGATTCTGATCGAGGAAGCCTGATCCACCGGGTGCCAGAGCTTGCCGTCGGCGGCGCCCCGGCCCTTGCAAGGCATATCGAATGAACGACACCACAACGCCGCGCGCGCCCCTGTCGCGGATTCCATCCGACATCCTGTGCGCACAGGACTACGAGGCCCTTGCCGCGCATTTCCTGCCGGCCACGCACCACGCCTACATCGCCGGCGGCAGCGGCTTCGAAGCCACGCTGCGTGCCAACCGCGAGGCCTTCGAACGCGTGCAGATCCTGCCGCGACTGCTGCGGGACGTGACCACAGGGCACACGCGCCTCACGCTCCTCGGCCAGTCCCTGCACCACCCCATCCTGCTTGCCCCACTGGCCTTTCAGGCGTTGGCTCACCCCCGGGGCGAACTCGACAGCGCACGTGCCGCGGAGGCGACCGACACTTGCCTGGTCGCCAGCACACTGTCGTCCTGGCCGCTGGAAGACATCGCAAGGGAAGGCTGCGGGGAGAAGTGGTTCCAGCTCTACGTCCAGCCCATGCGCGGCAGCACGCTCGATCTCGTCCAGCGCGCCGAGGCTGCGGGCTACCGCGCACTCGTCGTAACCCTCGACGCGGCCGTGCAGCGTCCCAGCCTGCGCGCCCAGAGGGCAGGTTTCCGCATGCCCGACACGGTGCGTCCGGGCAACCTCATCCATCATGCAACGCCGCCGCCAGTCGTACTCGAACGCGGCCAGGGCCGCATCTTCCAGGGCCTGATGCGGGAGGCGCCGACCTGGGATGACCTGGACTGGCTGATGCGTCACACCCGCCTGCCGGTCATCGTCAAGGGCGTCCTGCGCGCCGACGACGCGCTGGCGCTGAAGGCGGCCGGGGTTACGGGGATCATCGTCTCGAACCATGGCGGCCGCGCCCTTGACGGCGTGCCAGCCAGCCTCGACGCGCTGCCTGCCGTGCGCGCCGCGGTCGGTGCGGACTACCCCGTCCTGCTCGACAGCGGCATCCGCGCCGGCAGCGACGTATTCAAGGCGCTGGCCCTCGGCGCGGACGCGGTGCTGGTCGGGCGTCTGCAGGTCTTCGCGCTGGCCGTTGCCGGCGCGCTCGGCGTCGCCCACATGCTGAAGCTGCTGCGCGAGGAACTGGAGCTGTGCATGGCACTCGCCGGCTGCGCCACACTGCAGGAGATCACGGCGGACTGCGTCACCCACCGCCACGCCTGAACCTCAGTCCAAACCTTGCCCTGTAAGCGATTCACATCATGCTCATTTCAATCGAGAAGGTCCTGACCAAGGATGAAGTCCGGCAGTTCCGCCAGCACCTCGACCAGGCGCAGTGGGAAGACGGGCTGAAGACCGCCGGCACGCTCGCCAGCCAGGTCAAGCGCAACCTGCAACTGGCGGACGGCTCGGATCTGGCCACCCGCCTCGGCAACCACATCCTGCGCAAACTGGGCACGCACCCGGAGTTCATCTCCGCCGCCCTGCCGCAGCGCATCTACCCGCCCAAGTTCAACTGCTACCGCGGCGGCGGCACTTACGGCACCCACGTCGACAGCGCCCTGATGACGGTGCCGGGCACCGACATCACGGTGCGTACGGACGTGTCAGCCACGGTGTTCCTCGCCGAGCCGGACGAGTACGAAGGCGGCGAACTGGAGATCGAAGGTCCGTTCGGCGTACAGACGGTGAAGCTCGAGGCGGGCGACATGGTGCTCTACCCCTCGACCAGCCTGCATCGCGTCACGCCAGTCACACGCGGCGCGCGCATCGCCAGTTTCTTCTGGATTCAGAGCCTGGTGCAGGACGAAGGGGAACGCACGCTGCTGTACGACCTCGATCAATCCATCCGGGGTCTGACCGCCTCAGGGCGCCAGGACGACCCCGACCTGCTGCGGCTCACCGGCGTGTATCACAATCTGCTGCGGCGCTGGGCGAAGCCCTGAATCAGGGCAGCTGGGCCACAAGTGCCCACTGTCCACCGTCCTACGCCTCGCGGAGCACTTCCTCGCAGCCCGTCCCCGAATCCGGCCGCGGACCGACGAACACCGTGCCGAGGTAGCGCGCTGCAAGACCGTAGCCCAGCACCCAGGCGGCCGCGCTCACCGCCTGCAGGCCGGCCATCGGCATCCCCGGCAGGCCGGATGCCGAGCGTGCCAGCGCGGCGGCCACCAGCCCGGCCGCGGCCACCAGCACCCAGGGCCGCAGATCCAGTTCATGGCCCGCATGCGTGCGTCCGGCGATGCACAGCACGCCGAAGATCGACACGCCCATCGCACCGACCGTCAGCAGGTGCAGTCCCGCACTGGGCGTCACCGGCGCGCCGAGCAAGGACAGGCCGATCAGCGCGTAGCCCGCTGCCATGAGCCAATACACCGCGTAGAGCATGAAGGCCCAACGCGACAGCAGGGCGCGGCCGACATGCCAGTCGTTCAGCAGGTTCAGCACCGCCGCCGCCACCGCCAGCGCCACCCAGCCGGCTATGACCGAGCCGGACAGCACGAACTCGACCACGGTGTACAGCGCCACGCCGAAGATGGCGAGATTGCGCCGCGGGGGGCGCGCACGATAGTCGGGCAGTTCGTCGTCCTCGCCGTGACGGCGGGCCGTGCCGCCATTGCGGCGCAGGCGCTCGGCATCCAGCGCATCATTGACGATGCGCATCGAGATGCGGCTGAGCGCGACCACGATCAGCACCATCATCACGCCGACGCCGACCCGCACCCAGCGCATCGGATACGCGCCGCCGAGCGCATCGGCATGAAAACCCGCCAGCGCGATCCACATCGCCCCCAGTCCCCACAGAAAGGCGAGATGGCGCCGCTCGGGGTCGCGCCAAAGCCGTGGCGCGACGATCGCAATCAGCGCACCTAGAAAACCCACGTTCAGCACCGCGGCCAGCACTTCCCCCGCCAGCCCCAGTGTTCCCGACAGCCAGAACGCCAGGCGTGCCGCCGTCCACAGCAGGACCATGCCGAGTGCGATGCGACGACCGAAGGCGGGCGTGGCGGTGAACTCGGGCACCGCCGTCAGCAGGAAACCCGCCACCGCCGCGAGCCCGAAACCGAACATCAGCTCATGCGCGTGCCACACGACCGGGCCGCCGCGCACGGCCGGCACGCCCAGCCCTGCCGCGAGAAAGCCCAGCCAGATCAGCAGCAGTAGCACCGCATACACGGCAGTGGCGAGGAAGAAGGGGCGGAAGCCGCACATGAACAGCGGCCGTGCCGCCAGCCGGTCGAACAGCCGGCCGAACGGCTTGTGGTCGATGGGATGAGACATGGCCTCGCGCTCCTCAGCCGCCGCAACGCGCGCCGCCGCGCGCGCGCAGCACCGGCTCGGCCGGCACGACCAGACGCAGACCCGACGCCGGACGCGCTGCCGCCCCGGCCTGCGGCGCGAGGTCGGCTGCAGGGGCCGCCACGGCAGGCGGCAATCCGAAGCTCTCGCGCACCGCCGCCGTCTGCAGCAGCTCGGCGGTATGGTGATAGACCCAGGCGTCGTCGCGGGTCGCCGCTGGCTGGCCGAGCGCGAAGCGGCACACGATGCGCCCGGGCTCGGGCGCCATCACCAGGATCGAATCCGACAACCTCACTGCCTCCATCAGGTCGTGCGTGATCATCAACACCCCCATGCCGCGCTCCGCCTGCTGGGCCAGCAGCAGGCGGTAGAGCTCTTCCTTGAGACCGACGTCGAGCGCCGAGAACGGCTCGTCGAGCAGCAACAGATCGGGCGCCAGCACCAGCGCGCGCGCGATCGCCACCCGGCTCTGCATGCCGCCCGACAACTGGTGCGGAAACTTGTCGAGGTCGCGGTGCGCCAGACCCAGGCGCAGCGCCAGTTCGCGCGAGCGGAACCGGCGTTCGTCGCGCCCGACGCCTGCCGCCTTGAGGCCGAGCGCGATGTTGTCGATTGCCGTCTTCCACGGCAGCAGGCGCGGCTGCTGGAACATGAAGGCGGTGGTCCCAAAGCGGTTCGACACCTCACCCTCCTGCACCGTCAGCAGGCCGGCCGCCAGGTGCAGCAAGGTGGTTTTGCCGCAGCCCGAGGGGCCGACCAGCGCCACCACCTCGCCCGCGCACACGCGAAAGTCGATGCCTGCCAGCACCTCGTCGCGCGCGAAGGCGTGCGACAGGCCACGAACGCGTAGTTCGCCGCTCATGCGCCCTGCTCCCGCCAACGCTCCACCTCGCGCTTGACCGGCTCCAGCACCAGGTACTCGACGGCCAGTAGCAGGCCGACCACCGCGGCAATCCAGGCCATCGTGGCCGCCGTATCGAGATGCGAGCGCGACACGGCCAGCGCCGCGCCCACGCCGTCCTGGGTGGCGAGCAACTCCGCCATCACCACCACCTTCCAGGCCGTGCCGAGCGCAGCGATCCAGGCGGGGAACAGGTAGGACACCACGTGCGGCAGATAGACATCGAGGAACATCATGCGGCGCGGCAGGCGAAAGGCCTCGGCCATGCCACGCAGCTGGTTGTCGAGCGTGCGCGTGCCCTGCAGCGCGCCGATGAAGATCACCGGAAAGGCGGCGACGAACACGGTGAACACCGGCGTGCCGTCGCTGGCGCCGAACCACAGCATCGCCAGCACCAGCCAGGCGATCGGCGGCGTACCCATCAGCACGGTCACGAGCGGGCGCGACATCATCGACGCGGTCATAGACAGCCCCGCAACAAGACCAAGCACGCTGCCGGCCAGCACCGACAGGGCATAGCCCGAGAGCGCGCGGCGTGCGGTGGCGGCGAGTTCCGGCCCGGCGGCGCCGCTGTCGATCAGGACCCACAGGGTGCCGAAGGCCGAGCGCGGGTCGGGCATCACCAGCGGGCCGTAAACCAGACTGACCGCCTCCCAGGCGGCCAGCAGCAGGAACAGGCTGGCGATCGCACCCCAGCCGCTCCACAGGTAGGCGGGCAAACCGGCCAGCCAGGCACGCAACAGACTCATGGCTTCGCGGCTCCGCCATAGAAGCCATTGTCGGGCAGCTTGCCGCCGACCAGCGCCGGATTCTTCTTCACCAGCTGGCCGAACATGAATTCGAGCTCGACGCGCGCGGCCTGCACCGGCACCGCCTCCATCTGGCTGACGGCGATCGAGTCGGACACCGCCTCGGGCGTCAGCAGGTCGATGCGGGCGGCGACGCCGCGGCCACAGGCCTCGGCGTTGGCCCGACACCAGGCCAGCGAGCGGGCATATTCAGCCTCGATGCGCGCGACGACGTCCGGACGCTCGCGCAACGCCCCCATCACCGCGATGCCGGCCTGCGGGATGCGAGTGGCGCGCGCGAACACCCGGCCCCACTCCTGCTGCAGGTCCACACTGCGATGCAGCTCCGGCGCAATGACGCTGATCGGGAAGGAGCCCGTCTTGCGCAGCGCCATCGACACCGCCGGCTCGGCCAGCAGCGCGTGGTCGACGCGGCGCATCACCAGCAACTGCATCGCGTCGATCGGGCTGGCGACGTAGCGCAGGGTCAGGTCCTTGCGGACGTCCATGCCCTGCTGCTCGGCGAGCAACTGGAACACGATGTCCGGCATGTCGCCGCGGAAGGGCATCGCCAGTTCCTTGCCGCGCAGGTCGGCAAGCGACTTGAGCGCCGCGTCGCGCGAAACCAGCCACAGCACGCCCCAGGTCGACACGTTGAGCATCCGCAGCTTCGCGCCGCGGTTGTAGAGGTTGGCCGCGACGTTGGTCGGCATCGCCAGCACGTCGGCGCGGCCGTCGAGCGCCATCACGCGCAACTGGTCGGGGTCGCGCCAGGGCACGAACTCGACCACCTCGGCAACGTCGGCAAGCGCACCGGAGTCGACCATGTGGATCAGCGGATTCGACACCGCCGCCGAGGGCCCGGCGAGCGTCAGCTTCGGCAGCTTCTGCGCGTCGGCGGTGCCGGTCACGACCAGGAATGCGAGCACCACGCACGCGTGCAACAGGAACCGGCTCCAGCCGGGCAAGGGTGGGCGTGGTGCCTGCATGTCAGAAACTCCCGGAGAGACTCAAGGTGATGCCGCGACCCGGCGCCGCCAGTTCCTGGCCCGATACGCCATCGGTCAAGTGCTCGTGGTAGCGCTTGTCGGCCAGGTTGTGCAGGCCGACTGCCAGCGTGGCCGCATCGAAGGCGCCGACCGCGCCGAAACGCCAGCCCAGCTCGGCGTCGGCGGTGACGAAGCCGGAGGTCGTGTCCTCCGTGCCATTGGAGAACTTCGTCGCGATGCGATCCTGCCCGGCCACCGCGCGCAACTGCGCGCGCCAATAGAAGCCGCGCTCGGCCGGCTGGCCGATGCCCAGCGTCAGTTCGGGTGCCGGCATCTGGTACAGCGGCTCGTCGTCCTGATGATTCTTCCCACGCAGCCAGGTGAAGCCAGCATCGGCGACGTAGGCGCCCACCGGCGCGCTGAGACTGCCTTCGACGCCGTAGATCGTGACCTTGTCGAGGTTCTCGGTGCGCTTGAGCGGCAGTCCCGTGCCCGGATGGGACGCACCGGTGATGCGTCCGGCGATGTAGTCGTCGATGCGCGTGTAGAAGGCCGCCACCCGGTAGGTCAGCCCTGCGCCGGCGCCCTTGAGGCCGAGTTCGAAGCTGGTCGAGACTTCCGGATCGAGTTGCGGGTTGCCGACGTGGTAGTAGCCGTCGCCGCGCGCCGAATCCTCGAAGCGCTCACGCATGTCCGCGGCGCGGTAGGCGCGGCCGACGTTGGCGTAGGCGTTGAGACTTTCGGTGAGGGGATGGATCGCCCCGAGCGACCACGACAGGTTGTTGTCCGTCTTGTCCAGACCGGTCGTCTGGGCCGACGGCCCCGTCCCCTTCTGCGCCGCGTCACCGCTGACGCGGTCGTAGCGCAGTCCGGCAACGATGCGGGTGGCGCCAAGCGCGAACTCGTCCTGCACGAACACGCCCACCGCCTCGATCTCGCCATCCGAGAACGGATCGTTGCGCACGTTGTTGTTGAAGAACGGCGCGTTGTTGTCCATGTAACGCTCGGGATCGCCCTTCATGCGCCAGGTTTCGGCCCCGACCGTCAGCAGATGATCCCCGCCGACCGGGAACACGTACTTGGCGCGCGCGCCATCGGTCGTGAAGGCAACGTCGTTACGTACGTAGTCGCGACCGAGGTTTTCGGCGCGGGCACGGATCTGGCGGAACACTTCCTGACGATAGATCTCGGCCGACAGTTGCCCTTCGCCGAGCTTCGCATCGACGCCCAGTTCGTAGAGCTCGCGGCGCTGCTCGGGCGAATGGATGGTCGCCACGCCGAGCGGATGCGGAATGCCTGCGCCGGTGCGGGCTGACCCCGGATACCACACGTCCTCGTCCTCATGACGTTGCAGGTTCAGACGCAGGCTGACGTCGTCGGTCAGGCGATGGCGATACTTGGCCAGCAGGGTGTCGGACTTGTAGCCGGTCCGGTCCTCGCGCCCGTCGGGACTGCGGTAGTCATCCACGTCGCGCCCGGCCACACCCAGCACCAGCGCGTGATCGGCGTTCGAACGCTGCACCAGCAGCGCACCGGCTACACCCTTGTCGACACTGCTGAAGCGCACGCCGGCACGGCCGCCCATGCGTTCCTCCGCGGTGAAGGCCGCCTCGGGCGTGAGCAGGTTGACGACCCCGCCCATCGCACCGGTGCCGTGCAGCACCGAGCCCGGCCCCTTGACGACCTCGACACGGTCGAGCAGCCCGAGATCCATGAAGGACGCGATCGCCCCCTGAGGCTGGGCCGAGTTCACACGCAGGCCATCGACCATGACGACGACGCTTTCCTTCTTGAGGCCGCGCAAGACCGGGTTCTGTCCCCAGGCTCCGTCGGACTGGGCCGCCAGCCCCGGCTTGCCTCGCAACAGATCGCCGACGACCGCCGCGCCCGCCGTGGCCGGACGCAGGACTTCGATCGCCTGGGGTGTCTCCTGCACGTCGGCGGCGTAGCCTTTGGCGGTCACAACCTGCTCGCCGAGCACGGTTTCACCTGCGGCGAGCAGGGATGGTGCGAAAGAGACACCCAGCAGGGCGAGCGCCAGCGCGCGCATGCGCAGTTCCATAAACAACTCCATCGAGTAGTCGAGCTGGCTGGCGACGGCTGGCTTGCCCGGGATGATTCGGATCAGGTGAGACAACTTTACTTAAACGCGAATCATTCCTATTTGATTCCAATCAAATCTGCGTGCGCTCGCTCGCCGAAATCACTTCTTGAATCTCGGGCAGCCCTTGCAGGGCTTGTCCTTCTTGCAGCGCTTCTCGCTCATCAGGATCTCCATAACGGTCCCGCCCCAGGCCGGAACCGTCTCAGTGCGAAACGCGCGAGGCTTCGAGCGCTGGCTGTTCGCTCAGCAAGACATACGCACGCCCGAAGCCCAACTCCACCTCGACGGTGTCGATCGGGCCGAAGCCCGCTGCACCCTCGTAGCCGCGCACCGCTTCGTCGCGGCTCCAGCCGAACTCAAGCTTGGCCCCGCCACGCTCGAGCGCACCGGCGTCATCGACGGCCATCGGCCGCTCGGCGAGGACCGGGGGACCAGCTGGCCAGCAGGGTGGCAAGCACGAATGAGCGCAGCCCGAATTACGGAGACGACATGATCATTTCTTTGCGAGGAGGAGCGTGGACATGAACGGGCTGGCTTGCGGGCGGCCCGTGAGGGGAATGCGGCAACGACTCGGCCCAGCAAGGCGCGCCAAGGCCGGAAGGCCGATCGGCCGCTGAGCCTGCGGCGCGATGCGCCGACCAAGCGCTTACTTCACGACCTCGTCGGCAACCGACAGATAGGCGCGCCCATGCTTGATCACCGCGTCGCGATCGAGCTTCTCGGACGCCTGATGAACTTCCTCGAGTGTGACCGCGAGCGTGGACATTTCCTCGTTGATCTTCTTCAGTGCGTTCTCGAGCGTGTAGGTGAGCTGATGCACGTCGGCCATGTCCGAGTCGGTGACCTTGCCGTCCAGGATCGCGCGCAGCTTGTCGTTGTACTCGGCGAAGTTGGCCACCGCCTGGGGCAGCGTCTCGGCCGGCTTGGCCTCGAAGTGGGCGGTTTTCGGCCCACCGCCGGAGGCCCATGCAGGGCTGGCGAAGGCGGCGAGGACGACCGTGGCGGTCAGGATCAGATTTTTCATGTGCGCAATTCCCGTTTCATCGATGCCCTGCCCGCCTGCCCCGAACCGGGACCGACCTGAGCGAGGGCTGAACATGCAGAACAACAGCAGAAATGACAAGCATTCCTATTTGATGATTGTCATTGCCCCTGCTTACCAAGCCCTAACTTGTTGCGTCGCGGACATCCCTTGCAGGGCTTGTCCTTCTTGCAGCATTTCTTGCGCATCCTTGCCTCCTCGTCGATGCTCGGGATGTCATGACTTCAGCCTCAATGCAGCACGCCGCCGGCGCGCTCCTCGGAGGCCGCCTCGCCGAGCAGCGCATACGCCTGCCAGTCGCACACCAGCCGCTCCGCGCACTCGCGCACGCACGCGGAGATGCGGGGATCGCGACCGATCATTTGGAAACCTGATTAGCAACGATGTT
>DMCZ01000078.1:12343-13454 GCA_003446655.1 Thauera sp. | reverse complement strand
ACGGCATGCGATAACTAGTACGGTCGCGTGGGCTCGGAAATGTGTATAAGAGACAGGTCATCAACTGGACGCGCACAGGTTCGTTATGGCCAATGACCTTCGGTCTGGCCTGTTGTGCGGTTGAAATGATTCACGCGGGCTGTTCCCGCTATGACCTCGATCGTTTCGGTGTGGTGTTCCGTCCGAGTCCGCGTCAGTCCGACCTGATGATCGTTGCCGGAACACTGTGCAACAAGATGGCGCCGGCGCTGCGCAAGGTGTACGACCAGATGTCCGAGCCGCGCTGGGTCATCTCGATGGGCTCTTGTGCCAACGGTGGTGGTTACTACCACTACTCTTATTCGGTCGTGCGTGGTTGCGATCGCATCGTGCCGGTTGACGTTTACGTGCCGGGCTGCCCGCCGACGGCCGAGGCGCTGATCTACGGCATTCTCCAGCTTCAGAACAAGATCAAGCGCACGAACACGATTGCGCGCTGACGGGTGTCCCAGACATGAGTGCCAAGCTTGAACGCCTGAGCCAGACCTTGCGCGACGTCTTCGGTGAGCGGATCACTTCGCTCGTGGTCGATCGCGGCGAGGTGACGATCGAGGTCTCGGCCTGCGATTACCTGAACGTCGCGCGTCAGCTGCGCGATCACGCCGACCTGCATTTCGAGCAGCTGATCGATGTCTCCGGTCTCGATTACTCCACCTTCGGCAATGCGCCCTGGGAAGGCAAGCGCTTCGCTTCAGCCGCGCACCTGACCTCGGTGAAGCACAACTGGCGGCTGCGCCTGAAGGTGTTTGCCGAGGACGACGAGTTCCCAGTGGTGGATTCGGTTGTCGATGTGTGGCCGAGCGCCAACTGGTACGAGCGCGAGTCCTTCGACCTGTACGGGATCATGTACTCAGGTCATCCCGATCTGCGCCGCATCCTGACCGATTATGGTTTCGTCGGTCATCCCTTCCGCAAGGATTTCCCGGTCTCGGGTTACGTCGAGATGCGTTACGACCCGGAGCAGGGCAGGGTTGTCTATCAGCCGGTCACCATCGAGCCGCGCGAGAACACGCCGCGCATCGTGCGCGAAGAGAACTACGGGGACGTCGGCCATGGCTGAAATCCGCAACTA
>DMCZ01000078.1:11537-12069 GCA_003446655.1 Thauera sp. | reverse complement strand
ACGCGTACCTGGGTGCAATCGGTGCCCTATATGGATCGGCTCGACTACGTGTCGATGATGTGCAACGAGCACGCCTACTGCATGGCGATCGAGAAGCTGCTCGGCGTACAGGTTCCGGAGCGGGCCCAGTACATCCGGGTGATGTTCGACGAGATTACCCGCATCCTGAATCACTTGCTCAACATCGGCACCCACGCGCTCGATATCGGCGCGATGACGATGGTGCTGTACACCTTCCGCGAGCGCGAAGACCTGATGGACGTCTATGAGGCGGTCTCCGGTGCGCGCATGCACGCGGCGTACTACCGTCCGGGTGGCGTCTATCGCGACCTGCCGGACCGCATGCCGAAGTACGAGGTCAACAAGTTCAAGAACGAGAAGACGGTCAAGGAGCTCAACGCCAACCGCGAAGGCTCGATGCTCGACTTCCTCGAGGACTTCACCAACCGCTTCCCGACCTACTGCGACGAATACGAGACGCTGCTGACCGACAACCGGATCTGGAAGCAACGTACGGTCGGTATCGGCGTGG
>DMCZ01000078.1:6498-11326 GCA_003446655.1 Thauera sp. | reverse complement strand
CCTGGGATCTGCGCAAGAAGCAGCCCTACGAAGTCTACGACCGCATGGATTTCGACATCCCTGTTGGCAAGAACGGCGACTGCTACGACCGTTACCTGTGCCGCATGGAGGAGATGCGCCAGTCCAACCGCATCATCAAGCAGTGCATCGACTGGCTGCGCAGGAATCCGGGGCCGGTCATCACCGACAACCACAAGGTTGCACCGCCGTCGCGCGAGGCGATGAAGTCGAACATGGAAGAGCTGATTCACCATTTCAAGCTCTTCACCGAAGGCATGCACGTGCCCAAGGGCGAGGTCTATTCGGCGGTCGAGCATCCCAAGGGCGAGTTCGGTGTGTATGCGGTGTCTGACGGCGCCAACAAGCCTTATCGCCTGAAGCTGCGCGCGCCGGGCTTCGCGCACCTTGCCGCGATGGATGACATTGCCCGCGGACACATGATCGCTGACGTGGTGGCGATCATCGGCACCATGGACGTCGTGTTCGGCGAGATCGACCGCTGACGCGGCAGCCGGTTCGCCGGCGGCATTGAAGCGGCGCCTCGCGGCGCCACTGAATCAAACAAGAATCGGCAGGCTATCCGGAAGATCAAGACGACATGCTGAGCCAGGAATCGCTGCAACAGATCGATCGAGAGATCGCCAAGTATCCGCCCGATCAGAAGCAGTCCGCGGTCATGGCCGCGCTGCGGATCGCGCAGGTCGAGAAGGGCTGGCTGCCCAAGGAACTCATCGAGTTCGTCGCCCGCTATCTCGATATGCCGCCGATCGCCGCCTACGAGGTCGCGAGCTTCTACAACATGTACGACCTCGCGCCGGTTGGGCGCCACAAGATCACCGTGTGCACGAATCTGCCCTGTGCGCTGTCTGGCGGCGTGCATGCAGGCGAGTACCTCAAGCACAAGCTCGGCATCGAATTCAACGAGACCACGCCTGACGGCAAATTCACGCTGAAGGAAGGCGAGTGCATGGGCGCCTGTGGCGACGCCCCGGTGCTGCTGGTGAACAACCATCACATGTGCAGCTGGATGACCACCGAGAAGATCGACCAGATGCTGGCCGAGCTGGACAAGAAATGAGCACGCAAGGAATGATTCTCGCCGGCTGTGACGGCGACCGCACCTGGCGGCTCCAGGACTACGTCGCCCGCGGTGGTTATTCGGCGCTAAGGAAGATCATCGCCGACAAGACCCCGCAGGATGCGATCATTGCCGAGCTCAAGACCTCGGTGCTGCGCGGACGGGGGGGCGCAGGCTTCCCGACCGGCCTGAAGTGGAGCTTCATGCCGCGCTCCTTCCCGGGCGACAAGTATCTCGCATGCAACTCCGACGAGGGCGAGCCGGGTACCTTCAAGGATCGCGATATCCTGCGTTACAACCCGCACAGCGTGATCGAAGGCATGGCGATCGCCGCCTACGCCATGGGCGCCGCGCGTGGCTACAACTATATCCATGGCGAGATCTTCGAGACCTATTCGCGTTTCGAAGAGGCGCTCGCGGAAGCGCGTGAGGCCGGCTTCATCGGCCAGAACATCCTCGGCAGCGACTTCTCCTTCGAGCTCTTTGCCCACCACGGCTACGGCGCCTACATCTGCGGCGAGGAGACCGCGCTGCTCGAGTCGATCGAGGGCAAGAAGGGGCAGCCGCGCTTCAAGCCGCCCTTCCCGGCGAGCTACGGCCTGTACGGCAAGCCGACCACGATCAACAACACCGAGACCTTCGCCTCGGTGCCCTTCATCATGAACATGGGTGGCGAGGCTTTCCTGAACCTCGGCAAGCCCAACAACGGCGGCATGAAGCTGTTCTCGGTGTCGGGCCACGTCAATCGCCCCGGCAACTACGAGATCCCGCTCGGCACTCCGTTCGCCGAGCTGCTCGAAATGGCGGGCGGCATGCGCGGCGGTCGCAAGATCAAGGCGGTCATTCCCGGCGGATCGTCCGCCCCGGTCGTGCCGGGCAGCGTGATGATGGACTGCACGATGGATTACGACTCGATCTCGAAGGCGGGCTCGATGCTCGGCTCGGGCGCCGTGATCGTCATGGATGAGACCACCTGCATGGTCAAGGCACTCGAGCGTCTGTCCTACTTCTACTTCGAGGAGTCCTGCGGTCAGTGCACGCCCTGCCGTGAGGGTACCGGGTGGCTGTACCGCGTGGTGCATCGCATCGAAAACGGCCTCGGCCGCCCGGACGACCTCGATCTGCTCAATTCGGTCACCGCCAATATCATGGGCCGCACGATCTGCGCCCTCGGCGATGCCGCCTCGATGCCGGTGCAGAGTTTCGTCAAGCACTTCGGCAGTGAGTTCGAATACCACATCGAAAACAAGAAGTGCCTCGTGCCGCCCGAAGTCCAGCGCGCAGGCAGTCAAATCTACGTGAGCCCGTCATGCTAGAGATCGAAATCGACGGCAAGCAGGTCCAGGTCAACGACGGCAGCACCGTGATCGAGGCTGCAGCGGTTGCCGGCTCCTACATTCCGCACTTCTGCTACCACAAGAAGCTGTCCATTGCGGCCAACTGCCGGATGTGCCTGGTGCAGGTGGAGAAGGCGCCCAAGCCTCTGCCGGCCTGTGCGACGCCGGTCACCAACGGCATGAAGGTGTGGACCCACTCGGAACTGGCCGTGAAGGCGCAGAAGGGAGTGATGGAGTTCCTGCTCATCAACCACCCGCTCGACTGCCCGATCTGTGACCAGGGCGGCGAGTGCCAGCTGCAGGATCTCGCGGTCGGGTACGGTTCCACGGCCTCGCGCTATCAGGAAGAGAAGCGCGTCGTGTTCAACAAGAACCTCGGCTCGCTGGTGTCGACCGACATGACGCGCTGCATCAACTGCACGCGCTGCGTCCGCTTCACGGCCGAGATCGCCGGCGAGATGGAACTCGGTCAGGCCTTCCGCGGCGAGCACGCGGAGATCATGCCGTTCATCGAGAAGACGATCGATTCCGAGCTGTCCGGCAACATCATCGACCTGTGCCCGGTTGGTGCGCTGACCTCCAAGCCGTTCCGCTTCGCGGCCCGCACCTGGGAGCTGTCGCGGCGCAAGTCAGTGAGTCCCCATGACTCGCTCGGCTCGAACCTGATCGTGCAGACTAAGCACGATGTCGTGAAGCGCGTGCTGCCGCTCGAGAACGAAGAGATCAACGAGTGCTGGCTGTCCGACAAGGACCGCTTTTCCTACGAGGGGCTCGCCAGCGAGGAACGCCTGACTGTGCCGCTGGTTCGGCAGGGAGGGCAGTGGAAGCGCGTCGACTGGCAGACTGCGCTCGAGTTCGTCGCTACCGGTCTGAGGGGTATCGCGCGTGATCACGGCCCGGCCGCGATTGGCGCGCTCGGCTCGCCGCATTCGACCCTGGAAGAGCTCTACCTGCTGCAGAAACTCGTGCGGGGGCTCGGCAGCGAGAACGTCGATTTCCGTTTGCGCCAGGCCGACTTCCGCGCGGACGGCAAGCGTGCCGGAGCACCCTGGCTAGGCATGCCGATCGCCGGGGTCAAGGATCTCACCCGCTTGCTCGTGGTCGGCAGCTTCCTGCGCAAGGACGCGCCCTTGCTGGCGCAGCGGGTACGGCAGGCTGCCAAGAAAGGGCTGCACGTCAGCGCGATCGGCCCCAATGCGGAGGAGTGGCTGGTTCCGGTGCGCAACCGGGCGCTTGTGGCACCGTCGGAGATGGTGGCTACGCTCGCTCAGGTTGTGGTCGCGCTCGCCCGGGAAAAAGGCGCCGAGGTCAGCGTCGCGCTGCTCGGTAAGTTGCCCGAGACCGTGAGCGACGAGGCGCTCGCCATTGCGCAGAGCCTTGCCAGCGGCCGGCAAGTCGCGGTCTGGCTAGGTAGCCTGGCCGCGCAGCATTCGCGTGCCTCCGAGCTCCAGATGCTTGCGCAGGAGATCGCTCGCCTGACCGATGGCAGCTTCGGCTTCATCGGCGAGGCTGCAAACAGCGTTGGCGGCTACCTTGCCGGCGCGGTGCCGGGCGAGGGCGGCCTCACCGCCGCGGCGATGATTGAACAGCCACGCAAGGCCTATGTGCTCTTGAATCTCGAGCCTGACCTCGACCTCGCCAATCCGGCGGGGGCGATGGCGGCGCTCGACCCCGCGCAGCTTGTGGTGGCGCTTTCCTGCTTCGATTCCGTTGCGCTGCGCCAGGTCGCCGACGTGCTGCTGCCGGTCGCGCCCTTCACCGAGACCTCGGGCACTTTCGTCAACTGCGAAGGCCGTGTGCAGAGCTTCACCGCCGTGGCCAAGCCGCTCGGCGAGGTCCGTCCGGCCTGGAAGGTGTTGCGCGTGCTCGGCAACCTGCTTGCGCTCGAGGGCTTCGGGCATGCGGATTCCGAGGCGGTGCGTACCGACGCCCTGGCCAGTGATGTCTGCGCTCGGCTCGACAACGGTCTGGAGGGCGTGGTGGTGTCCGCTGCCGCCCGGGGGACGACTGGGCTGGAGCGCGTAGCCGATGTGCCGATCCACTTTGCCGATCCGCTGGTACGCCGCGCGGCCTCGCTGCAAAAGACGCGCGATGCGGCGGCTCCGACCGCGCGCATCTCGCCGGCGACGCTTGCAGTGCTCGGGTTGACTGCCGGTGACAAGGTGCGTGTCGCCCAAGGCGGCGCGAGCGTGGAACTCGTTGTTCAGGCAGACGAAGGGCTTGCCGCCAACTGCGTGCGTGTCGCGGCGGCCCATCCCTCGACCGCGGCGCTCGGTGCAATGAGCGGTGACCTCAGCGTGGAGCGTGCGTAATGGAAGCGATGCTGCAACCCGTTGCCGACCTGTTCGGTTCCGCCTGGCCGGCGGTATGGACGCTGGCGAAGATCGTCGCCATCATCGCGCCGCTGATGATT